>CAYFWY010000121.1:0-2538 GCA_964346895.1 uncultured Candidatus Bathyarchaeia archaeon | reverse complement strand
AAGTCAACTTGATATGAGATTGTCAATAAAAACGTATATAGCCGCCTAAGCGCGCCAAGGACCTTTTCATGTCATTTTGACTGAGGGTATTATACAGAATTTTATACAATCTTGACTCATAAGTTTAAGTAACAACAACGTTCTATTGACTCTAATAAATTGAGGTAGGTCAATCCTACCAATTTGGATGGGCTCTACCCCTGCCAGGAAGCGGAGCGCGCGCGCGCGCAAACGGATGGGATGATGGAAAAGGCGGAAATGAAGTAACCCTCTGGTATTGGTTGAGCACTTGAACATAGTGTGCTTTATGTTGGATGTTCGGAGAATATTTCAGGCACTGCTGGCGCTTTGTAGACGAGCCGCCAAGAAATATCGCTACCGCTTCTAAAGGGGGGGAGTCGGGTTTCAAGAGAGGAGATTTTTCCACTCTTCTGGTTAACTATCACGTATCTGGCTGAGTGCCCCCAGTTTGCTTGAGGCTCCCGGTCTATGAACCCAATGTACGAGTCAGCTGATACCTCAACATCAATCTTGCTAAGTTGAGTTTTTGAGCCCGCCGGCAGTAACTTCTCAGCGGCGTAAGCTATGCCTTCATTGACTTCTTTCTCAGTCATTTGTGAGATTAGTAGCTTAACAAAATCTTCAAATGAGAGGGTCATTTACATTCTCCATAGATAGAATCAATGTGCATGCAATAAATCTTTTCTATGTAGCAATTCTCACTTTTAGGAAAATAGTACCAAACATTTCGGGTTGGTTTAATTGGTTTTCTTAACTTAGCGTCTCACCTAGGCAAATGCATGTTCTTGCTTGGGATTGAGTGTTTAGCTGACTGTGTTTCGAGGGTGCTGAGTTCAGTCATTTGATTTATGGTTGATCATTACGCGAAGGATTTCCTCACCAGCGCCTTGATACTTGCTTGTGTCCTCTTCCGCAACGCCTCCGACGTTCTATCAATGGTTGCCACCATTCTCGTTAGCTCTGGCAGGATCTTGTTTAGTCTTTGATAATACTCTCGTGGCGGAAACTTCTTAATGTATGGCAAGAGTTCTACGTACCAGATTCGGCACCACCACCACCAGACTAAGTATTGTTGACCAAGGGCGATGTCTCCGCCCGCTTCAGAACTCTCACTAAAATTCGGTGTGTCGCGTAAGTCACGCACGGTATAAGCGTACTGGAAGGCTTCTTCAGCTTGGATTTTGCCGTCGCCGTTTGTGTCAGGACCGTATGAAAGCGCGCCGCTGAATGGGGTATGACCGGCTTGGGCTGCTATCCAGTCTCGGGCAAATGGGTCCCAGTTGCCGTCTGCGGTTACGTATGAGTTTTTGAATTCTGTAGCTGCCGATGCTACGCTAGTTGCATCTGCTGGACTCTTAGACAGAATTGACGCGTTGAATCCTCCCGAGTGACACTGTTCGAGCATGACGATCAGTTGTCGGAACTTTGGTAATTCTGCGAGTTTGTTTGAAAAGTCTGTGTGGTAGTAATTTCCCCAATTTGGATACGTGCACAGGAAGGCTGTGTTAGGCACCCATGTGATTCCCCCGTCTGGGGTGTCAGAGTCTCCATGGTTGTTGCAGTGAATCAACAACGTGTATAGAGATTTAATCTTGGCTTTCAAGTCATCGATTGCCGCTTCGAATCCTGCTTGATTACCTGCACCGGTCACGGAGATGCGGTAAGCTGTGCCGTCGCCAGGCCAAATTGTTTGTACACCATCCTGAGTATTCAAAGATCCATCATAGTTTAGGACATAAATGTTGGCGGGATCAAACGCATAGATATCGATCAGTGTTCGGTAAAGGAACTCCATGTCGTTTAGGTGGCGTCTGTTTGACATGCCTGAAAAAAGTATGGCATACCGTGCGCCCTTTGGGATAATGATTGGACATCGCCAGAGTGGAAAATAGGGTTTAAACAGGTTTGGATTTTCTACCATACGCACAGGCTCATGGAATGGTTTTAGAATCATCGCTTGTTTCGCTTTCGCTACTGGGGGAAAACGCGCCCGCTTTTCATGCAGGAAGTTGCCAGTTTTGCTATCATACATAAGATAGCGGCAGGTGTGTCCAAAGTTAGCCCGCGGTTCATCGTCCGCAAAGACTAGTATGCTAGGCTTTGACGCAGTGATCTTCTGAAATTTGGGACCTATTACCTCGTCAGCTTTGTATATATGCATGTCGACGTACAGGTTGGTTGTTTCCTGCTGGGCGTAAGTCAGTCGTTGGAATGCGTGGGTTTGCACAATCCCTAGTAATTTCTTGTTAATTTCTGACGCCATAAAGAATCACTAAAGCACTTAAACGTAGGCTGTAATTTAATATAAAACTATTTGTTGTAAGCATAGAACTGATTTTCAACTCAAACGCTGCGTGACTATGCCCTCGAACGCACAAAAGAAGCAAAAAAGGGGATATTATAACCTCAGAAACCTTATTGAGTAAGGACAAATTGATTCTAAATACTGTAATAACCAGAATAGAATCAATTCTCACGCTCCATTTCAAGCGCGCGCACCTCCATTTATATATCTGA
>CAYFWY010000120.1:0-5874 GCA_964346895.1 uncultured Candidatus Bathyarchaeia archaeon | reverse complement strand
TCTTATGGTGGTTTATAGGATTATTAAGATTATTAACGAGAAAGAATTGTTAGAGAATGCTGTTTTTGATGAGGATAGGAAGGCAAGAGAAGCTGCTGTAAGAATTCTGAGGGTCGCTTTAAACTCCGCAGATCCTAGAAATGCCATTAGGAACCACGTCCATAGTTTAGGGAACACCCTTAACGTCGACAATTTGACCTTTGCCCTAGATGAGTTTCAGCGGATCTTTGTTGTGGGAGGCGGGAAGGCCAGCGGAGCCATGGCAGAGGCTCTGGAAGAGATCATGGGTGATAAACTAACGGAAGGCTTCGTTAACGTTTTGCGGACAGAAGAATTAAGGTTTAAAACTCGCAAAATCTTTTTGAACGAAGTACAGCACCCCATTCCAGACAAGAAAGGTGTGGAAGGAGCAAGAAAAATCATCGAACTTGCCTATAGGGCGAAGGAAAAGGATCTTATTATTTGCCTTATTTCAGGAGGGGGATCAGCTCTAATGCCCCTTCCAGCAACGGGTACCACACTAAAAGATAAACAAAACTTAACGGAATCGCTTCTGAAGTGCGGAGCCACAATCCACGAAATTAATTCAGTTAGGAAGCACTTGTCAGGGCTAAAGGGCGGCCAGCTTGCTGAAGCATCGTATCCAGCCACTTTGATCAGCCTTATTCTTTCAGATGTTGTTGGAGACTCCTTGGATACTATAGCATCGGGCCCCACCGCGCCAGACAAAACCACCTTCAGTGACGCAATCTCAATCCTAGAGAAGTACAATTTATGGAAAAATCCCCTTTTCAAAACAATTAGAGAACGCCTGGAAGCTGGTTTAAGAGGAGAGATACCGGAGACCCCGAAGCCTGGCGACAAAGTTTTTTGCAAAACACATAATGTTATTATTGGAAATAATCGTTCCGTGGCACTAGCTGCTTGCCAAAAAGCGAAGGATCTAGGCTTCAACTCGCTTCTTTTGTCTTCCATGGTTGAGGGAGAAGCGAGACACGTTGGAATCACCTTCGCAGGCATCATGAAAGAAATCTTGTCTTCCAACAACCCTGTTCCAAAGCCAGCCGTCTTGATTGCTGGAGGAGAGACTACTGTTATAGTAACAGGTCCTGGAAGGGGTGGACGGAATCAAGAGCTCGTGCTCAGCTCGTCTTTGAGAACTGAAGGACTTAAGGGCGTCGCTATTGCATCAATCGGCACAGACGGGATTGACGGACCAACAGATGCAGCGGGAGCTATAGCAGATGGTCAAACCTCAAAGCGTGCCTACGATAAGGGATTGGATGCCAAAGATTTTTTGACAAACAATGATTCTTATGAATTCTTTTCAAAATTAAATGATCTCGTTTTCACAGGTCCCACCGGTACCAACGTCAATGACCTCACTGTAATTGTCGTTGTGTAAACAGACTCATGCATGCATCAGTTGCCCCCGATCCAATCCCTTTTGTGCCAGCAGTATTTTGAGGTTTAGATTCTTACATGCGAAGGGGAAAACTGCCCTAGATGCGAATCGCAGATCCAAAAGGTGAAGACCTACAGCAGAAGCAGCTACTACTGTGAAATATGCCAAAGATAAAATCTAACAAGTATCTTTTGCACAAGCCTAATGGTCACGGAGATTTCTAATTTTTGGTAAACCTCAAAGGTGTCTGCCTACAATATTTTGTTTACTAAAATGCCGTTTTCAACTTATTTTTGTATCTAAAGATTAAAAAGTCAACATGCTCGGTGGAAAGATATGAGATAAACATATACCTCAATGTTTTCAGCGTATTAAATACAATAATGAGAGGTCTCTGCGTACTGTTAGATCGTTAAGAGAGGTCTTAACGATCTAGTCGTATGGCTTTTGAAGATGTGGAAAAGGTTATTCAGTAAAATAGGATCTACCCTAAGAAGGGAAAACGATCCTCCTAAGGTTGAATTAAAAGCAAGAACGGGAAACGCATATCTGTGGCCCCTCAACGTAGAGCACAGCATAGCAGCTTCAGACATCAAAGTCGCTCAAGACAATCTCAGAATGATGGAAGTGGAGAGGGAGATCCTCAGCCACGCCATTCGATGCCTCTACGAGGCCGAAACAGACGGGAAGATAAGCAAAAATGAACTAGAAGACCTATTGAGTGGATACAAAGAGCGGATGGTCCGGGTTAAAAACACCATTCAGCACGATCAATCCTTGGTGGCACTATACGAATTAGAATGTATTCAAGCCGACCTCATTGGGCTGTTCAACAAGCATTTCGACGACTTGAACAAGAAAATAGGGGAACTGAAAGCTCAACTTGGCGTGGAATCTGTTTCTACTCCCTCATCCAAAGAGAAAAAGGAGAAGAGGCAGAAAAGACGGAAGAGAAAGAAACATTCTTCAGCTACAGAAAAGAGCAAAGTTGAGGAAAGGATTAAGAAAATACAAGCAGAAGTAGACAAAACCCTAGAAAGGTTAGGACAACTGGAGGCGAAGGCCTAGACCTTTGTCTAATGATTGACATCAGAGAAAGATGAAACTGATGCTTATAGACACTCTTTAAGTAGAATAACGATGGAGAAATTGTTAGTTGGATTCTTAGTAGAGATTCTTAACTGCTTTATATGGAGACCACAAACGGAAAGTAGAGAGGTTTTTAGGTTTTGCGTGGTCGAAGGTCAAAGCTCGAAATACATGTTGACATCCTTAAAGCTCTAGCTCGTCATGGACCGTTGAAGTTGACTCACATCATGTACAAGGCTAACGTAAACTGTGTTAGCCTGAAACAATACTTGGACTTTTTAATCCATCACAAACTTGTTGAAGAACAAGCATTGCACAAGAAAAGACATAGAATAAGAGCTGTTTATGCCATTACCGAAAGAGGTTTGATGGTGCTCAAATACTTCAGTGAAGTAAATAGTGCTCTCCAAATAGTTGAGGAAGCACACAAGTTCCCGGTGTTGCTGTATTAATGTATGCATTTCTTTCTATTCGAAACGTTAGAGGAGTTTAGAAAAACGGTAGGAGGTAATGATTTCTGGATCAGATTTTTCTCTTTGCTAGTACAGCTCTGAAAGTTTTTCCACAATGGTCGAAGAGACCTATAGTAAGCTCTGTTCTCTTTCCACTCTTGTCTGGTCTACCAGCCATCTTCCAACTCTTTCTAGGAGTAGCTACTTCCATTCCACACCTAGGACATTTGGCCATAAAACTACCCATTTACAAGGTTACGGATGGTTAATCATAAAACGTTTTCCATGTCGAATGAACGGATAATCGGTTAGCCAAAATCTCCAACGGACCTTCTAGGTAACCATGTCTAAACTCAATCTATGCAGGCAAAAGAACCGCATAACTCATTCCTTGGAATTGGTATTCACCATAAAAACAACTTTTTTACGGTCGTGTCGCTTTTTACATTTTATTGCTACAGTTTTTATGTCTTCACTTATCCACACGACTTTGCCAGAGTGTCCGTGTTCTGGATGAAACTTCAGGTCCGCTGGAATCTTCATTTCATCTCCAATCTTGATTTCCGTTATTTGCATTTCCTCCTAAACATATAAGGGCTGATGTCAAAAAAGTGATCACATTCACTTATGGCACGTATTTTTCTCTTAGTAAGAGACTACAACTGTTAAACGTTGCCCATAGACCACCATTAACCGCTACACCCTTCTACTTTCAGGTACCTGATAATCAAATTTTTTACATGCGCGCGTGTCATGAAGGCAGGAAGAGATAGGAGAGTGATAAGTGTCGTATAACATTCTACCTCTCCCTATCCTTTCAAATTATCTTCTAATCATTTTTAAACGTTACCTTAGTATTAGTGTATGCGAATTGTAATTGTATACACAAATAAGTCTTTTTTTGCACGCGCACCTAATGTTGATTACCCCGTAGATCGCAGCGCAAGAAGGACCTTAAGAACGGTACTTGCTTTCCACATCTCAAAAGACGACTATCGCGTACATTTGAGCGACTTCACTCATTTTTGTCGACTTTTTCTCCGGCTTTCTTGTATTTGTCTAACTCCACCCCGGTTAACACTGTGAACCTCTTGGTTTCCGCCGGAACAACTGCTATTCTAATCCTTGCCTCTTCTTTTCTGGCTTCAAGGTCGTTCATCAGACATTTTGCAGTTAGCATGGCGGCCTCGTCAACCGTCATATAGCTTTTATACTCTTCCTTCAGGGCACCTTCCACTATCTCTCTTCCAATGCCTTCTGCAACAGCTTTGTAGCTCCGGTAAGAGCCGCTGGGATGTGTCTTAAACACCCTGTTTCCAATCTTGTCTACTCCCCCAATGATCAACGAGACCCCGAAGGGTCTCACCCCTATGCGTTGGGTGTACAGTTGTTTTATGTCCCCAATGCGCTTAGTCAGGACCTCGATGTCGACAGGTTCGTCGTACATCAATCGGTTGCTTTGGGCGTAGGCTCTCGCCTGGTCGATGAGAACACGGGAGTCAGGTCCCAGTCCAGCGATGGTCGCTCCAACGTGTTCGTCTACCCTATAGATCTTCCAAGATGGTCTCGGATCCTGCAACTCATCTCTGATGGGTTCCTCAGCTCCCAACACTACACCTTCAGAGCAGACTAATCCTGTTATGGTTGCTCCGCGCTTTACGGTCTCAAGGGCATACTCCACCTGGAACAGGCGCCCCTCAGGGGAGAATCTGGTGATAATTCGATCGTAGGCTATTTTTCTTCTGAACGCAGACAAACGGTTTCCTCAGATTAAAAGACTTTCATCCTTTACAGGTGTTGGTCGCTAAAAATCTTTTCTCATAAAGAATTCTCTTCCCAAGTAAAGGTTTTAGTCGTGATGTATTTTGCGGGCGCGCCAGGATTTCCACCTCGCGCGTGCCGGTATTGACCGTTTCTTTCCGCGCTTCATTTTGTGTTTCTTCAAGGCTGCTCTGGCTTCTTCAATTTTCGCCGTTTTGAACAATATCCGGATTTTGAATGGGTCAACGATCATTCGGTAGCCACATTTGAAGCACAGAGCTGTCTTCTGACCTTTCCTCGCATACCTCAACGACCCGCATCTGGGACACATGAAAACAAGATACAACTAATTTTGCAACCTCTACTAACAAATAAAATAAAAAGAGAACAATAACACAGTTATTTAACGATCACCACAGGACAACCAGCCTTGCGCGCACATGATTAATGGTTCCAGAAGTTTCTCATTTTTATCCAAGCAACCCGGATAAAAAAGTCATCTTTTTTCGATGACACTCAATTGTCCACCTCTGCCGACCTTCAGCTGGCGTTTGCCTCTGAATTTTACAACACGTGCGTTCTCAACTTGTATAATGTCTCCCTCAGAAACTGCATCTATTTGTTGGTTCCACAATGGTAGTTGGATTACTCCAGTTTCATCTGCGATGCTTGCGTTCGTTACCGTGGCAAAATTTCCAAACTTGGTGATGACGTTTCTAGGCCTCGGGATTTCAAGAATCCTTGCTCTTAAGTCAATTCGTTTCATTCCAGACTTCAAATCTCCGATCCGTGGGTGTTTAACTTTAATCCTCTTGACTATTTTTCTCCTTAGCGCCCTTGTGAGGGCAAACATTTTGAGTGGACTGGTTTCTTCGAGGATGTGTTTGGGTATGGGGAATTGGGCGACCACTCTGAAACCGTTGGTTATGAGAAATACTGCATTATCTCGTGTTTTCTTGCGGCATTCGATCAAAAGGCTTTCGCATGTAGATTGTTGGCGTTTCCAAGCTTCAACGAAGCTGTCAAAAAACTTTTCCGAATCGATTCCATACTTCATTGAAATCAGAACAAGATACTCAAGAAGCCTAAAATCAGCAGACGAACGATATTTACCACGGGGTCGACCTCGCCCTCTTGACGTTTTCACCCGCATTTGACTCGTTCCCA
>CAYFWY010000119.1:0-5887 GCA_964346895.1 uncultured Candidatus Bathyarchaeia archaeon | reverse complement strand
ACGTAGATCAGTGTTATGAGAGAGAGGGTAATTACTCCAGAGCATGACCAATCAAGGGTGACCCAGTGCAGGTTGTATGAGGAGGTTGGAGAGACTGTTGTTTGCCACAGAAGGGTTAAGATCGCGAGAATTGATACGACAAACGAAATAGTTTTGACAGGGGGAGGTATCCTCCGGAATATGTTTACGATAATGGTTACCGATGCGAAAACGATTAGTAGAGCAATTAGTGTTGTCAATGGGATAGGGTTGAAGTTGATGGGCATCTCGATTGTTGGACCTTTAGTCAGTCCACTCGAAATGAAGAGCTTGTGAGATACTCCAGCAAAGGAAAGGAGCCTATCTATCATGCTCGCCTGCCAAATCCAGAAGCTGAACCCGTTAAACGCCATGAGTGAAGTGAAGACTAGTGAAATCGCTAGCCCAACGAAGAAATGTAGCTTTTGGATTCTCAAAATCCTTGAAGATCGCGCAAGCATGTGATGTCCTAACCCTTTGATCTAGCTATTACCTATCCATGTTCTCCGTTTGGATTGCAAACCTATAATAAGAATTATGATTTGAGAATATGTAGCAAAAATCTTTGAGAATTTCAAGGATTCCTGCGATAATATAATCAAAAGATTTTGTACTCTAGATGGATTCTAGATAATGATTGTAAATTCTGAAATTATTTAACTGCTTCTATTTGAAGTCTGAACGAATGAATGCATGTATTTCAAATAGAAGGGACAGAAAATGAATCTAATCAAAAAAGTTGGGGTAGTGCTTGGAGTAAAGGGCTTTCTAAGTCTTGTTTTTTTGACATTGATTGCCTTGGCTTTGGTGACTTACACGGCAAGTGTGACTATAACTCCAACACAGCAATTCACGGTGGGAGCTACATCAGCTTCTTGGACAGTCTACGCGAACGATGTAAATGAAACGAGGTATCTTCCGGGCTTAGGCAGCCCAGCCGGTTCTTTGGAGCCAACATTTAACGCAAGTGATACGGGTACCTATGCCTTCAAAGTTGCAACAGACGCGGACAAGGTTTGTGCAGTCAGGATTGAGCTTACGTCTGCAGTTAACAGTAGCAAGTTTTCAAAGTTTGAAATTACAGTGAAATATTGGAATGGGTTGGCTTGGGATGATGAAACTTTATACGATGCTGCTACGGGATCGAGCACCAAATCCTACATAGATGGTTTAGCACCTGGAGACTTTGGTTACATCCATCAAGGTACATTGGAAACAACATACTACTTGTTGGAAGTAGTTTACTCATATGACCTCACCGATGAGACAACTCAGATAGCAGTGACCTTCCAGTACACGCCATTGCCGCAGAATTCGTTCTAGAAAACCAAAACCTCTTTGAGCGAGAGAAAGTGACGACCAAAAGCCTACAACTAAGAATAAAGCTTGTTCTAGGATTGATTACGTTAGTTGTTGGTCTTTTAGCGAGTAATTTGGCTCTATTCCACTGGGTTGAGCGAACAGACCTTATCTACCTGTTGGGAAATTACGCCCGCTACGTATGTGGATATGGAGGATTTGCTGCAATGATTATCGGTGCAATGATTATCAACGACTTTTTGGTTTTTAGAAGTATCTCTAGGAAAAGACAGATAATAGTTGAAGCGAATGCGCCGTTTTGTGAAGAGGTCAAAGAAAAGAAAAAAAAGAGAGCCTCTAATAGAAAACGAAAAAAAAGAAGAAGAACAAAAATCGCTATGTTCCTCTCCATATTTCTTTTTATGTTGTGTCCCACAATCGCATCTTCTCTGATATCGTACACAGCAACCGTTGTAATTACACCAGTTAGAGGTTCAATGTGGCTTTATGTCAACACTGATGATATGACGAGGACTGACTGGAAGAGGTTTGGAACATATCCTTATCTTGACGCCATCGACTATGACATAAATTACCTGTCTGTAAAAGCAACGAATAAGGAAGCAGGAAATTTTGGTTTTGCAGACTCGGGGAAATCTGTGGAGACAATAGAGAATGTTACAGTTCAACTCTACGCTAAACAAAGTAGCGCAGGTGACAACCTTGAAGTCTTCATTTGGAATGGATCCATATGGGCATCCTTGGGCCTTAGAGAATTACCCACCACATGGAATTGGGTAAATTGGACTGCGACAACACAAATTAACAGTTGGGCACAAATTGACGGAGCCGAAATTTACTTTTTATCTCACCGTCAACCTGGAGTCAACACGTTTTTGGTTGACAGCGCAAGACTTCAAGTTAATTACTTCTCATAATATTGATGCGTACGTGTGCATTGACCATAGCTGTAATTGATTGTAACGGTGTTGCAATTTGGTTTTGGACAGAACCAGACTCGATGAATCAAATGACTGGTTTTGGCATTTACTTGATTGTTGCATGCCTGTCTATTCTTGAAGCTTCGAGTATAGTGGCGACTTTCGTTTGTTGGATATAAAAACTGTTAACACGCCTTTAGAATCATTATTGGTAATTCACAAGAGTTAAAAGATTTTATTAAACATGATTCAGCATAGTTGAAAATTCGAATCGGAGGTGGAAGTTGCATGACAGAATATCTGGTCCTACTGAAACTTGACCAAGGGAAAATAGTCAAAGCGATAAAATCTTTGAGAGACCTTCCAGAGAATCCTAGTCCAGGAGTAAACCTACAATATCTAATGAACATCTTCGGAACCTGGGACGTAGCCATGTGGTTCAACGCTGAAAACCCAAACAAAGCCGTAGACTTCATACAGAAAAAAATAACTGGCGTCTCAGGAGTCGTCGACGCCTACACAGTATCTACCTTCCCAAACAGAAAACTTCAGCAAGGACAGGAACCCGCTCCAAAGACTGAAGCCCATGAAGAACCCGAAGAATCAGAAGAGTGATGGGAGCGCCTTCCTTTTTCTTTAGGCGCCCATCAAAGTTTTTAGTAATCTTCACTTTGAAGATTTGCATCGCTGCTGTTCGGGGCTATGCTACTTCGATTCTGCTGTTGAAACAAATCCACCTCAACTTTCGATTATCCTTTGTGCATAACGAAATGTTACATACAAATTGGCTCATACTTTGAAACCAAGTTAAACAATTGAAAGTAATGTAGACGCCTCGCAAAGGAATGATGAACTTTATAAACATTCTTTTTTCTGCTTCCTTTTTTTAGGATATTTGAAGCCCCTGGTTCCGATCACGGTTACCAAAATTGCAGATATAATTCTTCATTATTCTTTTAGATTTACCCAGATGTCAAAAGTCCATTCGGTATGCGGTTTTTCTTCCTTCTAGTTTGTGCGCGCGTGAATTTCGGCTAGATTGTTACCTCACAGTTTCAGTTTCTCGAAATATCCCAGCTTCTGATGGCACTGTTTTCGATCTCCATAACTCCAAGAAAAGCGTTTTCAAGGCTTTAATAAAGGCATCATAATTTGTCCAGAGGAAAATCCTCTCCTTCTTTTTTCGCATTCTTTGATCTTGTGTGTCATTGCCATTTTTTATGGAAAAAAGAAGCTGTTCTTGGTCCGATATTATGAAAGCTGGAAGATTGTCAACATTTGAAAATAGGTGCTTTATGCCAGTTAATTTCATTTTTTCAACGATAAAACGGCTTTTCGGTGAATCAGTGGTTAGAAGGAGAACTTTCACGTTTTTCTTGGATATTTTCTCCAAGTTGTCTGTGAAACCGGAATGATAGAAGCGCAGGAGATCCAAATCTGGAGCAAGAACATAAATTTCCTCTTTAGTTCTTTCGAGGATTTCGTTGGCTTTTATAATAATCGGTTCTTCCCCTTCTAATATTTGAAAAATCTCTTTGTTTTGAGGTTCTATCTTCTGTTGAGGAATAGAAAACCAGATGTCGATGAGATTTTGCTTCTTCTTTTCCAGAAGTTGTATCTTTAGTTTTTGGGCTTTAATGAGTATTTCAATTGCTTCTTCCAAAGGAGCAGCTATAAATTTCAAGGGTTTCTCTAGAACAGAAGATGTGAGACCCCTCTTTCCCAGATCCCGTAGAATTCTATACGTTTCTGTTCTATGAAGAGAAAGGGCATCTGAAATCTCGCGTGCCTTACGCATCCCAGATCTTGCAAGATAAATATAGACTCTAATTTCATTTCTTGAAAGCCCAAATTTGAGGAACGTGTTCTCTATAATCTTGAGAGACTCTAGCGGCTCCCGGTTTTTTCTCAGAAGGTTCAATACGCGGGGATCCTCATCGTATGGACGGACTGGCGCGCTCGCCTCTTCGAGTTTTTCCTCCATTATTTCCATGAGTTGACACGGCCTTTTTTGTTAGAAACGAACTCGGATTCAGTCCGTGGTTAGAATCTACTCTATATTTTATACTTCTGAATTACTAACAGAAATTGTAAATAAATATATAAAATATGTATTTTCATTCTTTATTGGAAATCCAGATATTTCATGGTTTGAATGTGGCGAAATAGGTTGTATAAGTGTCCGCGCGCGCAAAACTAGTTGTCAACATCAAATTGAAAAAATTGGGTAAGCTTACAAAAGTCTTAAGTAAAAACAAAATCTAACAATTTCTCGGAGGTCATTGCTTGACCAAGATTGAGAGGTCGATTGTGATTGAGGCGCCAGTGGAGAAGGTCTTTGCCTTCGTGAATGATTTCGACAACTTTATCAAGACACAACCCCCCGAAGTGGAGATGGAGGTTCTGAGTCGGGATGAAGGCCCCCCAAGAGTCGGGTCCACAGTCAAGGTGAGGACTAAGATCGGGGACCAAGTGTTGGAAGTCGAAGTCGAAACCACGGAGTTCGTGGAGAACGAGAAAGTCGTTAATCAACAGAAGGGCGGTGCAATGAAGAAGATGATAATGACGGACACGTTTGAACCCACGGATGGGGGAACCAGGTGGACAGCGATAGTAGAATATGAACTACCCTATTCCCTGCTGGGCAAGCTCATAGACAAGCTGAAGTTCCGCAAAGCCTTGGAGAAGAGTTCCGACTACTATGTGAACAAGACGAAGGAGCTAATAGAGAAGGGATAAAAACATACAGATGAGCCAGGTGCGCGCGTGCCTTCTCTCTCCCTTTTTTTGTTACCAATTATTTCGCGTTAGCGAGCCGCGCGCACTATCTATATTCAGGAAATGTTCATTTTGGCCCATAACCAAAAGCAAAGAGACGCTCTCCTTCCCAACTCAATACTTCAATACTTGGAAACTCCGTTACAATTTTTTCTTGTAGAATTTTTTGAATTCCGGTTTCTGGATTATTGAATTATTGCATCCATGCCTTTTCATCCAATCTTTTGTGGCGTCAAAGAGATCGGATAATCCGCGCACGTGCGGCCACGATGTGCGTTCGCAAGATTTTTAATCGGCTAGCTGCCTAATTTCCTTATGGCGGAGTTGCGTAGTGCGTTAATCGGGAGAACTCCCTTCAAATAAATCTCTGATTTTGCATTACGTGACTTCGCCTTTCTATGCCCGTATGTGAAGTGGTGTGTTACTGTAGTCTTTCATCTAGTGTTTGTTTTAATATATTTTACACTGTAGGTTTCAATTCTTAATGATATGCGCGCGCACGCGCTCTTTTTTTAGAATTGCAACTTTTTCGCCAAGTCTTTCAATTAACAAGGTTTCAACTGTTCCGTTGGGTCTTTTTGCGCGGATTACTTCGATTTTTCCTTTCATTTTTGTTTTCTGCGCGCGCTTTATGTCAAGAGTGATGGGAGGCATATCTAAGGCCTCAAAGGAAAGAGAAGACAGAAAATGCGGAAAAGCAGATTTGGTTTACCTGGGCTCCCATCACCGACAATTTTCTTCGAGAAATCCGCTATTTAAGGGTATGTGACTGTTACTTCACAGTAACATGCGCACGCGGTTTTATCCAAAGTGCAATTTCATGTGCGTCCGCAAATTTTATAATCGGCTTT
>CAYFWY010000118.1:4677-5895 GCA_964346895.1 uncultured Candidatus Bathyarchaeia archaeon | reverse complement strand
TATCCATACGATGAAGATCACCTGAAATATCTCAGAGAGTACAACACCAGAGAAATAGTGCCCGCGTCTTGACATTTACATGCATGCAACGGATGTTTGATATGGGACACATTCGCCGACGCGCGCGCATTTGAGGCCGTTCTAAAATGGTTATACTGGAGCTAAGAATAATAATGCTTTTTTCAGCTTCGTTTACCGTAATAGCGCGAGCATCTGTGTCGCATTAACGTCCACACTCGAATCGACTTCATGTTTCTTTTCTTCTTCTAGGTTTTTTGGTATGCTTTCATAAGGTCAAAGTTTTTGGTGTTTCCAGGTTATTTGGGAGGGTTTTCTCTATCTTCTTAGTTGCTACGATATCGACACCAGTGTTGAATAGGTTTGCAATGATTTTGTCTCCAATTCTGATAGGCGCCTCCACCTCAATCTTTGCCAGCAAGTTCATAGCCTCAAATAGATGTTCCTTTGGAAGGGGCTTTTCGCTTTTGACGCTCACCAAAGGCAGATGACCATGTTTCACTCTTACCGTTGTCGTCAGGGTTCTCTCAGGATTGAAAATCTCTTTTTCTGCGTATTCAAGACCGAGTTTGCATTGGTTCCCCTCAACATTTTGTATGCTCTTAAGGGAATAATTAACAAATAGATTGCATCCTAGGGGACAGATGATACAGATCAGCTCTTTCTTCATTTTTGTAAGACCTCTACTCTTAATGTCTGGAGGTTTTTGGTTTCGCTTCTTTTAAGTATAATTTTTATCATTTCTGCTGGATGAACCTTTAAGAATTTTTTCTTTTTAACTAATTTTTCTTTATCAAAAATTCCAATGGATACGGCTTTTTGTGGATTTGTTACTCGCATCAGCAACTCTAAATCAACATCTCTGCGGGTATAATTGGGAAGAACATATCTTATGCCGTTTCCTGTTTCTATCGGGATTCTTTCCACCTTTTTTCGTTTCCCCAGAATGTAATTTGCGACGCTTTTCCCTGCTTTTTCCGCCTCGAGAGTGACGTAATCTACAATATCATGGACATGTAGAACGTTTCCACATGCAAAGACTCCTTGAAGACTTGTTTCAAGATCTTCATTAACAACAGCCCCCCCAGTAATTGGATTGAGCTTCACGTCACACGTCTTAGAAAGCTCATTTTCTGGGATTAACCCGACAGAAAGGAGGAGGGTGTCACAAGGAATTCTCTGCTCTGTTCCCGCGATAGC
>CAYFWY010000118.1:0-4577 GCA_964346895.1 uncultured Candidatus Bathyarchaeia archaeon | reverse complement strand
TTCTGAGCAACACCAGCGGTGTATACCCCAGCAGGGCGGCTTCCAGGGATAAGAAGTTGTCCCCGGGTTCGCTCACGGCACCCCATCGCGAGTATGATTGATTTGGCATGAAAAATGAAAAGGCCCTTCGGACTTGCCACAATCACCTCCTTCTCAGGTGTGAGCTGTAACACCATACTGTTAATCATGCATGGAATTTCAAGTCTCTCTACTTCGTCTATGTATTTTTGTGCATATTCTGGGCCTGTTAGAGATTCATTGTAGAGTTCTAAGCCAAAACCATCATGGATACATTGTGGGAGAATCCCGCCCAACCAGCCATTCCTTTCTACAACAAGGAGGTCCTTGACGCCCTCACTTCTTGCACTAACTGCGGCAGCGAGACCAGCTGGACCACCGCCGATCACTACCAAATCCACATCCCGAGAAAACATGTTATTCACCATTTTTCCTTAGGTCCTTAGTTCTTCCAACAAACAGTGGAGAATCCTTGTTCTTCAAAAACATCTCTTCAGCAGCCATGCTAAACTCCTTTTCAAGTATTTCCACTATCTTAGGAAGACAGAAACCGCCATGACATCGCCCCATGCCAGCTCGGGTGCGATACTTCAAAGAAGCGATCGTCCTAACACCTAAAGGATTGGCTAAAGCGGTTGAGATCTCTCGTTTTGTCACATGTTCACATCGACAAACAATCTCGCCATAGGCGGAATCCTCATTCACCAGAGAGAATTGCTTTTCCGGAGTCAAAAGATGAAAACTAACAGTTCCTCTCCGTCTAGGATTGAAGTTACCTTTTTTCTTCATTTCCATCTTTTCCTTAATCATTTGTACAACCATTTTTGCAATTGCAGGAGCAGCTGTGAGGCCAGGTGACTCAATTCCGATTAGGTTGATGAAGCCTTCGAGATCCTCTTTAATGATAAAGTCGCGGGCTTCTTTCTCGTCAGGAGGGGTGATCTTCGGTCGAATCCCAGAAAAGGCGTAAATAACTGTATCAAAGGGAATATTGGGAAGTAGATCCTTTGCACCATTCATCAACTGAAGGATTTGCTCTCTGGTTGTACGAGTATCCTCCCGTTCATCTGTAAACTCTGCACTTGGACCGATCAACAGGTTTCCTTCAATAGTGGGGGTGAGGTGAACACCAAGGACTCCCGCAATTCTTGGCGGAACCGGGTAAACCATCCCGTTAATCAATCCTCGACAACTCTTGTCAAGGACTAAATACTCGCCTCGACATGGATAAAGCAAATAATTGTCGAGATCAACCATAGCAGCAATTCTGTCGGCGTAGAGACCACCACTATTTATCACGATATTCGAAAAAAAATCTCCTTGATTTGTGGTTATTTTAAAACCGTCGTTGACCTGTTCAATATCTTGAACCTGGGTGTTGAGAAATACTTTCACACCGTTTTTTAATGCGTTTTCAGCTAGGGCAATCGTGAAAAGATAGGGAGAAACAATCCCTGCAACAGGAGAATATAAAGCTGCTGAGGCATCCACGTTAGGCTCTCGCTTATTCAGCTCTTCGCTAGAAACAATAGTTAATCCCTGAACCCCATTAGCTTCACCTACATCTCTCAACCGCTCTAAATCCTTGATTTCCTCCTCCGTCTTTGCGATCACATGCTTTCCACAAAATACGTATGGAACACCAAGCTGCTCCGCCAGCTTTGGAAACATCAATCTACCTTCGACACACAACCTAGCTTTCAAACTTCCTTTTTCGTAATAAAGACCGGTGTGAAGAACCCCGCTGTTTCCTTTACTCACCCCACAACATACATCACCCTCCTTCTCCACTAACACGGTTTTTAACTCGTACTTCGAAAACTCCCTTGCAAGAGCAGAACCTACCACACCCGCTCCGACGATAAGAATCTCACTTCTTTCTCTCATAACAAGACATCACCAGAATCTTAAGAGCTTTGAATCCTAGACAATTAAATATTTTGGATTCTCTGCTACTGCGTCCGTGAATTAGGAACATGCACAGAGTATACATTATAAGCAAAACATACTTAAACAAGCAAAATAATGTGTACGTGCCTCAAAGAATTGAGGAAGGAAAAAGAAAATGAGAAAAATATCAAAGACCAACATAGCTGCAATCGCTTTAATTCTGCTAATGACTTCGGTTATGGTGACGCTATATGTGCCAGTTCATGCTCAACTTGCTGCTGAACAACCATACAGTGGACCCCTACAAGCTGGCGATGTTCCTGATTTTACAGTTAAGACAACAGCCTACGTAAGCATCAGACCTGCAGTCGTAGGCGTTGGCCAGATGATCTTGGTTAACACTTGGGTGATACCTGCACCCAATGCAAACAAGAAATTCTTGGACCAAAAGGTGACAATCACAGATCCCGATGGCGACACAGATGTCGTTACACAGGACTCTTATGTTGCAGACGGAACAACATGGTTTGAATGGGTAGTTGACAAGGTTGGCACGTGGAAGTTCAAATATGAATTCCCTGGAATGTTTTTCCCAGCAGGGCGGTACGTTCTAGGAGATATTGTAACCGCCCCCTCAGGGGGTAGCAACTATGGCGAATCAGTCTATTACCAGCCTTCGTCTTCTCCAGAGATGACAATTACTGTGCAGGAAGATATGGTGCTTTCTTGGCCTGAAATGCCGCTTCCAACCGACTACTGGACGCGACCAGTACCCTACGAGTACAGAGAATGGTGGCCGTATATAGGAAACTATCCGTGGCATGGCCCAGGAGGAGGCGCACTGTGGGACGAACTCTACCCTGACACGAACCCATACTGGGGTGGACACGACGCCCCCGCTGGAACAGCAGCAGGCTTTTTCGGCGGTGCTCGCGGGCACTTCACTCCATGGGTTCAAGCGCCAGAATCTCCTCACGTAGCATGGAAAGAACAATATACTATAGCAGGCATCCTCGGAGGGGACTTCGGTGTCGAAATCACCAACACAGGCATTTTCAGTAGTGGCGGCTCGGGGCGTCATCCCGAGATAGTCTATGCGGGAAGAGCGTATCATAGCTATAGCAAACCTGGAACCGGGTCGAGCGCGGTAACGTATTGGAAGTGCTACGACATACGCACCGGAGAAATATATTGGGAATACCCAGCAGCGACATATAGTTACCTGCTATTCGGGTTTATTCCAGTGACCGGTGCTTTAGTACCCACCGCCATTGAATACTTTGACACGGGTCTTCTACCCGGCGGCGCAGTTACCGGAACACACGAACACGTAACCGCCATAAATCTGTTGAGAATAGCCGGTGGGAGGCTGTACAAGTGGGATCCATGGACCGGAGCTATAACCGTGAACGTAACTGCCATGGATGGCACCTACTACAGGAACGGTTACGTCTTAAGCGTGCAGGATCTTGGTCCTGCTGCAGCTCCCGACAGGTATCGCCTGATCAACTGGACTACACAAGGGGGCAGTGGCAACTTTGCTGGCAGGGTAGAAGGCAACATAACATGGCCGTGGAGCAGCTTACCAGGCACCACCGATTACAATGCGGGCGTAGCTGTTTCCATATCGAAAAGCTATGTAGGGGGAGCCCCTAACAAAACACGCATAAGGGCAGCGAGCCTAACGACAGGCACAGAGCTATGGGACATAGCAATTGACGAGTGGGTATTCAGCACAAACACCTGTTATGCTGACCACGGAAAAATCGCCATATTGACAGAGAATGGGTATTACATCGCCTTTAACCTGAATACAGGATCCTTAGCATGGAAAAGCGAGGAGTTTGACTATCCTTGGGATTACCCTGGCTACGGCGGTTACAATGCACTATCAGCTTACGGCTTACTCTACCGAAATGCCTACACAGGCATCTACGCCTTCAATTGGGACGATGGGACTATAGCATGGAAATACACACCACCAGCAGCAGCTCCGTATGAAACTCCATACGTTGACCCGGATGGCCTAACCACGTATTCCACGAACGTTGGTGGCGCAATTGCTGACGGAAAATACTACATATACAATACTGAGCACTCAGCCACTGTACCCATCACCAGAGGGTGGCAACTCCACTGCATCGACGCGACCACCGGCGAAGGCCTATGGAAAGTGGGGATAGCCGGGGCTTCATCTAAACACACCACAAATTTAGGTCCAATAGCTGACGGCTACCTAACAATGGCTGGCAGTGACGGATTCATGTACGTCTTCGGCAAAGGCAAAAGCGCGACAACAGTTTCGGCGCCACAGACTGAAATACCCCTAGGACAAGGCGTCATGTTAACGGGCACCGTCTTGGACATGTCTCCAGCTCAACCGGGAACACCATGCGTATCCAAAGAATCAATGGCCTTGCAAATGGAACACATACACAAGCAGCTGCCAATCGCTGGGATCTGGGGCAATGAAACAATGACTGGGGTTCCAGTTTCGTTAGACACCGTTGATCCTAACGGCAACTTCATCCACATCGGCGACGTCACCACCGACGGGTATAGCGGAACCTTCGGCTACATGTTCACTCCCGAAGTTCCAGGTACCTACACTATCATGGCGACGTTTGTAGGTGATGAATCGTACGGCAGCTCCTTCGCACAGACCTACT
>CAYFWY010000117.1:0-6035 GCA_964346895.1 uncultured Candidatus Bathyarchaeia archaeon | reverse complement strand
ACGCTGGAGTGAATGACATCTCTATTCTGCGCAAAGTCAGAGAAGTTGGCAAGAACCCAAACATCGTCAACTATATCCAAGAGGGAAAAATAGATTTGGTGATTAACATACCCATGCCGAATCACACGGGAAAATATTCCGAAGTCTTGAAAGACGAATACACCATCCGAAGATTGGCCATCGAGTTTAACATCCCAGTTGTAACAAACCTTGAGTTAGCTTCAGCCCTCACGAAAGTGTTGGAAAAACGCGACAGCAACAAGCTTACTGTCCGTTCCCTAAATGAATATATGAATAGTCTGGCATGGAAGTTTTGGTAAAAAACATCTGAGCACTGAATCCCGAAAGGAACAACCATGAGTATACTTTGGTGAGTCTGACCACCTATGCTATAGTAGCTTTCATGATTGGCGAAACTATTTTCAGAATGAAAGCCATGTGAAATTAAAGTCACTCACTTTTTCTTAGTCTAAACCTTTTGAATTTCAGTCTCGCAGTCAAGATTTTTTCAGTGCCAAACAGTCTCGCTGCAATGTAGAGTACCACAATGGTGAAAATCGCAACATATACAATTCCCATGATCGCGGTTAGGTAGTCTCCAGTGAAAGCTACCTTCGATGCCAGGATGGGGTGCGTGAATGGTATCGCAAGCAAAACAATCGTCAAAGGAAATGGTAAGGCATAGATATCGGTAAACATCGTGAAAATCAGTGGAAAAATAAATAAAATGGATATAGGTCCCACCAAAGCTTGGGCACCTCTTACATCTTCGGCGAAAATAGAAATTGAAATTGCCAAAGCCAACGCTGAAACCAGCGACATGAATAGTGAAACTCCCAGAAGCAAATATGATAATGGTGTGGGCGCCAAACCCACCGCTGCAAGGTCCACTCCACTTTCGGCTGGTATAACTCCGACAAAAGAACCCGTGTAATAACTGAAGCCTATAATATAGGCTACCGCACCTACAACTGCAACAATTATAGAACCCGTCAGTTTCCCGACTAAGATTGTGAACCTATTCACAGGCAGGGTCAACAAAGTTTCCAACGTTTTTTCCTCTTTCTCCGACGCAACAGAAGTGGCTGCAAGCTGCATCGCAAAAATAAGCAACACCATTATACCTACCGGCATTCCTGTGGACTGCGCCATAATTACCGAGAAAAGAACGTTTGGAGGGATGTTAACACTTTTTCCTTGAATTATTGATTTTTCAGACATCTCTATAGGATCCAAAACAGTTGCTGGATCTTCTCCAGGAAATTTTTCACCGACTTTTCGAACAACAAGGCCTTCTTCGAATGTCTTTAGCAGGGCGTTTATAGCAGAGGAACTTGTAGACTCAGCTATACCCCCGCCCCTAAACACGGAATAAATTTCTAGTTCTGCCTTTAAACCATCCGTGATGTTGTCGCTGAAACTAGGAGGAATAACTATGAGTCCAGTAAGGTTTGTTTGCTCAACGTAATTAATCGCTTCGGCAAGATTCAAACCATCAACCTCAACAATTCGAACATTCAGAGATGTCAAGAAATTAGTGAGGTTTTCCGCAACAGGACCTTTATCATGGTCCATCACTGCCATTGAAATACTTCCCACACTCTCTTCTGCTGCCTCCATTGAAGTCTGAATCGCGAATCCCATCAAAGGAAACATTATTAATGGGACGATTACCATGCCTAAGAGGATTTTTGGGTCTCTGACTAACTCCTTAACTTCCTTAACGATAATGTTGAATAGACCCTTAAACAAAACCAACCACCTTCGCAAAAGCTTCTTCAAGATTCGCTGAGTCATATTTGATTTTGAGCTCTGATGGCGAGCCTTCGGCAACTATCTTGCCTTTATTTATTAGCGCCACCCTGTCGCATAGATGTTCCACTTCAAGCATGTTGTGGCTTGAAAGAAGCACGGTGACTCCTTGTTTTTCTACATACTTTTTTATGATTCCTCGGACATGAACGGAATGAAGAACATCTAATCCGCTAGTTGGTTCATCCAAAACTGAAAGCTCAGGCTTTGTCATAAGGGTTCTTGCAACTAGAAGACGCCTTTTCATACCCTTGCTGTACGTCTTCACCTTATCTTTTAGGCGCCCTCCTAACCCAGAAATCTTTGCCGCAACCTCAACGGTTTCTTCTACGTTTTTTTTATTCTCGGCAGTAAATTTTGTCATAAACTCCAAGTATTCATAACCTGACAGGTTTTTGTATGCCCCTGCCTCTTCGGGGAGGTATGTAATGAGTCTGCGAACC
Source organism: uncultured Candidatus Bathyarchaeia archaeon (assembly GCA_964346895.1). GTDB lineage: Archaea > Thermoproteota > Bathyarchaeia > Bathyarchaeales > Bathyarchaeaceae > CAYFWY01. The sequence continues at coordinate 3,780 of CAYFWY010000117.1, read as the reverse complement.
TCTGCAGCCTCGTCAACTGCATTATGCCCAAAAACTTTTACGGTACCTGAGGTGGGCAGCAGCAAAGTTGAGATAATCCTGAGCGCAGTTGTCTTACCAGCGCCGTTAGGACCAATAATCCCGTAAATTTCACCCTTCTTCATCTGAAAACTCAAACTGTCAAGGGCTCTAACTTCGCCGAAAACTTTCACAAGTTCGCTAACCTCAACTGCGCTGCTCGTAACCACACCAACCAGCGTCTATTGACGGAACTATAGAAGCATCTTTAATAAGTCTGCCTTCGTCACGATGCCAACAACCTTTCCCTTCCTAGATACTAATACAGCTGGGTAAACTTGGAGGAGACTTGAAATCAACGGTAATGGAGCGTCTTCTCCAACCTGTGGAAAGGCTTCGTCCATAACATCCCCAACAGGTAGCTTAGACACCTGATCTAGGTCTTTGCCAGCTGAAACCTGTTCCAAGATCGTTTTTTCAGAGATGCTACCTACAGCATGCTCTTCATCAAAAACTGGAAGTTGAGAATACCCATGTTCTGTCATCAAACGAACGGCCCTAGATACTGGGTCGATCTTTTGAATACCAACAATTTCGTTGTTGAGAACCTCTCCCGCATGACCTTCCGCTTTTGTTTCAAAGCGCTCTAACACATCAAATATTGCTTTAACCTTGGTGTAGGAGGGGTCGATTTTCTTCGATTCCAATTTTGCTATCAATGATTGGCTTACCCCAGCCATCTTCGCCAACTGTTTCTGAGTCAAACCTAAAATTCTTCTTTTCTTTCCAACTTCCTCAAGAGTCTGTAACATAGCCTAAGAGTTTGCATGACAACCTAATATTCTTTTTGGAATAAAAATTTCAGAAAATTATTAAAGTTAGAATCCAGATTGCTAAGCTCCAAACATGTTTAGGAGGTAACAGAAATCACGAAAAACGGAACCTCGAAAAAAAAGAAAAAGCAAACAATAGCTGAAATCAATGAAAAAATAAAGACAGGTGACGTTCAGGTTCTAACAGCTGAAGAAATGAAGAAGTTGGTGGAAAACAGCGGAGTGGAAGTTGCTTACAAAGAGGTTGACGTCGTTACAACAGGAACCTTAGGAGCCATGTGCTCTTCAGGAGCCATAATAAACCTTGGACACGCAGACCCACCGATAAAAATACAAAGAGCTTGGATAAACGATGTCGAAGTTTGCCACCCAGGAGCGGCTGTAGACCTTTACATTGGTGCAACATTAATGTCCGAAACTAAACCCTTCGAGTACGGCGGCGGCCATGTAATAGAAGACTTGATAAATGGGAAAGAAGTTGAGGTAAGAGCCACCGCTTATGGAACAGACTGTTATCCCAGGACAAAACTCAGAACAACAATTACAAAAGACGACTTAAACCAATTCTATTTGCTAAATTTTCGCAACTGCTACCAACGTTATGTCTGTGCGACAAACAGTCGCGACGAGATTATCTATACTTACATGGGCAAACTTCTGCCCAAGTTTAGAAATGCAACCTTCTCCGGTTCAGGATGCCTTAATCCCCTAATGAACGACCCAGACTACGAGACAATAGGCCTCGGCACTCGCATATTCTTGGGGGGTGGTCAAGGCTATGTTATAGGGGAAGGCACGCAACATGACCCAGGAAACAGTTTTGGCACACTCATGGTCAGAGGAGACTGCAAAAAGATGAGTTCGGAGTTTATACATGGAGCATCCTTCACCAAGTACGGCACCACGCTCTATGTTGGCATAGGCATCCCTATCCCAATACTAAACGGAGGTATAGCGGAAAAGACAGCCATACAGGACGACAAAATCTTCACAGACATAGTTGACTACGGAATCCCCCGCAGAGGACGCCCCAAACTGGGAAGAGTGAGCTACCAGGAACTGAAATCGGGATCAATAACCATTGGTGACAGGAAAGTTAGAGTCAGTCCCCTCTCAAGTCTGAAAACAGCGAAGAAGATTGCGAAAACATTGAAGACTTGGATTGAAAACGCTTCCTTCTACCTATCCGCCCCCGCTGAAAGCCTACCCACAGATACAGTATATAAGCCTATGAAACAAACCGAAGAAATAGCCTTCGTCAACGGTGTAACCCACGCAGCTACAACCTGTACAGAAGACGAGGAAATAAAGTCAGTTGCCAAACGAATAATAGATCGCTCAGTAAATCACGTAGTTGTAACAGACGAAGAGGGAAAACTGAAGGGTATAGTAACCTCATGGGACATCACCAAGGCTATTGCTGAAGGGAAAAAAAGACTCGCTGAAATAATCACTAGAAAAGTGGTAACAACGGAACCCGATGAAACGCTGGAAGCAGCTTCTAGGAAGTTGGCGCAACATCAGATATCTGCTCTACCTGTAATCACCCGAGACCGAAAGGTCGTTGGAATCATCACCTCTGAAGACGTTGCCAAACTTTTAGGAAGGTGAAAAATGTGGTTAGAATTCTTCTCAGGTTCTCAGAGAAAATAGTGGATCAGCCCATAACAGCGCAGGTAGTACTTGAACATGGAATCCCAATAAGCATCGTAGCTGCTCGCGTCGACTCTCAAGGTGGAGAAATCTTAGCAGAGGTGCCTTCTGAACATGCTGACAAGATTGTTGATGCCTTCCGGAAGAGAGGCGTGACTGTTACGGTTCCGAAATTGATTGAAGTAAATAGTGAAAGATGTATTGACTGTGGTGGTTGCTTCTCCCTCTGTCCAGTGGGCGCCATCGCCTTCGAAAAAGATTTCTCAGTGGTTTTCGACGAACAAAAATGCACTGGCAGCCCATGCGGCTTGTGCGTTGACGCCTGCCCAACTAGAGCAATTAAATTGGTTGAACAACATAACTCTGGTATAACATAAATGAAAACAAAAGACCTTTTCAAGCGAGCATTCCGGTTCAAGGAAACAAACTGCATTATAATAGCAGATAACCAAAGCGCCATTGATACGGCAGTATCGTCAATAAAACATCATCGAAGACAGCTTGAGAAATACGTTCGAAATCACCCAAAATTTCTCTATTCTCTCCAACCACTATCAGTGGACAATGGACCTAGAATAGTCACGCTGATGGCTGAGGCTTCTGAGAAAGCAAATGTGGGACCTATGGCTGCTGTAGCCGGAGTGTTGGCTGACCTAGCCGTTCAAGATATGATCCTTGCCGGTAGCAAAGTAGCCGTCGTCGAAAACGGAGGAGAAGTCTCTGCCTTTTCCAATCAATCTATCGATATCGCCTTATCTGCAGGGGATTCCCCTCTTTCAAAAGAAGTTGGCTTCAGGTTGGAAGAATTCCCAATAGGAGTGGCCACGAGTTCGGGCTTATACAGTCATGCCTTAAGTTTTGGAGAAGCGGAAGCGGTAACTATCTTTGCTGTAAACGCTGGAGTTGCTGACGCCGTAGCCACAGCCATCGGAAACCTGATAAAAGGTAATGATTACCGTGGAGCCATTGAGCTGGGAGTTACGGAGGCTTTAGGCATAGAAGAGGTTAAAGGAGTATTCCTTCTGTATGGAGGAATAGTTGGGAAAGGGGGACAAATACCCCAATTGATTAAAGTGAGTACATAGAAAAGCACTTTCGATTCTGAGAGACCCTTTTCTTCCTCGTATTCGCGCGCGCAAGGCTTAAATACTGAAAAATGCGACTGGTTAAGAACAACCATTCGCTGGGGATGGAATCATTTTGAACGAAACAAAAGCGACTAAGAACTGGTTTGCTAGACGAGCAGAGGCAGAGGCGAAGAAAGACATCATCTCATTTTCTGAGCGTGTCGGAAACA
>CAYFWY010000116.1:0-6081 GCA_964346895.1 uncultured Candidatus Bathyarchaeia archaeon | reverse complement strand
CATGTGCCACATTGAAAACATAACATAACCTTTTCGGCGCCAGAAATCTTACTAACCTCATACTTAAATTTCGGATCCATATCTGTCGTTTTAACTACCATTTTCTGTTCAGCTTCTTTCGGGTCCTTTTTTCAGGTAATACTTTAACCTCAACCTATTAGAGTTTAAGATTTATTAGTTTCTTTTTGAGAAATTAGCCAAATGGAACCCGTGCCTAATAATCGTTGCTAATCTGTCCGTGCTTCGTAAAGATGACGACGCAATACAATAATTTTTTTGTTCATTTGAAGTTAACTGGAAACTCTGGAGCTTGCTTGCATGCAGACTCACAAGATAAAGACCAGCAAGGTTCTCGCTAAAATACCATAACAACGAATACCTACATTTTTTCCTTCTTTAGCTTTCTAACGTAAGCAATAAAATTAATATGGTTAAATATAGTTACAGTTGACACTCTGATAAAGGTGATAAGAAAATGGAACTAAACGTAGCTATAAATGGGTTCGGAAGAATAGGACGGCTCTTATATAGAGCTGCTATTGAAACGAAAGCAGACATTAATTTTGTAGCGGTCAACGACCTAACCGACGCCAAAACGCTGGCTCATCTACTAAAAAACGACACCGTTCACGGCAGAACACCCTTTGACGTAGAAGTCAAGGGAGGTGCTCTAGTTGTCGACGGGAAAGAACTGAAGGTTCTAGCACAGCCAGATCCAGCTAAGCTACCCTGGAAAGATATGGGCATTTATGTGGTGGTAGAATCAACTGGAAGGTTCAGAGCCAGAGATGCAGCCTCAAAACACCTACAAGCTGGTGCCAAGAAAGTACTAGTTTCTGCCCCAATGAGCCCAGCTAAAAGCGCAGATTTAACTGTGGTTTTTGGTGTAAATGACAATAAGTACAACCCGAAAAAGCACAACATAATCTCTCTGGCTTCATGCACGACGAATTGTGTGGCCCCTGTAGCCAAGGTCCTAAATGATAATTTCGGTATTAATGCAGGCCTCATGACGACTGTTCACGCAGTTACCAACGATCAAAGACTTCTCGACATGCAACATAGAGACCTAAGACGCGCCAGAGCAGCCGCTTTCAATATGATACCAACAACAACAGGTGCAGCTGTAGCTGCCACCTTAGCGCTTCCGGAGCTTGAAGGGAAAATGAACGGAATGGCTTTACGCGTTCCAACGCCTGACGTCTCTATAGTTGATTTCGTGGCAACAGTGAAAAAAGAAGTCACAATAGACGAAGTCAATGCAGCTTTCAAAAAGGCGGCTAAGAAAGAACTGAAAGGCATATTAGATTATAGTGAAGAACCTCTAGTATCATCGGATTTAATACACAATCCATATTCAGCAATTGTAGATGGACCCTCTACTATGATTGTTGGGAACTTAGTTAAAGTGCTTGCATGGTATGACAACGAATGGGGCTACTCAGTTAAGATGGTTCGGATGATTGAAAAAATCTGCAAGATGGCAGCGTGACCCAACAAAACAAGAAATATTTCGATTCCGAACGTTTACTTTCCTTTAGTGGAGGTGAGAGAATGCCCAAATTCTTAACAATAGACGACTTCGACTTCAGAGACAAGACCGCTCTAGTTAGGGTAGATTTCAACTCGCCTATTGACCCAGAAACTAAAAAAGTCCTTGGCGACACAAGAATTCGAGCACACGCGGAAACAACAATTAAAGAGTTGATTCAAAGGGGCGCAAGAACCGTAATTTTGGCGCATCAAGGCAGACCGGGAGAACCAGATTTCATTCCACTCAAGCAACACGCTGAAATCCTCAGCAAAATCTTGGGTAAGCAAGTAAAGTACGTGAACGATGTTTTCGGTGAAAAGGCTCAGAAAGCCATCAGGGAATTGAGGAGTGGTGAGGTTCTCGTTTTAGAGAATGTTAGAACCTTCCCAGATGAACGAAAGAAGGGCTCGCCAGAGGATCATGCAAAGTCTGAATTTGTAAGGAAGTTGGCTCCGATAGCTGATGTTTTTGTTAATGACGCCTTCGCGGCCGCTCACCGAGCCCACATCTCAATCGTTGGATTCACCGCTGTCCTACCGAGCGTTGCTGGTCGAATAATGGAGCGAGAACTGAAGGCTCTAAAGAAAGTTTTGGAAGCTCCGGAAAAGCCATGTGTTTTCATCATGGGAGGAGCAAAAGGCGACGACTCCCTAGAAATAGCTCGGTACGTGCTTAGAAATAACATCGCTGACTACGTTTTAACTGGTGGCGTCATAGGTCACATATTTCTTGTAGCCAAGGACATGGACCTCGGTAAACCGAACATGCAATTTTTGGAAAAGAAAGAACTAATGGGTTTAGTGCCTGGCATAAAAGAGCTTATGAAGGAATATCCTGCGGCAATTATGGTTCCTGTGGATTTGGCCATCGATGTGGACAAAAAAAGAAAGGAAATCGCAGTTAGTGAGCTCCCAACAAACAATGCCGTCTACGACATTGGAACTGAAACCGCTGAAAAATACAGTGAACTAATAAGAAAAGCAAAATCTATTGTAATCAGTGGGCCCATGGGCGTTTACGAAAACAAAGAGTTTATGGCGGGAACCAAAAAAGTCTTTGAGACGGCAGCCGCTTCCGAAGCGTTTTCGTTGGTTGGCGGAGGACACACGGTTGCAGCTATAGAAGAACTTGGGTTGGCAAAGAAGATTTCCTATGTGAGCACTGCTGGAGGTGCCCTCGTTGAGTTTCTTATGGGAAAGCAGCTTCCTGGAGTCGTTGCACTGGAGAAAGCAGCCGCCAAAAAGTAACCTCCCCCTTTTTTCTTAAATGTGTGCGCGCGCGCAAACCATTGAAAGAATAATAACAACTTTGGTTTTGCGATTCATTTTCCTTTTACTTATTACAGCATAAATTTGGCATCTGGTTTAAAATAAATCTATGTTTTAGAACAATGGGCACACGTAGACCCATTTTCTATGCATTTTGCGCGCGCATTGGATTCCAAAAAAAGGGGGGGTTGAAGGGTAGTTATTTCTGTCTTTTCAGTCTAGTACTGGGTAGAACCTTAATTGCGCAATTCTTAAGCCGTAGTTATCGTAGTCCCAGAAGTACGTCCACAGTTCGTTGCCAAACAGTTTGTAACGCTCGGGATTTCCGTCAAGGTCTAAGTCAACATATATAGTTGTTAATTCTTTGGTTACGTCCACGAAACTCGATTTGCCGTTACCTCTTGATAGCGATATCACTTCAAGAGAGAGCCATACATTGCCATTTTCGATAAAGCCGCTCGTCATATTTGCCAAACCGCCAGGTTTACCTAAGGCTCTGATAAAGACTTTGTATTCTGCATTTTCAGGCACGTAATCGCTGCCTGATACAACGTCACCGGGATCTGGAAGTTGGAATCTTGCCGTTCCATCTGTTCCGTCTGCGTCGATGACAGCGAAATCCCCTTCTTGGAGAAGTATTCTTGTTTTGCCCCATAGTTTAACGAAGATTCGGTGTCCATTATTGTTGACCATTTCACCCATTTTCTCTTTAGACATCCCGATTAAGTTGAGGTTGTAATGGGGCCCACTGGGAGCGCCATTTCCGGTTGTTGTTGTTGTAGCGCTAACCTGCATCACGATTGCCGTCGCTAAGACAGCCATTGAAAGAAGGCCAATCAACGATTTCTTCATTTGTATTCACTTTGCATGCAACCATGCATTGCATTTCTCTTGTGCATGTTTCTTATAAAATGCTATGAAATTGTTTTATAGTAAAATAGTATAGATTTGTTTTCTAGATGAAATGTATAGAAATTAATTATTTTTTGTATATTTTTCTTAGAATCTACAAACTGCTAAATTGTCAGAAAGTAACAACTGGACTAAAAATATTCCTATTCTGGTAATGTTTTGTGAAGTGTTCTTTGAATTAGCTAACGTCACCTTCTTTGTAATGAAGGCAGCTGGTATGGAACATAATGTAGACCATCTCGACTGTAACGTTTTCAATGCGATGCATGAAGTCATAAAGGAAAGAGAACATAAAGATTGTAACTTGGGTTTCTTTTCTGTCCGCGCGCGCATAACCTGCTGCTGGAAAAATGGTTTCTCATGCAATGCATCAAAGAATGTTCAATATTAAGAACACCCAATATACCTGTTTTCCAAATGTTATGTTTTGCTCACTATTCTTGGATTCGAAAATTACCTTTTAGGGAACGGTTTCCTCACTTCAATTCAGATGCGCCATGTTTGAAGAAATGACAAACTCGGCTTCGCAGCTACTCCTAATAATATTCTGTTTTACACTCTTCTCAATCATGGTCTATGGGGTTTTCTGGGTGTGAGCATCAAAAAGAGCAAAGCACAGCTAAATGAAAAATATGTTTACCTATCAATCTTCCGCCATGCATGCAAAAAGGAGTAGGCATAGGGTATGTTGAAGTTGAATAACAAATTGATTGTCTTTGCAGTTGGAATGCTCCTATTATGGCCATTCACAGTTACCGCACAAATCACTAACACGGGTGCTGTCGGTGAAGTTGTGTCCGCTGAGTCGTTTGATGGCAGCATCATCGCATTCTGTACATTGGAAAGCGAGGTTGGTGTTGACCTAAACAGGGATGGAGACATGATCGATCATGTAATTAGATATTTTGATGTATCGACGGGAACAACCATCGACACGGATGCAATAGGTTATGAGCCGGCGATTTGCGACAACATTATAGCCTTCTTGACAAGAGAAAATAAAATCGGTTTTGACCTTAACGAAGATGGAGACACAGACGACTCGGTGGTCAGGTATTACGACATTTTGACGGGCATCACCACCAACACAGGCGCAGAGGGGTATAACTTAGCCGTTGATGGCGGCATCATTACATTCACTGTCGCTGAAGCGCAGATAGGTGTTGACTTGAACGAGGACGAAGATACAAACGACAGATTTATCCAATGTTACGACGTTTCAACCGGAACAACCATCGACACGGGCGTTGCTGGCGCTTACTCTTCCAAGAGTGGCAACATCATAGCATTCGAAACTTTAGAAACCTGGATCAGCAATGACCTGAATGGGGACGGGGACACGAACGACTGGGTGGTCAGGTATTATGACATGTCGACAGGAATAGCCATCAACACAAGCGCAGTAGGTTACGCTGTGTCGGTTGACGGCAACATCATAGCATTCTACACCTGTGAATGGGACATCAATCGTGACCTTAACGAAGATGGAGACACAGACGACTCGGTGGTCAGGTATTACGACATTTTGACGGGCATCACCACCAACACCGGTGCTGACGGTGAGTGGCCATCGGTTGACGGTGGCACCATAGCATTCGAAACCTACGAGTCAGAAGTTGATGCCGACCTGAATGGTGATGGGGACTCAGATGATATAGTGATTAGATATTACGATACCTCGACAAGGATCATCAGAATAGCCGGCGTTGGTCAGTATGCATCGAAGGAGAACAACATCATAGCATTCTACACCTGTGAATGGGACATCAATCTTGACCTGAATGGGGACGAAGACAAAGACGACACCATCGTCAGGTATTATGTTATCTCCGCACCTACCATCGAAAGCTGCGATTCAAATGGAAATAAGAAAGACATTTTCGGTGTTGGAGAAACCGTTTATGTCAACGGAAGCGGCTACTCTCCGGATACGATTTATGCTCTATACGTTGTTAATGATGTGGGCACATGGTCTGATGCGCGCGTTTATACTGTTGTTTTAGCCATCACAGCGACCTCAGACTCTTTGGGAAATATTCCCGTAACACCAGTGTGGAGTCCTCCTTTGACTTATGGAAAGTTTGACATTTTAGTCGATGTTTACGTGAACATCTCGGGTCCTGCTTTCGATGCAGGCATTGACGCTTTGGACGACTTGGATATCGATATGGCGGGATTTATAGTGATTCCAGAAAACCGACTGGGAATTTTCATATGCTTAGCAGGGTGTCTCGCAGCCTTCAGTGTATATCTTATGGTCGATCTTGTTACTACGTTCCGCGATGATGATAAATCACATGCGCGCACGTGTACGGTCGAGGCAGGGTGACGGCGTGAGCGAAGCGCCTGTCGCAAACCCCTACGAAG
>CAYFWY010000115.1:0-6168 GCA_964346895.1 uncultured Candidatus Bathyarchaeia archaeon | reverse complement strand
TCATCGCCAAAAGCGGACCCGTTGGAACAAAAGAGGCGCTAAATATGATGGGAATTAGAGCTGGACCCGTTAGAAAACCTTTGAGCGTCGGAGGAGAACTCACCTACGAAGAGAGGGAGGAGCTTCGTTTAGATCTGGAAAAAATAGGAAAAATCGCTCTAAAGCCGATAAGGTTTGAAATTGAAAAGAAGGTTTTGGAGGAGCGTTTCGCCGCCACAGGCGTGACGCCAAAAGTAATTCGAAATTTCCATCTGCGCATAGGTGAGGCCCTAGCTGGCAAAGAGCCCGAAGTTGCTCACATCGATCTATTGATCGGAAGAAAGGACGGTCCAGTCGGCGAAGCATACGCCACGGCGAAGGCTGCTCCAACAGCTGGTCATGAGCCTCTCGTCGCCATACTGGAACCCAATCTTGTTGTTAAGCCGGTTACACTCATCGTTCCAACAGTTACTATCAAGAGCATGAGACAGGCCAGCATGATTTATGGCCCGGCTCAGGCTGGTGTTGCAAAGGCGGTTGCTGACAGCGTTTCAGATGGGATTATACCCAAAGCTGCGGCCGAGGACTTAATTATCATCGCTAATGTTTTTGTTCATCCTTCTGCGGTTAATCGACATAGGGTTTACGTCAACAATTACAAGGCGATGCGCCACGCCATAAGAAGGGCTATGGAAGGCAGACCCACGGTTGAAGAGATTATTGAAAACAAGGAAAGGTCTAAACATCCCTTCAAATACACACCATGATTGACATAAAGCTCCCGCAACGTTATTATTTTCTCCCACTAACTAGTGGCATGATGTGAGTATAGACTTTGTCTCAACCAATCCGTGAAGGTGAAGATGTCCTTCTTTTTCTAGACCCGAAAAGAACGTTTTTGGTTAAGATTGAAAAGGGGAAGAGCTTTCACACCCACAAAGGCTTCATTCAGCTGGATGACCTTGTTGGAAAGGAGTATGGAACCAGAATAACCAGCAGCATGGGCGTAGAGTTTGTCGCTCTAAAACCCATCCTCAGAGACTACATTTTCAAGGTACAGAGAAAAACCCAGATATCCTATCCCAAGGACATAGCCCTCATCCTCATGTTCAGCGGAGTTGGCACAGGAAGCCGTGTTGTTGAGGCAGGAACAGGAACAGGAGCCCTCACCAGCGCCCTAGCCTTCTACGTCAAACCCACCGGACACGTTTACAGCTACGAGATCCGACGAGAATTCACGGAAATGGCTCTAAAAAACCTAAAGAGAGCCGGAGTCTCGGAATACGTGGAATTGAAAAACAAGGACGTAACAGAAGGCATCAATGAAGAGGAATTGGACGCCGTCATTCTAGACCTAGCAACACCGTGGCTGGTTGTACCCCATACCTATTCAGCCTTAAAAGGGAGCGGAGTTCTTGTTTCGTTCAGCCCTACCATCGATCAGGTTGTAAAAACGGTGGAGGCTTTGAAAGAAAACGGATTTGTGGCCATCGAGACTGTTGAGAGTCTCATGCGGGGAATGCAAACTGAAAGAGGTAAAACTCGCCCCCAAACCTTAATGACCGGCCACACTGGCTACATCACAGTTGCCCGTAAAGCTTTTATGATAAAACAGACCAACTAGGGAAGCTCTACCTCATTGATCTCGACCAGGTTTTCCAGGTTGTTCATCTTTATCTTCTTATCTGAGATCGTGTAGAGCACATTTTCTATGTAGAGAGACCTCTTCACAGAGTAGGGGGACAAAAAGTAATAACCACTCTTCATCAACTCGTCTTCGTTCTCCAAATGAGTGATTCCACCTCTAAAGACAAGCCCTTCGTCAACAGATATGTGGAACACATAAGCACCTTGCCACACATATTCTCCATAGGCGTTGGGGGGAATCTCATTTGGATATCTCTCTTCATCTATCTCCGCTACCAGAACTGGTATTACGAGAAGGTTCCTTGACCTATCGAACAGAAGTGCCTTGTGATCACTCAAAACGGGCGAATCTGTTCCCCTGTCACCTATCTCGTATTTGTCCACTTCCACTGGATTCGAGACATTGCTCACGTCAAAGAGGGATATTTTTACTCCCTGATACCATGCGAAATCTCCTTCTTCAGCCGCTTCGGTTTCTTTTCCTATTCCTATGACATGGTTCTCGTCGTAGATGTGCAGGTAGTCTGAGTAACCTGTTACTTTCAACTTTCCTAGAACCTTCGGATCGGTAGGCTCCTTCAAGTCTATCACAAAGAGGGGATCAACCTTTCTGAAGGTCACTAAGTAGCCTCTGTCACCCATAAGCCTCGCTGAATAAATTGTTTCTCCTGGCGCAAGGTCTTCCAGCTTTCCGACAACATTGAGGTCCATGTCAAGCACGTATAGGTTGTTCTTGGAAGTTGCTTGCTCCCAGGTTCTAGCAACATGACCGGAAGTTGTTGCTATCCTGAAATGGTTCTTATGTTCGTCCATAGAAAACTGGTTCAGCACATAACCGGGAACTTGGCCAGTTGCCTCAAATGTTATGGAATCCTCTTCTATGTGGATTCTGTGGATAACTGTTCCTTCAACCCCGTTTGTGTTCATTGGATATTCGGGAAAAGTCAAGTAAATGTTGTTCTGTGAAACGTAAATGGCTCGGGTGCCTCCTAACAAAACCGTCTCATGGGTTGGCTCCTGGGCGTCGTTCTTAACATTTACGGCAACGATGGTCGTGAAGGTGTAAAAATAGTCTGAGACGTCGGAATAATAGATTTCAACGGCGGATATTTCATCAGTTTTATTGTCGGAATAAAGTTTTGGGAGAAGAACATCACTCTCGTTCACGTAGGCAATCTGGTTTGCAATGGCATAAACATAATCTCCTATCATCCTCGAGTTGAAGTAACATCCATCGATGGAAAAGTCCCGCTTCAAGACCGGATCTTCTCTATCTGAGATGTCATAAACTTTAATGGAAGTTCTCGGCGTCTCGTAAAATATGCTTCTTTCGTAAAGTCCGTAGAAACTGTATTCATCCTCGAAGACGGCTAACTTGTCATCGTTGATGAATATCCCCTTTATGGTGTTGTTCAAGTTGATTTTGGAGAGAACTTGAGCTTTTTCGGGTGGATATGCCCTAATTATGAGAACCGTGCTATCTGAAACCATGTATATGTATTCGCCGTCGGTCTTCACGATGTCTGCTTCATCTACGCCAGCAACTTGAATGTTAGTCGTTGAATAGTCAGGAACAGCAGCTGATTTATCTCCACCTTCCAAGGCTTCCGTGGCTGCGCTGAAGGTTTGTATCCCGCGTCCATCAAGAATGTAGAAGCCTTCTTGTGGAGATGAATTGAGAAAACTTTTCAACTCTTCGTAGGAGGAGAACCTCCTTAGTTGGATCTGTCCTAAATCCTCAGGGGCTCCTAGATAGAGATATAATGGCATCGAGGCGATCAGTATTCCTATTGCTAGGAGAGAAAAGACAAAAATGGTGTTTTGTTTCATTTCTTCACCAACTGTCCTATGATTCCCTTTTTAAGTACATCCTTAGGGCACTTAATCCTACGTTTTAGAACAAACTGTACTAAGAATAGAACACTAGGCTACCCGTTTCTTGAGGTATAGAGCAACACTTAATGCAAAAAGGAAGCTTGGTCCAAGAATCAATCCTACGGAAGACAGATTTGAAGGGCTTACAGCTCTTCCCAAAGCTCCTCTTTCACCATATGTTCCTTCCCCGTCGTCAACCGCTTCAGAGAATGTAGACATATTTTTAGAACCACTAGACGTTATCAGCTCATAATAGTTGGGTTTAAGCAACATTAATGGAGCAATCATTGTCACTGTGCCCAGTATGATTGCTGTCGCAACGTATAGCAAAGCTTTTTTCATAATTCGTCTCCACAATTACAAAAGTTGAGAGGTGCTTTTAAGTCCACGTTTTAGAACACTCCTTCTCTAGCTCAAAACGGTTTTTGCCTCCAAAGCCTCACGGTTTCAAACCACAGGATGAGGTTGGCTACTGAACCAAAAAGAATGGCAGCAATATTGTGAATAGAACCGGTCGGCCAGTATAAGGCTAAGTATAAAACAAACATGGTGGACAGCCAGAGGCAATAGAAAAGGTAACGGGGAACAAGGAAACGACCCAGTCTAGTGAAGAACCTTAGGAGACCGACCTTAACCTCCTGTGTTAAAAAATATTCTCCTCTTACGCTTTTCTCCACCAAACCGAGAGAAAGAAGCTTTTCTAGGTGGTGGGCAGCTACACTTGGGCTGGAAAGACCTAAAGATCGCTGGATTTCCCGGACTCCCACCTTAGAATCCGAGGACCTTAGCAGATACCAATATATCTGAAGGGTTTTGCCCTTCAACTGGGACTCAATCACCGACAAATCAGATGAAGAAATGTCAGACATGGAAACTCGCCAAAACCAAATTACGGACAGCTTTATAATAAAGTCTCGCATGAGAAATCCAAAATTAAACAACACTTAGCCTAAAAAACAGAACCTGGTCAGAGTGAAGTGGCTTCGGCTGAAGTGAAAGTGTTGCGGCATGCATGCTAAGTGGATGCGTGTATGCGCATCTCTAGTTTCAGATTAGTTCTTCGATGTTTTCCAAGATTGTGTCTGAAGGGATTGCGAATCCTATTCCTTGGGAATCCTGAATTATTGCGGTGACTATTCCTATTACTTGGCCTTGATAATTCAGTAGTGGTCCTCCTGAATTTCCTGGGTTTATAGGTGCTGTTGTTTGGATTACGTTGCCTATTGTATATTCTTCTGTGATTATTGTTCGATTTAAAGCGCTGATTATTCCCTCGCTCATTGAGCCTTCAAGTCCGTAAGGGGTGCCGACAACTATGACTGGGTCACCAACTTTTAATGTTGAAGAAGTAACAATTTCAAGGGGTTTGTATGTCTCTTGTGGAGCGTTTGTTGAGAGTAGTGCAAGATCTGCGAGTGGATTTGATTCTAATATTGAAGCTGCATATTCTTCTCCGGTTGTGAAGGTTACGGTGACGGCTGTTGTATCGGCAACGACGTGGTAGTTTGTGAGGATCACCATTTGTCCAGCAGCGTTGTAGGCGAATCCTGAGCCTTGCACTTGGGTGTAGTATAATCGTCCAAAAAGGTCGTATTGTGGTATCAATCCTTCTACTACGACAACGGAGTTTCTAACTTGGCTAAATAATTGGGGAAGTGAAACGTTATCTCCTAAAATATAGGTTGTGTTTTGATAGGTTACTGTGGTTGTTGTCTGTAGATTGTTTATTCGTTGTTGGAGCGTAGAGAGTTGATTTTGTAGATTGTTAACTTCTCTTGTGATGTCTTGTGTTGATGCGAGGTTAGAGATTTCTTCTTGGAGTGTTATCAAGTAATCTTCCAAATCTTTGATCTCTTCTAGGACGTTTGTTATGTTTTGATATGTACTGTCCTGTTTTAATTGGATGTTTCCGACTTGTTCTTGGAGGGTTGAGATTTGATTTTCTAGGGCATTAATTTCTCTGGACATGTTTGAATAAATTTTCCAATAGCCTAGTAGTCCTACTGCAACGAGGCTGATTATTGCAATTGTGACTACAATAATTATTATGCGTTTTTTCTTTTGTTTTGGAGGCTCCATTTTGAATCATCCTTTTCTTCTCATATTCTCTTACCACAACTGCGCGGCATAAACGTAGTATACTTTCAAGGATCTTACTGATAAATTAGATCGCAGAGCTTTGGGAAGCTATGTGGTGGTGTACGTCTACCCGGAAATTCCTTTTTTTGGGTTTTTCAAATATCTAGTTATTACCAAACAGTAATATTTATATATTACCAAAAAGTAATTACTCCTTAGTAATAAGAGATCGTTAAACCCTCAGAAGAAAATGGAGGTGATAAATCTTGTCAGAGGAAGATTGGTGGTCAAAGTGGTTTGGTGGGAAAAGGTGGCCCTTCTTTGAAGGCAGCTTCAGAGACATAGATGAGCTCTTCAAAGATATGGAAGAAATGATGGAGAAAGAATTTGGGGAGTTATCCAAGAGAGCTCCTAGAGATCTCATTCGAGAACGAACGTTGCCAGATGGAAGCAAGGTGAAGCAGTGGGGACCATTTGTTTATGGATACAGTGTGACGGTTGGTCCGGATGGGAAGCCTCAAGTCAGAGAGTTCGGCAACATTAAGCCAGAAACTCGTATGGGCAGACCTCGAGTTAACATAAAAGAAC
>CAYFWY010000114.1:0-6240 GCA_964346895.1 uncultured Candidatus Bathyarchaeia archaeon | reverse complement strand
TTTTGTCGTCTTCAACTTGACATTTTAGTTTGTGTTTATATCAAAAAAAGAGGGGTTTGGACGACAGCTTTTCTGCGTCGTCCACATCGATAAACGCCGTACCCAGTCAAGCACGCATACAGCAGTAGGTGCTTCTCTTCAAGTGGCAGGTTTTACACTCAACCCTCTCGAAGGGTCTCAACTTCTTGACCCTCCTAGCCAAACCTTGGTCCCCCAACAAAATATTTGACGAAGAAAACTATGTTGAAATATTACTAGGCAATATTATAATTCTTTCTGGATATGCTCAGAGGGTAATTCACTAAATTGTTTGGCTTTTCTTTGTAGCTATGGCCTTATCAATCTTTCCAGTATAAACTATTTCTGAATTATTCTCTTTTCATCTGTCTGACAAATCCTAAGGCTTTCAGGGATGCCATAGCTCCTTCTCCTACAGCTGTTACAACCTGCATTCCACCGCATGTGCAATCGCCAGCTGCAAAAACACCTTCGATATTGGTTCTTTGCCAACGATCCACTCTTATACACCCTCTATCATCAACTTCCACCCCAGCTTCTTTTATGATTTCAGTAGCTGGTGCCTTGCCTAAGGATACAAAAACGCCATTGACTTTTTCTAGTAGTTCCGGCTCGTTTTCAATCTTGATTTTTATGGCTTCAACAACGTGTTCCCCTAGAATGCTGACTAATTTTCCTCGGATTATCTTGACGTTTCTCTTTTCCAGAAGCTTTTTCATAGGTTCTTTTGTAGCGTTGATTTTTTTGCCCTGTGTTATTAGAGATGCTTCTCGGGCTATTTCAGACAAGAGTAATGTATCAGTTATTGCGTCTTCAGTAAATCCGACAACTGAAACTTTCAAGCCTTTGAAAAAAGGTGAATCGCAAACTCTGCAGTAGCTGACGCCCCTTCCAATGAACTCAATCTCTCCGGGAACATTCAGTTTTTTTCTTCGGGTTCCAGTTGCAACCACTAAAGCAAAGGATTTGTAGACAGCTTTGTTTGTGAAGACTTTCTTCACTTCATGCTTGAGGTCGAGGTCGATTACTTCTTCATTATACTTTGTTTCTGCACCAAACTTTGAAGCTTGTTTCTGCATTCTTTCTATAAGATCAATTGCTATTATGCCGTCAGGAAAGCCTGGGTAATTCTCATACAATGAAGCGCCTACAGCTTTTCCGCTAAATCCTTCAGTCTCCAAAATCAGAGTTCGTAAGCCAGATCTAGCCGCATTTATTCCTGCCGATAAACCAGCAGGACCAGCGCCAATAATAATCAAATCATAAACTTCGTCGTTTCCGCTCATTTCAGCCCCTTCTACCATCAATTGGTGCTCTAATTTAAGAAAAAACTTTTCCACCAAAACTCAACTTGCCTATATACGCTTCATTAAAAAAAGCAAGAAGATTTAGCCTAACTAGTTGTGCAAAATCGTAGCCTCTCCATTTGCCCCACATCTTAGAGTAAAATCAAAACGAATGGAGTTTTTGGATTCATAAGAAAGATAAATGTTTATTTAACAAACCAGAGCGGTGGATTGGAATTGAATCCCATGCAGGTGGAGATATCTCCCTCAAAATCCCCTTTTTTAAAAAGATACAGAGTTAAAATTTAACGCACACACAAAAAACAAAACCAAAAAACGAAAAAATCTCACACAAATTCGAGCAGTTGTCAGCGTTTGCGTTTCTTGAAGTAAGCCAGCAGACCAATACCCACTAAAACAGCATGCGCGCGCGCGCGCGCGGTTGCGTGGTACAGGCTATGGTGAGAGCACTTTTACACATGATAGATGCATGCTCCTGTTTTCTAAAATGTAGCATTGAATAATTGCCGGTAATAATCTCCCATAGTTTTGCATGCATTCATGTCTATACATACATGTTCTTCAGTTTCTGCTCCTTACTTGCTGTGAACAACAAATACTCGAGATTCACGGGACTGCAAGATATTTCGGTTCCACACCTTTCACAGTTGATTGTCACGATTATTGGCGTTATTCGTTCCACTAAATGTCTCAATCCAGACATGGTTGGAGCAGCGTAGGACACTTCAATCATTCGTGTCTTCCCTAATTCAAATCTTCCACTCTTTAGGTAGTCGAGATAGGTTATCTTTTGCGCAAATCCGCAAGCTTTGCAAAATACTTGGTGTGAAGCGGCAAGTAGAGGGTTGCAATCAAAAACTCCGTTCCTTGCCCGGTAAATAATCTCCTTTTTTGGATTACGTTGGAAAATGCTTGGACCGGAGCCTTCTTTCATTTCACATAATCCTATATTCTTCGTTAAGATATTCACTTTTCGGTCTTAAGGGTATGGATAGAAGGGTTTAGCCTGAAAGCGCGGGCAAAGAGAAAAAGAATATTGTTTTATTGACTGTTTGATGTTCTTTTCAAAGTGCTTATAGATTAGCTTATCCTAAAGTTCTATGGAAGGTGAGTTAGGTTGAAAGAATATATTTGTGTACAAGTTGATCATCACAAGAATATCGGTAAGATAACTGAGGAATGGCAAAAGAGGGGTTGGCGTCTCCACACTTATCAAGCTACTGGACCCTACATGGGAGAAATCAACCATTACTTGCTCTTTGAGAAGGGCGAGTAGTAGATCTCGCATGCATGGATGTAGTTTAATCTTTGCGCGCGCAATTCAGATTGCAGTTCACCAATGATTGTAATGAACTATTTCATTCAAGGGTTTCCGATTGGAAACGGGACCCTTCTTTTCTGCTGGATAGCCCAAAGCAGTCATAACAAGCACCCGCGCCTCCTCAGGGATTCCCAGAATCTTCTTCACTTCCTTTTCCCTGAAGGCACCGATCCAGCAAATTCCAAGTCCTTCTTCCCAAGCGGCGAGAACTAAGTTCTGCACTGCAACGGCGATGTCCAACTTCCAGTATTCTTCTCCATCGTCTCTAACCCAAGCTTTTTCCGGAAACGCGCATTCTACGATAATCACAGGTGCAAACCAGTCCTGGTTGCAAGCGGACCTCAATTTTTCCTTCACTACGGAATCCGTTACTATTATGAAACTCCAAGGCTGACGGTTGAGCGTCGAGGGTGCCAACCTTGCCGCCTCAATAATCTTCAAGAGCTTCTCTTTCTCGACAGGTTTATCTTTGTATTTTCTTATGCTTCGTCTAGTTCGGATAGCTTCAAAAACATCCACAGTTCTTGCCCCCATTTTTCGTGCAGGTTTTTGACCTTACATATCTGTAATACTTGACAGAGACTCTTAAGTTTATGTGACTGTCACGCTACAGCAACGTAAATTTGAATAATGTAACAAACACCATAAAAAATGACCTATGCATGCTGTCTTGAGTATTATTGGAGGCGGCTTTGCTTGCTTCTTTTTCGAGTTCTTTTCAAACAATCATGTTCGAAAATGAAATTTAATTAAATCTATTATACGGATTAGACATTGCATAATCCCTGATAGATGATCCGCCGCGCACAATAACATGTATACATATATCAAATTTTGGACGTGTATCAAGACTAGAAATAATTGATATATTAAGACATACTACATAGAAAATTCCAAGAGCACATTAAGAGGCACATACGTGTGGAATCCATTTGGAAAAAGGCATGAATTCAAAGTGCCTGCAAAAGAAGAAAACCCTCTTTCAGAATGCCCTTATTCTTTTGGATATTTGGCAATTCGCCCTAAGGACGATCCTATCGATCAAGAATGTCTATTATGCCAGAAACTAGCAGATTGCATGGTCATCACCGTTCAAACCCGATTTTATGACCATAGATAAGCCTTTTCTGGACACAAAATAACCCTCTTTATTCATTGGAGCATTAATCCTCGTAGTCTATGGATTCCATGGGATTCTGCATGAATAGATTCACTATACAGATCTGCTGAATTTTCTTTCTTGAACCAGAAACTTATTGCGGTCAAAAGACACAATTCTAACCTCCACCATTCGAAGCGGAACACCCTTCCATACGAGATCATTGTAAGTCTCCTTCTGTTTCTTCATTAATTTGGCATTTCGCCCACACTTAATTTCAACAACCTCCAGTTCTCCATCAACCACCGGATACTCTGAAACATCCCTACGCTCGGATTTTTTTCTCAACCAGGTGTCAAGAAGAAGCGTGTTTTTCCTGACTTTCCTCTTGCTTCCCTTCTCACGTAGTTTCAGCAACAAACCATCCGGCGTGCAGTGGTTCCGAGCCAAGACCCCTAAAACCATCGCATACTTCGAGAGAAGTTGTCTGTTAGCGTAGAAGCCGTGGGCATAGAAGTCTTCTCTGAAGCGATCGTAACTGAACAGTTTTTCGTTCCAAACCTTGAAGTTTTGCTTGTCGTCATTGCGGTTGAACACTACATGGTCCCACTTCTCCGCTTCCACAATTTTCCGGGACAGAGTGTTGCGGATGAAGCTTCTCGCCAGGTGTTCGCCGATCACGCCCTTCAGAATGTTCAATTCCAGAGACTTCAACCTATACTCCATGAGCAAACTTCCATTAAAAGAAGCCACTCTCTCTAACAACGGTGTTGATGCTGGGGAACACGCAAAACCCTTCTTCGTTATTCAAAAAAGCTTGAGGTTCACGGCGTGAATGGTGAAGGAGAACCACTACAATGGGCTGTCCAGTAATCACCAAGATTGAGCGATGAACCTCAAGTGCAAGAAGCGTTAACCAAGCTCTCTTTTTAACTCTTAGGAAGAGACTTACAATAGAAAGGTGGAGAGCCCAGTGAAAGTAGATGGAGGGCTTGAATTTTACCCCCCACACTGAGGCGCGCGCGCCAGTTCTTTTGGTGACACCTCTCCTTTTCTAACTAAATCAGCTAGGGTAACACCATCACAACTAGAATACTCTACCAAGTTCATCCGAATGGACCTCTATGTCGTTTCTTGTCGCACTATGTATGCATCTCCCCCCTTTTTCAAGCATTACCCCATTGTTACACCTTAATACTGGTCTCTGGAGTTTGAAGCGCCTCGGCTATGCTAGCCGCTTAAACTTATGTGTCGTACGCGCATAAACATGAAAAGGAATAACTATGAGACTGAGGAGCTCTTTCTTAAGAAGTGGATGGTTATGAGTGAGGAAAAGCAGAGGATCCCTCCGAATCAGAGGGTTACTTCAAGATTTCCAGTTTTGCATGAAGGCCCCGTGCCTGAGTTTGACCCAAAAACGTGGGATTTTGTGGTTGAAGGTTTAGTGGAGAATCCGATGAGGTTGACTTATGAGGAGTTTTTGAGGCTTCCAAAGGTTGTAAGTGTGAGTGATTTTCACTGTGTAACTGGGTGGAGCAAGTTGGATAACAAGTGGGAAGGGGTTGCATTCAAAACTATTTCTGATGTGGCAAAACCTTTGAAGGAGGCTGAGTTTGTGACGATTGTGGCTGAAGGAGGTTACACCACAAGCTTGCCCTTCAAAGACCTACTAGATGATGATGTACTGCTAGCCTACCGACTGGATGACAGGCCCTTGGAGCCTGAGCATGGAGGACCATTACGTCTAGTAGTGCCTAAGAAGTATGCCTATAAAAGCGCAAAATGGGTGAGGAAGCTGAGATTTACGGAGAAACAGGAACTAGGTTACTGGGAAAAACGCGGGTACAGCAACACAGCTGATCCATGGAAAGAGGAGAGGTACGCGTGAGTAGGCGCGCGCACGCATAGAGGAGAGAAGGAAAAAGAATGAATTTGTCTGACAAAGTCTCGAAACAAGATCGATCACATGGAAAAATCGTCAAAGAAATTTTACCAAGTTTTGCTGAGAAATTAAAAGAAGAGGCAGTAATCTCTGCGTATGACCACCACCCATTCAAAATTCCTCTCGTTGAAGGATGGCCTCCGATTACAATCGTTCCAGATCTTGTTTTCCATCTTCCAAATGGAGAAAAAGTTTTAGTTGAAATAGTAAACCCTCGAGACCCTAAAAGATTCCTAGGAGAAATAGTCTATCCACATCTTCTTAGACACCACAAAAAGATTGCAAAAGCCATCATTTTTGTTATACATGACCTAGAACAACAAGAAATTCATGATAGGGGATTTGGCCAAATAATGCTGTTGAACCTAGTTTTGGAGAAGCTAGCTGTGGGCACTATAGCCTCATGGCCCTGGGATAATGAAACAGCTTATCATAATCTAAAAAAACCTTCTGAAAGCGTTTCTTAACGGTGAGTGGTGGAAGACAGCGAGAGAAAGCGCGCGCGCGCAAAAAAAGAGGGGAAGGTTCGTTGTTTTCTTAGACTTATGTCAGC
>CAYFWY010000113.1:0-6281 GCA_964346895.1 uncultured Candidatus Bathyarchaeia archaeon | reverse complement strand
TCCCTAATGTGATTATCTCTCACTGGACATAAACATATTTGGATCCTAATAGCAACTCTATGTTGAAAACAACGTTTTTTTCAGAAGCAAAGAGGTAGCCAAAAAATTGCGCGCGCCCATAAAAAAGGGGAGTTTGCTGGTGATCTCTCCATTGCACACGCGTTGTAATCGCAACTCCGTTACAGAGCATCGAGTGACCATAGATCACTTGCGAATCTTTTGGTTTCTCAATATGTCACGTATCTCGCGTAGGGTGATCAATATCTCGTCGTCCAAGCCTTCCGTTCTTGGTACCGGTTCTTCAATTGGATGAACTATTTCGGTTCCAGTTACATAGGGAGCTCTGAACTTTCTGAGTTCGTTCAGGATGAAGTCTCTAACTTCCTCATAGAACACGATGCCTTCCAGTTTGACTTCTGGACCTGTCTGATGGCTGCCTGAGTAACCTGCGGTCTCGATGTGGACTGAACCGATGCTGAAGAGTCTATCGAATAGTCCTGCTTTGCTAGATATGTTTGTAATAGTTCTAAAGGGTACGTGCTTGCGGGTAACGGTTATGACGCCTTGCTTTACGTAGATCTCTGGCATTGTTTCTCCAGATTCGGCTTTCACTGAGTACTCGATGCTTCTGAAGTAGAGGGGAACGAAAATCAAGACCGGTAACAGCCAAATCAGGTTGATGAGGATTGTCCAGAAGTTGACGGCACCGATCCAGGTGTTGATGTGTTGAATGGCGCTTGGATATTTTGATGGGTCTGAATAGGCAACTAGGAAGGACATTCCTATGAAGCCAAGGACGATTATCAGCCAGATAATTGCTACTATGGCTATTGGCTGGAGTAACATCTTGTGTAGGAATGCCTTTGATGGTTTGAAGATTTTCCCGCTGGTCACCCTCCGTATTGGAGGCTTTATGACTTTTTCTTTAACATCGCTTCCCAAACTTAATCACCTTCCTTACTTCTTTTATAACGAGAAATCTCTTTTGCCGCGAGTTTGTTGAGAATCGCAATGGATTGTCTAGTCATGAGAAGTTCTTTCTCATCTGGTCTCAACACGATGTTGTATTCCTCCATTATGGTGTCCAAGATTTCCCTGCACTCGGCTTCTTTTGGGCACTCAGGGCATAGTTTGCCTGCGTAGGATTCGTGTTTGTACCAGACGATGATTCCGAGTTTTTCTGTGAAGACGATGTAGACCTGTGCGTTCGCCTGATAATCGAAGCCTATCAATAGTCCCTTGTAATCTAAGAGACTCTCTATGTCTAGGCGGTGACTATTGGCGTGTTCCTGAAGTGCCTTTGCTATCTTTTGTCTTGCTCTGCTTAGTACTCGCGACACGTAAGAGGGGCTCCACTTTTCTTCACTTTCATCTGCAATGTCGCTAGTGGGCTTTCCTTTATGAAATTCCCGCCATACAATTGATTCATGTTTTGAGAGTAGCCCCATATTCCATCCCTGATAATTCTTTACCAAAGATAAGTAAAGATTTACTTATAAACTTTTCTATTAATGTCTTGCACACGAAAACCTATCTTGTACCAAAAAAAGGGGAGTTTACGGGAGTAATCTCCAGACTTCTGTTGAAAGTGATAATTTGAGGGTAAGCCCGTTTATTCTTTTCTTTCAACAACTATCTTGCAATTCGTAGCTAAAGCAGCTACTGCTCCTAAAGCTGCAAGCCAGGGAGCAAGGACAACGCCGATAACTCCAATGGTGGCAGGTATCTCGAGCAAAACTTTTCCTTTTTCATCTTTGACAATTATTCTGGTCACGTTTCCTTCATGAAGTAACTCCTTAACTTTTTCAATAAGGTTATCAGCTGAGACCGAAAACTCCTCTTTAACCACTTTTGCAACCGAAGCACCACAAACATGACAGAATTTGCTCTCTTCTCTCAAACTCGCGCCACATTTCCAACAATAAGACAACCCTTTCCACCCTGTACGAACAGAAACTTGCAGGACAATTAAAAACATTTCCCGCGCTATTTTCCATCTGGCTATAGAAAATGGACTCTTGTGTAGGAAGTCAACATACACATCTGCAAGCAAGCTATTAGCTAAGTTAGGGCGTGAGTCTGAAGCGGTCTCTGGGGAAAAGCACAACTTCTCGTATATTTTGTTTTCCTGTGAGCGCCATAACCAGTCTAGCCAAGCCTATGGCCCAGCCTGCGTGGGGAGGCATTCCATAATCAAAAGTTTGCAGGTGATGTTTAAAGGATTCTGGACGCAGTCCCTGTTCGGTCAACCTCTTAATCAAAAGCTTCTTAGAATGAATACGTGTTCCTCCGGAAGAAAGCTCCACCCAACGCCACATCAAATCGAAGCCTTCGCACAAGTCTGGGTTATCGTCTCGCGGCTTTATGTAAAAAGCCTTAGATTTGGTTGGCCAGTCTGTTAGGAAGTAATAGTATGGATGTAGTTTTCCCAGAGTCCTAAAGGCTGGAGTCGGAATGTCTTCACCCCAAGGAACTCTTATTCCCTCTTCCTTCAACTCTTCGAGTACTTCATCGTAGGTGAAACGTTTGAAAGGCGTCTTCGGCACATCAATCTCATGTTTCAGAATTTTCAGCTCTCTCCCACAGTTTTTCTTCACTTCTTTGCATACGTGATTTAAGAGTTCTTCAAGAACCTTCATTACGTCGTCGGCTGTCGCAAAGGCTTCTTCAATGTCTACGGAAATGAATTCGCTAAGGTGGCGACGAGTATGTGACTCCTCGGCCCTGAAAAAGGGGCCTATCTCAAAAACCTTCTCAAAATCCAATATTAACTGCTCTTTATACAATTGGGGACTCTGAGCCAAAAAAGCCTCCCGTTTAAAATACGCCACAGGGAAAAGGGAAGCGCCTCCCTCGGTGGCGGAAACTATAATTCTCGGCGTATACACCTCCATGAAGCCCCGTTTTGATAAGAAATTTCGTGTCGCTTCTAATGCGGCATGCTGAATTCTGAAAACAGCTTGATTTTCTTCTCGCCGCAGATCAAGAACGCGAGCATTGAGTCGCACATCGATTTCCGCAGGAGTTCGCCCCGTAATATCTAAGGGCAAAGGCTGTTTCGCAACTCCCAATATTCGAATTTCGCTGGGAACAATCTCTGCACCTCCCGGAGCCCTTTCCATTTTCCTAACCACTCCCTTGACACCTATGCTGTATTGGCTCTGTAACGAGTCAGCTTTCTTCAACACCCTACTGTTAGCTCCGTCCCTGGGGATGGTAATCTGCGCTTTTCCCTTTCTATCCCGCAAGATAACAAACCTTATGCCCCCTAGGTCCCGAATGTCCTGAATCCACCCGAAAACCAGAACTTCTTTTCCATCGAGTTCAGGTCTTATATCGCTAGAATAATGGGTTCTCCGCCAGTCTCCTAGTCTGCCAATTTTCATAGGAAACCCTTGCTATCACCTAGAAAATTCAACTCTGAGGGTCATTCCACGGGCCTTTTGAGCAATTTTCTTCAATGCTTTCACGTTTGGAGTCCTTCTCCGCCCTCTCTTCAAAATCACTCTTGTCTCAGTGGTTCCATCAGGCAACCATATTGTATTTATCGTCAAAATCCTTAGCGGGATGAAGAGGTCTTCCAAGAATTTTCTATCATCCACCCCATGCTCCAAGACACGAATCGTCTTTCCCGCCTTTTCACCTAGGGACCTTAAGATTTTTCCACCATAACCTAATAAACGGGCTACATCCCCTTTTTTGACAACTATGGCCAAAAGGCCGTTTGCTTCTATAGCTTTGTAAAAAAGTACGTCTTGAATAGAAGGATACTTCTCTTCTAAAGACAAAAGTAAGCGGGCAATCTCAAAGTCTGCCTTACTCACCTCTCCTGACTTGAGTTTCTCCTGACATTTTGAACATAATATTCCGCTTTTCAAGCAGAAATTGCATAATGCCGTTTTCACCCCGTCTTGTATCCTCCTATGAAATAAAGGAGGGGGCGGCGGAGCCTTTTAAAGTTGCTTGTGTAGTCTACTTTGCTAAAGTAATTTCAATAGTACTCACATTTGTAGGCGAGCCACCCTCTTCGAAAGGTGACAATTGATCCGTGCCTATGCCGATTTTTTGGACTTTGACGTCTGGCATGAATCGCCGTCTGACCACTTCGACAACATCAACTGCCCGGCTGATTGCTCTTCCTCTTGCCTTCACCATTATTTCATTTGCTCCGCCGTGAAAGAGGGTTATGCAAGCCAGCACATAGTTCATAACTGGCTTTCTCCCGATCAACACAGAGTTGTTTTCTGACATTTCACCGCCTCACTCCTCGTTTTTTCCATCCGTAAAGCTTCCTATGGTTTTTGCTAGGTAAATAAATACGTTACGGTGTTTTACCATAATACAAGCTTGCGTCTGTTAACGTGTTTTGTTTGATTCTCTCAACTCATTCTCTGAAGGTTACAGGTTACTTATAGACTGTAGCCAAAAAAGGATAGTGGTCGCCCAAGTCTTTGTTTCACATGTCTACGTCTTCGCCAGCTAACTCTTTAACCTTCCTAAGGTTTGCTATGTCGCTTCTTCTCGCGTCTATAGGTGTCTCAAGTATGAGAGGTACTCGTCTTATGTCGCTTCTCAAAATGTTTCTGAATCCTTCTTCCCCGATCTTACCTATACCGATGTGCTCATGGCGATCTATATGTGAATTCAAATTTCCGATAGAATCATTTAGATGGACAAGCTTGAGTTTTTCTAATCCAATTATCGTATCGAACTTTCTAATAGTTTTTTCCACGGCTTTTTGTGTTCTGAGATCGTAACCTGCGGCGAAGGCGTGGGAGGTGTCGAAGCAAACTCCAATCCATTCAGGATGGGATAATCTTCCGATTATATGCTGGATGTCCTCAAAAGAGCCTCCCATGCTGTTCTTAGTTCCCGCTGTATTCTCAAGGAGAAGAATAACGTTTTCCCCCGCAACTTTGAAAACCTTGTTGATGGCGTTTATTATCCTTTCAAAACCGATCTCCATCCCAGCTCCAAGATGGCTACCCAGATGGGTGACTAAATATGGGATCTTTAATCTCCTGCACCTTTTTAACTCTGACATAAGGGTCCCGACAGATTTCGCGTAGACACCATCTTTTGGCGACGCTAAATTTGGTAGGTAGGGCATGTGGGCGAAGACTGGGTTTACATCATTACTCCTGACTTTCTCAATGAACATCTTTATCTCCTTAAAAGTGAGTTCCTTGGGCTTCCATTGTCTCGGGTTACTCGTGAAAATCTGGAAAGTATTGCACCCTAAATAAACGGCTCTATCCACTGCCTTGTCGATAGAATCTGCAATTGATGCATGAAACCCAACTCTCACCTAAATCAGCCTCGGAGCAATTATCAGTTTTGAATGATTTTGTGCGCATGCTTATTCATAGTTGTGGAATATACTAAAAAGAATTCTAAGAAACAAGCGATATAGAGATTTGTCCACCGGTTTTCACCGTGTATGCGCATCTCTGGGTAGTTATACTAGAGAATTATTCTGCGAAAAACAAATAGCCAATATGATCAAAACATTTTCGCAAGTTGCGCTACTGCTTGGAGAGAAAGGAGAAGTGGAAAATAATTCGCCTTCGTTGTCATCGTGGTTTCTGTTTTTGCTCTCTCTGAATATCTTAGACATTTTGGTCACGAATCCAGCATACGAAGCTAATCCCTTCACTCTGTATCTTTGGGGAAAGATAGGAATCTTTCTTTCTGCCACCATCAAGATCGGACTGATCCTATCTTTCGGACTTTTGTATGTATTAACCAAGAAATTCGCTAAACCAACTGAGTGGTCATTCGCCAAGAACATATTTCGAGGGATGTTAGTTTTTCTCGTGGCTTTCTACATCTTCGTAGTATCGTGGAATCTAGTTCTCCTGGCCCTTCTCCCGTTTAGGTAGATTCTAATCTCCTTCCAGTTTTGTGTTAAGGACTATTCGTACGCGTGCGCCCATTCTTGGAAATGTCAAGAGGCTATTGGCTGAAGAACTTGAGAAGGAAAAAAACTACTTGATTTCAAGATGGAGATATCCCCCGAAATCCCAACTTTAAATTGGTTATTCAGAAAATGATATACACTCCATCTTTAAAGATTGTTGCTTTTAACTTTTGTGCTCTGCATTATCCATCTAGGGGTTAAAATTTAACCCCCAAACCCAAACCCAACCGTAATCATAATGATGATGACAATCATAATCATCATAGGGGGAAATGGAGATGACACACATGGAGATGACACACATGGAGATGACACACATAATCGTTTTAGACTATAAACAAACAGACATATAGCCACACAG
>CAYFWY010000112.1:0-6346 GCA_964346895.1 uncultured Candidatus Bathyarchaeia archaeon | reverse complement strand
TTTTCAATTGTGCCTTCGACCCTTCGTTCACAATCATGTAGTCAGCAGTTGCAATGGCGGCACCTATGCCAATGCTGAGTTCTCGTAAATCCCGTTCCATAAAGGTTTTCCAACCCTTGGGGTCGTCGCTCCTTTTTCTTTGAAAGAGACGCTGGAATCGCGTTTCAGGCGAGGCATGAATGGCAACTAGGGTGAAGTTTGGAAAGTGTTTCCTGAATTCCTCTATTTCATGTAGGCTTCGGATGCCTTCGACAACAACTTTCTCTTTTGTCTTCTCTATTTTCGGTATGCAGCGCTTAGCTACGGCAGCCGGTCCCTTCACTTCTCTAAGTTTGAGCATAATCATACCTATATTTTCCGGGGTCGGTTTAAGCTTCCTTAGTTTGGCTTCCTCCCTAATTTCGTCCCCCATCACCACTACAGGATAGCCCATTTTTTGAGCGACATCCCTAAAAGTGCCCTTTCCAGCGCCAGGCATTCCAACTAAGCCCAAGACAATTCTTTCCTTCATTAGCATTATCTCTCCGTTGTCCTCCATGCTGCATAACTTGAAGTTAGAAGTTACAAAATCAAAGTCTACTAGCACGCGAATTTAAGCCTATTCACTGGCAAAAAGCATGCATGGCAAATTTTGGCGGCACATCATAATTAGAAATGATTGCCATGTCAAGACAGAAATGTACTTTAACACGCTGACCCTGATGCATGTCCGTTACGTGCGTAGATCGTTCCTCTTCGTCTTGGTTGCTATCTATACGTTCCAGGTTCGATGTTTGTCGAGTCATGTGGGCACAAAACATGAAGTAGTACTATTGAAATTCTTTATATTCCCTTTTTCGAAATAATGCTTATCTCAATTATCGCGGTTCCCTAATGTGGAATGCCTGGATTGGAACCAAAAGTGAACCAAAAAAGTTTTAATGACGTTAAAAATGCGATGAGAAAGACAATTCACGCCTTGATTGACCTTGATTTTGAAGACGGAAAACTCGACGAAGCAATAAAAAACTTCTTGGCCGCCGAAAAACTTCAAATAAATTTAACGTTTCATCTACACCCAAATGATGTTATCTTTATCAGAAATTTGACTGACGAGAAAGTTCCCCAAAAGATACTAAACAATGTTAAGAAGTTGAGACGTAACCAGAACGGGTAGCAGCTTCCTTTTACCTTTGAATCAGCGCATTCGTTTGAATTAGGTAGTTTCTAGGAGTCGTTAACTATTTTCCCTTGTGTGGGAAAGTAGCCACTGGGAAGGCATCAACTACGCCTGGAATTTCACCTATTTTCTTGTTTATGAATTCTATTGCTTGAGTAGAGTTGTCGGAGCTAAACCAAACAGCGACGTGCCAAGTTCCGAAGATATTCATTGTATATTCTAGATCGACTCCTGGGATTGGATTTTCAGGTATTTTCCTCAGAGCATCGATTGCTTCCAACAATTTGGCCTTGTTGAGTCGGAGAAGAAGCAGATATTCGGACATACTATTCCTAACCTCCATTTAGGATTATAGTTGCAATAGAGGTATTTTATGTCTTATGAACTATCAATAATGACCCAAAATATGTGTACGTGGCAACTTAAAATGACGGTCCAAAAGTTATCACGTTGTGTGCGTGAAAGAATATATTAATTAAAATAGATTTGGTAGAATTAGCAAGAGGACGTGTCATGTCTGAGACTATTCGAAGTTTCATCGCTTTCGATGTCGACAATCAACTTGTAGTCAGAAGATTATCCGAGGTTCAAGGCATGCTTGTTGATACGGGCGCCGATTTGAAACTGGTCAAGCCTCAAAACATTCATGTAACAATGCGGTTCCTAGGAAACATCTCCATGCCAATGATAGACTTGATTTATGAAGAGATGAAACAAGTTTCCTTCGCTCGTTTCGACATTGAACTCAGAGGTTTAGGTGCCTTTCCCACTTTAAGATATTCCCGTGTTGTTTGGACTGGAATCCGGAAGGGCGCCGACGAGCTTGTGAATGTCTTTAATCAGTTAGAACCTCGTCTCAGAAGACTCGGCTTCAAACCAGACAGTCGAGGCTTCAGTCCCCACCTAACAATCGCCCGCGTAAGAACGGGAAGACACAAAGCAGAACTTGCCAAATGTGTCGAAGACCTCACAGATTACGAGTTTGGCGTAATTAACGCTGACTTTTTAAAGCTCAAGAAAAGCGTTTTGACACCAAAAGGCCCCATTTACACAACTTTAAGAGAGGTGCGCGGTAGCCAAGAAAAAAACAGAGAAAAACCTCCAGTGGTGAACCATGACTTCTCTTGAAGAGATCTGTGCCAACGTTCTGAAAAGAATCACTCCAAGCCGTAAAGAGAAAGAGCATGTTCTCACGTTGGCAGAAGAGTTGACCGAGAAGGTAAGGGAAGCAGCGAAGGAGGCGGGAATAGAAGCAGAGGTTCGGATGGAAGGCTCTGTTGCGAAGGGCACATGGCTTAGCAAGGAACCGGAAATCGACATCTTTATGCGCGTGCCAACCAAAATGCCCCGTGAAGCCTTCGGAACCATATTTTTAGAAATCGCAAGAAAAGCCACTGAGGGCTCCGAACAGATCGAAAGATTTGCAGAGCACCCATATCTAGAGGCCACAGTTGATAATGTGCGGGTAAACATAGTACCATGTTACCGAGTAAAGCAGGGTGAATGGATCAGCGCTACAGATCGGACGCCTTTCCACACAGACTACGTTAAACCTCTCTTAGATGAACAAAAGTCCGCAGAGACTAGGTTGTTAAAAAGGTTCATGAAGGGCGTTGGTATTTACGGAGCAGAAATAAAAGTTGGAGGCTTCAGCGGATACCTTTGTGAACTTCTCATCCTCAACTATGGATCCTTCATTGAAGTCTTGAAAACAGTTGCAGACTGGAAAGAAAAAATAATTGTCGATTACGAGGGGTATTACAAAGAAAGAGAGAAAGAAGCAGAGAAAATCTTCGAAGAACCACTCGTGATTGTGGACCCAGTAGATAAAGGAAGAAACGCCGCCGCTGCAGTTACAAAACAAAGATTAGGAGAGTTCGTGACCGCAGCCAGAGCA
Source organism: uncultured Candidatus Bathyarchaeia archaeon (assembly GCA_964346895.1). Lineage (GTDB taxonomy): Archaea > Thermoproteota > Bathyarchaeia > Bathyarchaeales > Bathyarchaeaceae > CAYFWY01. The sequence continues at coordinate 3,290 of CAYFWY010000112.1, read as the reverse complement.
TTTCTCAAAACTTCGCACCCAAATTTCTTTTATCCGCAACAAGTAGAAGGCCTAGACGTCAAAAAGCTTGTCAGAACAATCAAGGCGCGTGGGTCAGCCATCGTGCTTGTAAAATTTGGAAAAGTTACCGCAGTGCCGGATGTTCTTTGGGGGCAACTCTATAGGTCTCAGAAGGCGTTGCGAAAGATGCTTAAACAGCATGACTTCAGTGTTATGCGTGACCGCGCGTGGAGCAATGAACAAAACCTAAACGTGCTCATTTTTGAGGTGGAAAACCGTTTTCTTCCACGCATGAAAAAGCATCTTGGTCCTCCCCTTAGGAAGAAAGCTGAGTGTGAAAAGTTCTTGGAAAGGCATCTCGGAGCAATTGACACCATCTCTGGACCGCGTGTGGAAGCAGGACGTTGGGTTACTGAAATCGTGAGGAAAAACACGGATGTGGTGGATTTGCTGCTTGAAAAATTGAGAGATGGTGGAAGGCGTGTTGGCGTAGCGGATCTTATTTCAGAGGCTGTTGCGAATTCCGTGGAAGTTTTAGTTAACGAGGAAGTTCTGGTGCTCTATTCGTCTAGTAACGAGTTCGCAAAATTTTTAACCGAATATCTAGATGGAAAACCGAGATGGCTTATGTAGAATGGCTCTTGTCAAGAGAAAATTCTTCTGCAATCGAAGTTGTCTAGCCATGCTCCGTATAGAACTCACCGAATTTCGCACTTCGATTTATTAGTGATTCATAAGAGTTAAGTGATTCGAAATTAATTTTTGGGACACAGACTGGGTGGACGGAAGATTCGAATGCTAGAATATATGGTTTTGCTAAAACTTAGTCCAGGAAAAGTAATTGAGGCAATGAATACTTTGAGAAGTCTTCCTAATCAGCCTATTTCAGGGGTAGACTTGTGGTATACTATGAATATATTCGGAACTTGGCATGTTGGCATCTTGATTGACGCGGAAAACGCTATTCAGGCTGTGGATTTCGTGCAAAATGAAATAAAACAAATCTCCGGCATTACCGAGGTATACACAGTGCCCGCATTTCCACATGGAAGAAGAAGCCAAGGAACGCGTCAAGAACGCGAATGTGCGTTGCGCACACGCGGAATCGAAAAATCCGGATGAAGTGCCCACCCTATTTTTTCCTGAAGAATGGGATATGCCGTCTACAAAGACTCCTTAATTCTTGTGCTCTATTGTGTTATTACGTCCCTCATTTTTTCAATTGAATGGTTGAATTTGAGCTTGATACTATTTCTAGATTGGCATCAGGTTAATTTATTGAATATGGAGCTTGGGTTCATAAAGAATAATTAATGAAAAAGTCTTTCTTCAGAGCAGAAGTGGAAACTATTGACTGAGATCGCAGCCGTGCCACAAAAGATAGTTGACAGAAGGATTATTGTTCTAAAATCTCGTGTCGATCATACCATGGCAAGGCTGTTAGGAGAGAGAATGAAACAGAAAATCTTTACTAGGGCGCGCTTTCTAAAGCCCAAGCCTGTAGAGATACAACTGGTTTCCATTAACAAATATTATAGACTATACGTCATTGTTGGCGGAAAATACGCCATTGATTATTGCAAGAGAAACATCTATTCCGTTAACGTTGATAAAAACGCGCGAGAAGTAGCTTTTTTTGACAGGAAATTCAAACCTGAACCGCTGAACCAAGTCCCTCATGACTCACAAGTGATTAAACTGGATGGTGTTGAATATTTTCACCACGAGGACGAAGCATCCTTCATTCTTGATAAGAGAGGTCGAGAAATCGATCCTAAACAATTACCCTGTGCTCCTTCCGAGAAGCAGAATGTAGAAGAATTGGCGAAAGCCGGAATAAAGTTTGAGAAAGTTAAATTCTCTCGCGAAGAAGAGATAGAGTTTCTCCAATCTAAAATCGCTAATAAACCTTCAGATGTGGGGGAAGTTATTAGAGAGATGTTTGAAGTTAGTGAGCGCGCTTTGATTTACTGCCCAATGTACAAACTTAAATTTCGACATGTAAAGACTGGAAAACAGAGGATTGTGAAAATAGACGGGATTACCGGCAAGATTGTCATAGGTAAATGTGAGAAAACAATTTCAAACAAATTCATGAAGGAGTTCGTTGAAGACCTTTATGAAAACATGCAAAGGATAGACGAGAAAATAGTTGAGAGCAAACCAGAGCTACCAGAGTCAATAGCCACAAAGAAGGACTCCAATATTCTAAAGAAGAAGGATATGATTTCAAGAGCGGCCACCAGTCCACCCCAAGTCTCAGTGTTGGAGTTCGAGAGGAATATCGGGTTTCCAGGGGAAGTCTTCGGAGAAGTCTCCCATGTAGACAATAGCGTTACTGTAGAAGGAGACCTGAGAATTCCCTCTGGGACGATTGTGCATGAAAATCTTGAGGTTAAGGGCATTCTAAAAATTGGCAGCGACTGCCAGATTTTGGGAAAAGTAGAAGCTTTGAGAGATATCATAATAGGACTCAACTCGAAAATCGATGGAAACGTCGTTTCGGGCGGAGATATCATTGTTGGTCCAGACGTCGTCGTAAACGGATCAGTAGAATCCAATGGGCAGGTTGAAATCGGTGAAAATGCGGTAATTAAAGGACCCTTGCGTTCTAAATCCTCAGTCGTACTAAACTCTCTTGCTAGGGTTTGTACACATGAATAATTAAAATGAAAACAAAGCTTTTTGATCAGGCTTTTCAATTCTTTTGTTTGATCTCGTAGCTGTTTTTCCGTGTCTTTCTTGTCTTTTGCGCATGTGTTTCGATTTGTTATAGGTGCGTGAAATGCGCATTCCAGTGTTCACGTCTTCTTTCCAAAACGACTTTTCCACAAACTTCACAGTGAACATGTTCTGGAACGTCAAATTTTCCATATGTGGGGATCAAGTTTATGTAGTCGCAGGTGTGACAGCGAACTTTAATATACTTCAAAGTTCTAATCACGAATGTTTCTCTCCCTTTTCCTAAGACTTCTTTTTCTTGATAGTTTAAAACCAATGTTTCCGAGACTGAAATAGGGATGTTCAAATAATGTTTCCGAAACTGAAGCATGCGCATGCAGTTGAAAAGGTAAAAAGGCCTAGTTTGTTACATTTGGGTGTGATGCATGCGCGCCGAAGTGAAGTGTCCATCACTAGGTAGGCGCAATTACAATCTATGCCCCCCGTCCTTTTCACCAAGGCAATACCTTTATAGAATTGACCTTTATGCATGTATGCAGTCAAAAGCGCTCGCACAGCTTGATTCAAAATCTCTGATAATTTACCTGATTTCTTTCTCTTCCTTTTTT
>CAYFWY010000111.1:0-6353 GCA_964346895.1 uncultured Candidatus Bathyarchaeia archaeon | reverse complement strand
GTGTACGAGTTCCTTTTCACCCTTGGGGCTCCTATCGGAGCAATGGTCGCTGGTTTCATTTTTAGAGGAGAATGGAAAATTGTTACAGCTTATTATACCGCGCTACTTGGATTCTATTTTGTTACGCCAATAGCTTGGCAACTTCCCATTTGGGGGATGTGGGACGTCTATTTAGCATACATTATTCTTTTAGTAGTTGCTGTAATACTGGGCCGAAAAGATTCCTGGAACCACGAATCAAAAGGATTGCTTTACTTCATTGTTCTATCTGCTCTTATAGGATTAGAAGCAGATATATTATTCAGGATTTTCGTTCTTATACCCGGACAAACTTACCGGCTTTTCTACGGTCTCAGCGCAAAAGCATTGATTCCCTTGTGGGTTGAAGCAGCTGCAATTACTCCCGTAAAAGTGGCGATATCTATCTTAATTACAGCTACAGTTGTGCCTCCATTGATCAAAGTTATCAAGAAGACAGGCATCTTAAAGGACGACACCGTTTTTCAATCTTGAGATTATCTTTGTGGCTTCAGTGATTTGTAGATTGATCTGGAGATAATTCTTGCTTTCTTGAGCGAGGAATTTCTGTCCGCTCCCTCTGTCACTACCGAGCATATTGGTTCTCCTTTTTCGATTATAACTTCTGGTATAGGTATATCTCTAACTTCCTCAAGAACGCTCAAGTCTGGCACTACCGAATGCTGTGGGGCAAACAGAATTAATCTAGTGCAGAAACCCACGGGTCTCTTTATAATGGACGGCAGTCTTCCTTTAATGAAAGTTTCCATGTGAGCCTCCACCATATTTATTCCTAAAACCCGTTCGACACATTCCACTGTTGCTTGAAATCGAGGGTTCACTTCAACGACGTAGGGTAAACCTTCTTTGGAGATTACTAAATCTACACCGTTGGATCCAACGAGACCATAACTAGAAGTGATTTTTTCAGCTACGCTTACACACTTCTCCACCAGTGCTGTTGTGGCTAAAAAGGGAACCACGTTTCCGCAATAGCCAAAGGGCTCTTCTTGCCCAACCTCGCCTACTCCTAAGAGCTGCTCATTCAATGTTAAAGTAATTGTTTCGGTAGTAGATGAAATTAAAGAGACGCTTGCAGGCGTTCCAGAAACATACTCTTGAATTAAGACATTTTGGTCGATGCGAGAAGCATCTTCGAAAGCTTGCGCCAACTCTTTAAGCCCTCTAGTTTTTCTTATGCCAACTCCACCAAAACCCTTTGAAGGTTTAACTAAAATTGGATAACCAATATCTCTGGCCTTTCTTCTCGCTTCTTCAAGATTTTCAGCCATTGCTGTTACCGGGTGCGGAACACCTAGACGTTTAAGTTCTTGGAAAAACTTCGTTTTGTCACGTATTCTTTTGATTACGTGGGGATGGTTCCCGATTATTGGAATCATCTCATTGAGTTCAGAAAGGACATCAGGGGAGTCATCTAAACCAGTAGACAGTAAGGTTCCATCTAAAACATTCTTTTTCCGAAGTTCCATCGTTAAGTGAAGAAGGGCTTCTGGACTGAAGTTTGTGCCCAATTGCCCACAGATCTCACCCGGGGCTTGCTTAACGATTGACAGATTTTCATTGCAAACGCGTTTAAGATCTTGATCGCCAAAATAATCTACGGCATATACTTTGTAGCCAGCTTTCGCTGCGGAAGTGGCTAAGGAAACAACGTCAATACCTATGATCAATATGTTGTGGATATCGTTTCGTATCAACAGATAAACCTCTTCTTCACATATGATTGGACAAAGTTTTTGGACATATAGAACTCTTTGTTTGGTTTGTTTGAAAAGGCACTAAAAACTTTTTGGATTTCTTTGATGTAATAAACGCATGTATACCTACGTTTAAAACAAACACGGGTCTCGTCTGATCCATGCGCTATGCTTAACCTTGTCGTATTTTAATCCTAGGGTTTTCTAGTCTGTTGGTTGCACCTGCCGTCCCACCGGCATTTCGTTTTGTTTCGATATTTTGTCTTGTAATCACATGGATTTCTAAATTTGCAGTCAGGCAGTTCAGAGCGAGAGCGTACTTTCTGTCTGCTTTTCTGGGTTAACATTGTAGCCTAAGCGTTGAATTTGACATTTAAAATGAGTTATGAATTATGAATCTGGTTTCACGATCAATGATTTACCCTTTCTCAAGGCTAGGAATTTCCTCGACCCTTAGCTTCGTTTTCCGTAAAATTAACGATGAAACTAAGTACTTCTCGGCTGTTTGACCTCCTTTAAATTGACCATTATTTGATTTTCTTACTAAGTTGTACTCCGTGAGCATCCTTGTAATAGTCTCTAAGTTCTTTCATCTTTACGTAACCGTGCTTACGATAGAGCTCTAACGCTGCCAAGTTGTCTTTGCGCGCTTCAAGATAGCAGAGTCTTGCTCCCATCTTTACAAAAATTCGCTCAATTTCATCAAGAAGTTTAATTCCAACGCCTTTCCTTCGATATTTAACTGCAACATCTAATGTATAAATGTGGCCAACCACTTCTTCGTCATGGCGATGGATTAAACCGATTACAAAGCCAGCTATTGAATTGTCGATTTTTGCCGTTAAGCTTACGGCGTTAGGGTTTTCCAAAAGAAAGGCTATGTGTTGTTTGTTAAAGGCTTCCCTGATGAAGCATTCCCTCTCAATTCGACATAGCGGTTCCAAATCGTTCATCGTGGTTCGCTGTATGGTTACTGACAAGGTTTTCCGCCTGTTCTATTTCCCTTTTATATTTTTTAAATGAGGAATTTGAGATTTTTGGAGCCAAATCGTTTGGAATGGCCAATTGTCAGTCAAAGTTTACATGGAGAGATTCAAATCCGAATCGCTTCGAATAGATTGTGATGATTTTTGATTCTTTGTTTTCCTCGCCGAAATATAAAAGATGGCTCCCACCATTTTCCTTGTAGCCGGATGTGCCTCAATGAAATCCAAATTATTTTTCACTAGGGGACCAATTATCTCCTCCTTGAAGAATCTTTTTTTGGAATTCCTCTTCTGAAGAACCGTGGCTGTGTTGTTCTAGAGGGTTATCTGGATTGGATGGAGAAAAATAGCGTTAGTGAAACTCTAATTCTTCAAGGAAGCTACCGCTTTTGTCAAGTCAGACTTCGTTACTATTCCAACTAGTTTCCCAGAGCTGTCAGTAACTGGTAAGCCGCTGACACCGTTTTTTGTCATCAGTCTGGCCGCTTCAGCCAAGTCTGCGTCTCTGTTCACTGTGATGGGATCTGCTGTCATGAAGTCCTTCGCTGTGATGAGATGTATACCCTTTGGGGGGAATAGGATTCCTTTCAAGAATACAGGTTTCTTCGCCCTCATTGCTCTTGCAGGTTTGAGTAGACTACTTATTATTGTTACATCAGTTAGCGTTATGATTCCAACAGGCTCGTTTTCATCATCTATCACAACTATTCTGGAGATCTTGTTCTCAGACATTAGCGCCACCGCTAAAAATATGGATTGCGACTGTCTAACAGTTATGGGATTAGGTGTCATCAAGTTATGTACGCTGTAAATACCTGCGCCTTTACTGGCAAAATAATAACTTATGTCAGCTTTGGTCACTATTCCTTTTAGTTCACCATCATCATCCACGACAACAAGCGAGCTTATTTTGCTTTGGATCATGGTTTTTGCAGCATCGGGTATGGTCGCTGTTGGCTTGACAGTGAAGAGATTTCTGCTCATGACTTCTTTTGTTGAAATCTTTTCGATGCCTCGTTTCGACATATCGGCTAGCAAGAAACTTACAATGTCCTTTTGAGTGATTATTCCCAAAGGTTTCTCAATTTCAGTAACTACGACTCTGTCTATTCGGTGCTTTAACATGAGTTTCTGCAATTTTAGAAGCGTATCCTTTGGGGTGCATGTGATTACTCTTTTGGTCATTATATCCGCTACAATGTCCAAGGAATGACACCTTCACTCAAATTCGAAATTCTGCATATTTAAACTCTTTTATGTTTTAAGGGATGTTTTCCTCCATATTCAGATGTTGGCTTAATCTTTTGTGACATCGGTTTTGTAAGAGGGAGAAAGACTAAAAAAGACCATCATCAACTGATATCCAATATTACAGGTGAAAAAGCATGAGTATTGGCGAAGGAACTGAAGAGAAAAATGATCCAATAAAGATTCATAGGGAGGGAACCGCCTTGTCCGATGTTGGAAAGCATGAGGAGGCGATGGAGAAGTTCTTACAAGCTTCTGAGCTTTATGAAAAAGCCAAAAACTTTTTCGATGCATCCTACACACTTTTTAAGGCAGCTGAATGTAGCTACATATTAAAGGACTATGAAACGGCAACGGAACGCTTCCTCAGGGCAGCAGACTTGGCTTTCAGAGTGGGGTATGAACGTTTCGGGCTTAGTGCTCTGGAATACGTACTTGACTGCTACAAAGCAATGGGAGAAAAAGAAGAAAAGGTTGAGGAACTTAAAAAGAAGATAAAAGAAGTGAAGGATAAACTGTCAGCTTTATAGACTGATTTGTCTAGTCAACGCATCGTGACAGCGCGCATGTTTAATTCTTTTACGCTTAATTATGAGATAATGAAAAAGTTTATGTTTTTTGTTAGAGACAAATCTTACTAAGCGTACGATCAGGTGTAAAGGTACAGACTCATGCAAACAGAGTTTCGGGCTTTGGCTGAGCTTTGCGAGAAGCTGGAGACTACATCCAAACGCACGTTGATGGTTAATCTTGTGGCGGAATTTCTGAAGCGTTTACACGCTGATGAGGTGGAACCTGCTGCATCTATGATCCTTGGTCGCCCTTTTCCAAGGTGGGATCAAAGAACTCTTGAAGTTAGCTGGGCAACCTTGAAGGGCTTGATTAAACGTTTGACCAACGTAATTTGGAAGAACTTCACAGATGCTTTCAGCAAAACAGGTGACGTAGGGGCGGCGACAAAGATTGTGTTTGAAGCGAGCCGGATTCGAAAGCAGGCTACGCTTTTTGAAAAACCTCTGACAATCGTAGAAGTGAGACGTAGCTTGGAAGCTATCGCTGAAATCGGCGGCTACGGTTCCAGAGCAAAAAAGGAACGCCTACTGGAAACTTTGATGGGGGAAGCCACACCGTTGGAAGCTAAATACATTGTTAAAATAGTGATCGGCGAAATGAGAACCGGTTTCCAGGAGGGTTTAATGGAACTCGCCGTTTCAAAAGCCTTCAGCGTTCCCCACGATCTTGTGAGGAGAGCCAGTATGTTAATCGGCGACATAGCTGAAGCTGCTGCAATAGCCAAAACTAACGGCAGAGAAGGAATCTTAAAGCTTCATTTTAAAGTCTTCCGCCCAATCAAACCCATGTTGGCTCAAACAGCTGACACGATAGATCAAATTATCGATGAAAGTGATGGTGAAACTGCTTTCGAATATAAGTTGGATGGTGCTCGCGTCCAGATCCACAAGCTCAAGGATACCGTTAGAATCTTTAGCCGAAGGTTAACCGACGTAACTGAGAGCTTCCCAGAAATTGTGGAGTTAGTTCTAAGAGAAGTCAAAGCTAGCGCAGCTATTTTAGAAGGTGAGATAATTGCTATTGGAGAGAACGGGCACCCGCTTCCCTTTCAGCACCTCATGAGGCGATTCAGAAGGATCCACGAGATAACAACGACAATTAAGAGTATTCCTGTAGAACTCCAACTTTTCGACCTAATGTATCTAAACGGTCAAAGCCTCATTACTGACTCCTACATTGACCGGAGAAAAAAGTTGGGAAAAATAGCAGGAAGAATACCCTTAACCAAACAAATAATTACCGTCGATCCTCATGAAACCAAGATTTTCTTGAAAGAAGCAATAGATAAGGGCCATGAAGGACTTATGGCAAAAAAATTGGACAGCCCCTACACTCCGGGAATACGCGGAAAACACTGGTTCAAAATCAAAGAATCGTTGGAGCCCCTAGATTTAGTCATCGTTGCAGCCGAATATGGGTATGGAAGAAGACATAACTGGCTCTCAGACTATTACCTAGCAGCTCGAGACCATGAAAGCGGAGAACTCTTGATAATTGGAAAAACCTTCAAAGGCCTCACAGATAAAGAGATTATAGAGATGACCAAACGACTCAAACAATTAGCCATTACAGAGGAATATCGCAGAGTAAAAGTTACTCCAAGAATCGTAGTGGAAGTAACATACAACGAAATCCAGAAAAGCCCAAAATATAAATCCGGAATGGCATTGAGGTTCGCTAGAATAACCCGTATCCGAGAAGACAAAAGCTCAGAAGAAGCTGACACTATTCAAAAGGTTAAGCAAATCTACGAGAAGCAGTTTGAGAAAAAAGCTAGATTCTCAAAACCGTGATGGTTTTCGCGCGCGCG
>CAYFWY010000110.1:0-6395 GCA_964346895.1 uncultured Candidatus Bathyarchaeia archaeon | reverse complement strand
CACCATCGCGACAGGCTGTAACGCATTTGGCGCACCCGGTACACAAGGCAAGATCGCGCGCGCGGCTTCAACCTTACTCGCCAATTCTCCCCAATCATCTGGGTTCGGCCCGGCCATAATACTCACAATTAACCTAAAGTCTGGAGACCCGCTCTTTTTAATTGCCGGAATCTCCCGTTCACACCATTGTTTGACATCCATACCTGAAATCAACTCAATATTTTCCATGCCGATGTTGACTCCACCATTGAAGGTTGTAACTAACTTTCCTAATCTTGGTCGTGGGTGCCTAACGCCAAACGTCGCAACAGTCTTCGTGACGGCACCAGCCCAGCCAATTTTAGCTGCTCTAATTATGTGGCCAGCGTTCATCGTCGGGGGAGCAGAAGCCAGTAAGAATGGGTTCTTGAAATCCAGCTTACAAAATTCGCTAGCCAGCTTAACCAAAGTTCTTCACCTTCCATATAAGATTTCTAGCAGTTATCATTTTTATGGCATTTCCCTAAACCCTCATCCATCCAAGACTCCATTGACCAACGGCTCACTTTATGCATGCATGCGCGCGCCCCCGCTTAGTTTTGCTTCAAAAGCTCACGAATAGACTTGTCCAGTTCAGCAAGCTTCTGCTCCGCCAACTGAATGCGGCTTTTCAAATCCATGTTCTCCGTCACCAAACTATTCACCATGATTTGCAGTTGACGGTTCTGCTGTTCAATCTCTCCTCTTCGCGCGCGCACCATTTTTTCAATTCTTGAATCGCATCTCTGCTGAAAAACGTGAAATACGTTAAGTCGTTGCCTTTCCTTCCATCCAACACCACTTTAACGCGCTGCTTTCCCTCAGCAATTTGACCCACAATATCATCATACATGAAATTCATTTTCCCTAGAACCGCATGTATTTCCATGCCACTCTGCAAAATAATAAGCAAGATAGCGCGTTCTCTTTGAGGCATCAAACCAATTATGCGTTTAGCCTCAGCTAAAGTGATTTGGCGACGGTTATTCTTAACTTTGCGGTGACGACCAAAAACCGCGCGCGCATGCATCAACGTCGGTGCTGTGGCAGAGAAAAAATTCTTTCTGGAATAAAAATTGCAACAATACTTATAACACTGTTATATTAGGAATATGAGTGGATGGCGAGGAGACGCAGGGTTATTCACCATCCCCTATCATGCGTGCACACATGATGTCACAACCAAGCCTTTGTATAACTTTGCGTCCCTCTCCCATCCTCTGACTTAAACATTTTTCCTATTCGGTCATACTAAATAAATGGTTTTGCTTACTCCTCTCAGTGGTAAATTTTTACATTTTCTTGGTAACAAAACATATTAAGACATATGTCATAATTTTTTTCACGGTTAAATTGGCTTGGAAACACACGCGCGCGCGGAAATAATCGGGGATATCTAATTAAACTCATCTCCTACATAAGTAATAAAAAGTCAAACTGGAAAAGCGGTTTTGGTGAATTAATGTCAAAAAAAGATGTAAAGTTTGGCATAGGATTACCACAGTTCACGACTCCCGTTGGTGAACTCGCAGATATTGCCAGGGTTGATGAAGAAGCTGGGTTTGACTCTGTTTGGGTTGGAGATCATCTGTTGCATTTTCCGAGTCGCACTGTTGCTGAAGCTTGGACTCTTTTAACGACCGCAGCATTGACTACGAAGAGAGTACTTCTTGGAACTTGTGTTACTGATCCACATAGATATCACCCTGCTGTTCTGGCTCAGAGGCTAGCGACCATAGATCAAGTCTCTGGTGGACGGGTAATACTTGGATTGGGAGCTGGAGTGGCTATGAACCTTGAACCGTTCGGAATAGAGTGGAATAGACCAGTTTCAAGGCTTGTGGAAGCTTTTAAGATCATGAGAAGATTATGGGCTGGAGAGACATTTAGTTACAAAGGTGAGTTTTGGAAGTTCAAAGATGCATTCCTACAGATCAAACCAGTCCAATCAACGGTGCCCATATATTTTGCAGCAATTGGCCCTCGCATGCTGAGGCTCACTGGTGAGATGGCTGACGGTTGGTTGCCACTAGCTTTGACCCCCAAAATGTATAGGAGACGTCTAAACCTGATTGAAGAAGCTGCCAGAAAGGCTGGCAGAACTCCTGACGATTTTGATGCTGGACTTTATGTCCTCACATCAATTGCTGACAAAGCTGAGGATGCACACAAGCAGCTTGAAGGAGTGAAGAGTGTAATGGTTCCAGAACTCTTGAAGGAGGCTGGTTATGAAGTTGAGCTTCCAAAGGAGCTCGAGTCATATTCCTACCTGGATTGGATGCCAACATCCGAGTGTGTGGAATTGGTTGCTAGATACGCAGAGTTTGTTCCAAGAGAGGCTGCGATAGAGGCCTCAATAGCGGGCACTACCGAAGAATGCATAGACAAAATAGATGATTTCGTAAAGGCTGGAGTCAAGCACCTGATCCTTGGAAACGCTGGACCAAATTTAAGCAAAGTGAGGGAAATATACCACAAGGAGATCATACCTCGATTCACCGAATAGTTTGGATGCATGCTTAAAAAAAAGGGGAGAAGCGGGAAATATCTCCAGTTGTATCCACAATCAGAAGATACTATCCATAATTCGCAGATTCCGCCCAGTTTTTTCATTTGCGTTTTCTGAAGACTTGGACACCATCCATCTTAGTGAAGAAATCGAAGCCTACTTCGCGCGCGCGCGCATTGTTTTTTCAGCGCATCTGCCCAATAATCGATAAAAAAAGAGGGGGGGTTGAGGTGTTTATTGTCGTTTTCTGAGCATCCAGAGGTTGAGTAATCCTATGATAATGGCTACGGCAACAGCTACTATTATGCCGAGGAACATTGGGTTGAGACTATTGATAGCGCGGTCAATGTCTTCTTGTACTTCTGGCTCTGTTGCCGGTGTTACAGGTTCTGGCGGTGGTTCAGGTGCTTCTCCTACGCCCACATGGGTTTGTGCGAAGGAGCTGCCGTAGGAGTCGTCTCCCATGAACGTCGCAGTAACAGCGTAGGTGCCTGGAACCTCTGGAGTCCACGTGTAGCCGAAGGTGCCGCTATACCCATCAGTGGTGACATCGGCGATGTGGATGAAGTTGCCGTTTGGATCAACGGCATCCAAGGAAACTGGAACACCGGTTATCGTTTCATTGCCCCAAAGCCCGGCGATTGGCATTTGCATGTGCAAGTATTCCATTTGTGTAGCCATTGAATCTTTGGAGACGCATGGAGTGCCTGGCTGAGCCGGTGACATGTCCAAGACTGTGCCCCTTAGCACGACGCTTTGCCCTAGCGATATAGTTGTCAATGGTGCTTCAACTGTTGTTTGGCTTTTACCTTTACCGAAGGCATAGGTGTACCCGTCATACCGACTGGAACCTACAAGGTAACCGTCTGCGACAGCACCAGGTCTAATACATCCCAACACGGACCATTCGGCCTCGCCTGTAAACACGTCGATGGCATGGAGACTCCACCCTCTGGTGACGGGCCAGCTTTCTGTGTGCTCATAGTTCCACGTGAAGAATTTGCCGTCAGCAATTATGCCCCCTTGTCCGAAGGAGTAGAACGGGTAAACCGTCCCCTTATTATCGGCCGATGTATAAGGACTTTCATATGGGGACCTTGCTTTCGCTTCGAATTTCCAGACTATTTCTCCATTGGTCCAGTTAAATGCGTAGACGCCATCCATAGATTCTCGGAATAGCATACCGTAAGCTGACATTGCAGAGTAAGCCCCGAAGCCAGCTGATGCCCAAGGATAGTTCATTTTCTCGCTCTTCCATGCTTCGTTCCCTGTCGCGATATCGTATGCTACGTAATAACCTCTCCCTGATAGTGTGGCGACTTTTCCGTGGTCAACGAGGCTGCATACCGGGCTGAACATGGGCTCGTCGATCGTTTTGTCCCATAATAGTTGTCCTGTCCATAGGTTGTAGCCTCTTAGCCTCGTTTTTGTCCATACCCCGACTTCACTGACTGGATCCACATCAGCCGCAAGACCTGTATTCCAATCGATGTAAGGTGGTAGGCTGCTCATCGGATAACTCGTGTTGCTAATTATCCTTGAGTTAAAGTTGCTGGAACCCCCACGTGTGGTCCATTTGATCAGACTGTAGTTGCCGCCACCGAGGTTCTGCACGGTTAAGACCAACGGGTCTTCGTCCCGGGCGTATGAGTTTTGGTAGAATGTACCTGACGACAACGGTTCTATCGTAACATTTGTAGTTATTTCTCCAGTCCATGGATCAAACTTATACAGTCTTCCGCCGGTAATTCTCATTAGATTTGCTGACCAGCCCCCGGCTGCTTCAGCGCCCGCTACTTCGGATTGTGTTGGACTTGCATATTCAATGAGGTTTGGTGACAAAGGTTGTAGTGTTGTCCACCACCAGAATGGGACTTCAACCAGCGGTGTTTGATATTCCCAATATACTTCTCCGGTGCGTACATCGTAGCATCGCCACAACTCTTCTCCTCCGGTTCCTGGTTTTGTATAGGAATCATAAGCTCTGCCAGCAAAGATTATGCTTGGAATGGGTGGACCGGAAGTCAAACCTGACCCATGCCCTGCTTGCCCGCCGAGGAGACCCGCTATGTCTTCTTGCCGTTTCCACACTATGTGTGCACTGTTTGGCCCTTGAACCCATGGAGTAAACTTCTGTTGAGCGTTCCATCTCGGGTTAGTGTCAGGGTATTCTTCGTCCCAATTGGGGTCCGCCAATCCTGTATAGCCAGTAGCTGGCCAGTTTCCTAGAATCGGCCACCACTCTCTGTTCTCTACATGCGCTGGTCGCGTCCAGTAGTCGGTTGGCAGCGGAGATGGAGGCCAAGAATACACCATTTCTTCCTGTACGGTTAGTGTCATTTCTGGAGAGGAGGAGGGTTTATAGTAGGCTGAATCGAGTTGCACTTGAGGCGGCTCAAAGAACCCACCAGGCACCATTCCTCCAGGGAAATATGTTCCAGCGAAGTCAAACTTAAGCGTCCACTCGCCAACCTGATCGGCTACGTATTCAAACCATGCCGTTGCATCCGCATGATAGGAATCCAGCGTTATAACGTCTTCGTTTCCATCGGGATCTGTAATTGTCACTTTGTAGTCTGGATGATATCGGCTTCTATGAAGTGCGGGTGAAGTCCACAGGTTAACCAGGAAGGTCTGGCCAACGCCCACAGGGTTAGGTCTAAAGCTAAGGTGGGCTTCGGTAGTAATTGTCACATCAGGAGTAACACCTGAAGGTAACGGTCCGCTAACGGGCACTTCCTCATCTTGAGCTTGCACTGGCGTATATAACGTAAACACAACAGAAGCCATCAATAGAACCAAAGCGATTGCCACTATCTTGTTTCTGTTTGAGATCTTTCTCATTTTCTTTCACCATCCTCAAATCTTTGAGGAATTTACATATTACGTTAGTACTGTTTAATAATGTTTTGTTACAACGACATCAACCCAGTGAGACTACTTACGGTCTACCACCACTCGTCTTCTGCACTGTGTCGAAAACGCTGATATTACCTAGAAAGTTCCTACCTTTAAAATTTGCAGGCATGCACAACTTTATTCTGTTCTTTCTCAATTTTTCGTCTTGTCTCTGTTTGCTAGGTGAGCTGTAATTAGGACAACTCAACTGCGCGCTGCAGACCTTTCTAAAACAAAAAAAAGGATTTACTGGGGTAACTTGGCAGACATCTCCGGTTTTAAGCAAAACCAGAAGATTCTATATCCAGTCTTCATCGAGAACATAGCGAACCACTTCAGCAAGCATTTAAATCAGCTTAAAATGTGTTCTATTCTTAGAGACTGCCAGCCATGCCTGCCACGCCCCTTCACTGCAACATGGCCTATCTACTGAACAGATGGAAACCGCAACTGAGCTTACCTGCGCTTCTCGTGAGCACCATGGTTCCAGATTTGGAAATCCCTTTTACTTATCTCATTACTGGTGGTCTTCAACACAGACTTGTTCTTCACAGCTTTCTAGGCGCTGCTACCCTAGGTACGTTTATGTCGGTTTTGTTGACGGTTTTCCTTTATCCGTCAGTGGTTTCATTCTTTTTTAAACTTAACAAAAAGAAGGTTAAGGAAAAGTGCAGTTTTTCTGGCACCCTAGTTGTGTTGAGTTTTGTCGGCGTCTCATCCCACGTGTTTATAGATTCTCTACACCACGAGTTCAATCCGCTTTTATATCCGGTCGTCAAGGAATCGTTTGACGCATTCATTCTTATGGCCGATTGGACCTCCGCAACCGCTATTGTTACTTCCGTGCTTCTTGCGCTTTTGATTTACTTCTTTGCTGATGAACTTAGAAAGGGAACAAAAGACTTTTGGATGCGAATGCTGGTCGGACAGAAAAGCGGTTCAATATCATTGTTATCGACTTATTTTTAAG
>CAYFWY010000109.1:0-6478 GCA_964346895.1 uncultured Candidatus Bathyarchaeia archaeon | reverse complement strand
ATATTTTTGGTTGTACATGCGTTTGATCTTGAGAAACTTTTGTGAACCACTTTTAGTTTTTTGTTCATAGAGATCGATCTCTCCTTCGAAGAGGCCTAGGATTGCTTGTAAATCTTGGGGGGGATGCATCAGGGGATTCATCACTGCTAATGTGGTGAATCCTCTTGTTCTCAAGTCTGTGATCAGCTCAGTTAACCATCCTTTAGTGGTGACAGCTTGATGCTGAAGTAGGACATCTGATACTATTGTGATGCAAATTCTTCTTGTGCCACCAGACGACCCTTCTAATTCACGAAAAGCACGGGCTAAAGCAATGTTAATTTCAGTAAGGTTCATCACTCCCCTCCTCAGTTTGATCACATTAGGCAAATCTTTGATCATTATGTCGGCTCGAGGATTGCAGACAAAAAGGTAGAAATTCGATTGAAACTCTTCGGCAAGATCTTCCATTTCACTTACCTCTGTGCTAACATAAAATGCTATGGCTCCTTCTTTCTCAACTCCTTCCCTAAGAAATCTTTTGATAAGCAGGTTTCTTTCATCGCAGAACGGTGAGGTCAATATAACCGGGTAGGTCTCAGGTATCCCACCGATTAGTAATTTGTCGAGTTCTTCATACCCCGTGGAAATCCGACGTAGAACAGCACCCTCTGAGACTTCAATAGTTATATCCAGTTTTTCTTTTTTGAGAGATAACTCGTTTTCTAGATATTTTTGGTTGTACATGCGTTTGATCTTGAGAAACTTTTGTGAACCACTTTTAGTTTTTTGTTCATAGAGATCGATCTCTCCTTCGAAGAGGCCTAGGATTGCTTGTAAATCTTGGGGGGGATGCATCAGGGGATTCATCACTGCTAATGTGGTGAATCCTCTTGTTCTCAAGTCTGTGATCAGCTCAGTTAACCATCTTCTCGTTTGGACTGCTTGATGCTGTAGCAGAACATCTGATACTATTTCAATACATGCTCTTTTGGCGATACCTTGCGGGTCCTTCAGTTCACGGAGTGCATTTATCAAGGCAATGTTGATGTTAGTTAATTTTTCAACTCCTTTGAATTTAAATATGTTTGGAGAATCCTTGATTGTTTTGTCTGCCTGAGGATTACATATGAACAGGTACAAATTTGACTGATGATTTTCTGCAAGATGCTTGAACTGTCCAGGTTCGACGGTAATGTAGAATACGATTTCACCCTTCTGCACTCCTGTGTTGAGGAACCTTTTGATTAGGAGGTTTCTTTCATTGCAGAACGGTGAGGTCAATATAACCGGGTAGGTCTCAGGTATCCCACCGATTAGTAATTTGTCGAGTTCTTCATACCCCGTGGAAATCCGATTCGGAAAGAATTCTGAAATTTCAATGGTTATCGGCTCTGGTTCTGACAACCGTTGGTGCCCAGCTTCATCAAAGTATGTAATCTTCGGTTTGACCTGGAATGATCCTTCATTGAGTGATCTCAATACTAGCGTGATCTCTTCGGTCTTCAAAGGATCAAGCCGTCTTCTCTTCAAATTGACATTCGAATCTTCAACATGACAATAGTCCGGTTTCGTAACTATCTCGAAGCCTAATGGAATGACTTCATTGACGTAGTCAAGTAGAACGGCTTCTTTTCCTACATTGACGATGTGCAGATCCAATTTCAATCCTTCTCCGGTTTTGATCTGCTGGCTTTGAGGAGCTAATGTGGTCTGAATGTTTGCACGCTCAAAACTTTCTAAACCCACGGCTTTTTCTTCTCTCGGGGATAGCGTGGCAAAGCTTGCAGTTGATGAAACGATTGTTGGAGCATGCAAAATGTCGCTCAACATTGCTGCTAATTCTTTTTCCTCTCGAATTCTCGCTAGAATCTGTTGAACCTGTTCGGTTTTTTCCGGGTGCTTTGCCTTTGTGAAGGATTCAACAGAGAATTGTAAGACTTTTTCGGCCATCATGTAGTATCTTGCTTTTTTCTCCGGGTCTGTCTCCTCCTTGGCAGTCTCAATAAATATATAGGCGTCGAAGAGGCGTTGCGTGCCATTAGAGTATTCCGCTGCTGTATGAAAACCTGATTTGAGGTAATAGCTTGCGGCGACTTCCAGGTATTTCTTAGCGGTCGAAAAAACATTTACGTCTCTAGTGATTTCGAATTTCGTTCCAGCCTCTAGCGCTTTGCAGAAGTTGCTGTGAGCCAAGGCGAGTTGGCTTGATGGCTGATCAAGAGTGTGCTCCTTGACTTTTTCGAAGAGTTCTGCAGCCTCTCCATATAGGCTTGAATTAGACTTCGCCTCTGCCATCAACATTTTCTGCCAGGCTCTGCAAAGATAGGTTATTGGTTGAAGTTCTCTCCAAGTTTGCTCGGAACCCGTATCCTTGATTGTTTGAAATATCTTAGCTGCCGAATCGTATTTTTTGGCACTCGCGACATGTTCGCCGTTCCTGTCCAAGATTTTCGCTTCTTCTATGGCGACTCTTCCAAAACAATATTCTCCTCTTATGTCGGAAACTTCAATCAGTCTCTTAACCAGGTGTTTTTCTTCGAGATTCTCAATTTGGTCAATTGCAGATTGAAGTGAGTTCTTTGCTTCGTGAAAGAGTTTGGTTGCTTTATTAAAGGCTTCGACAGACTCCTCGCTTCTTTCTTTTCTGCTTAGATCCTCCGCGCGTTCTAGTAGTGCCCAGGCTCTAAAGTTTGAGGAAAGACGGCTCCACACTTTTGTTTGCTCAAGAAGCTTCGCTGTCCTCCTATAATGTTTCATTGCAACGACATATCTTCTTTTATCATGGGCGAATTTGGCTTTCTCGATCTCACTCCATGCCCTCATGTATGAGGCATAATCCATGAAAAAATCTGAGAATGGAGGCATCTTCTGAGCAGTCATTTGATACTCTTTAAATGCCTTATAGAAGCTTCTTGCAGCTTCCTGGTTTTCACCCAATTGGTCCTGGTTTCTAGCTATTTTCCAGAACGATTCGGCGACTCGGCTGGGCAATTCAACTTTCTCGAATTTCTTGGCGGCATTCCCGTAAACCAGGTTTGCTCTACGCAGGATATTTTCGTCTTCGGTTAACCGCTGAAGTTCTTCTAACAGTTTTCCAAACCAATCTTCGTATCCCGCTACGACCGCTATCAGCATTGTCTCTGGGCGATGCGCGATCCATTTTTCGCAATGTGCCACTCCATTTTCAATATCGGAGATCGCTTCTGTAAGAAGGGCGGTTTTCTTGTCTTCGTCTGCTTCTAATCCAGACAATTCCGCCTTTATTTGGGCGGCGTATGTCTTTCCAACGCCAAGCATCCAGGCGTGCGATGGAAACGTGGTTTCAGTGATTTGGATGCATTCGTTTCGGTATTCTAACGCTTCTTGCAGAAGCTTTATTTTTTGAACTTTCTTAGGTTCTAGGCTCGAATAGAGATGTAATGCTTTGCTTAACGCGTGATAAACAGCGAACATAGATTCGGGTGATCCTGAGCGAACAGCGTGTTCTAATCCTTTGCGTCCAATTTCCACTGTTTTTTTAGAGAAAGCAAGCTTCTCTGTCGGATTAGCCGCAAAGTCTTGGGCTAGCGTGAAGTAGCTGTCCATGTAAGACATGTAGGTATCCGCGATAAGGGCATCTTGCTCGACTAACTGGAGGTGGCGGACGGCGTCTTCAGCGTATTCGGTGATCTCTTCGCATTGCCTTTTCTTGAGGTCTGGGTTCGCCTCTATCAGAACCAAATCTGTTGTTGTTAGGGTGAGGAGGTAAGACGCGACGCCTTTTATATAATTGTCGTGAATACGGCATCCTTGTCGTAGCATGTCTTGGGCGTATTCTACCGCAGATTCCACCTTGTCGGTGAAGAAAAGGGTGCTTAGAGACGCCGCCCACCGTGACTGGGCTGTGGAATAAGGGTCATCCACCTCTTTGGAGAGGGCTACCGCCTTCTCAGCGTATTCTAAGCTTCTTTGCGCAAGCGCCTCTCGCGCCTCTTCCCGGTCACTAATGTTAGCGGCATACCAGTTGTGGAGACTAGCCAAGGAATAGGCTTGAAGCAATTCCTCTGTATTTCCAAACTTTAACAGAACTGAGACAGCCTCGTCGCTCAACTGCAATCCGTCTTGGACGATAGTCCGCTTGTCCTCCTCTGTAGATGCAGCACGCATCCATTCCCAAAGACAGCTCAATAAGGTAATACAGGTCTTTCCAGCGTTCAGTTCGTCTCCAGCGTTCTGAAACGCGTTCAACGCCTTCTTTCCTAGCGTCCAACATGTCTCCAACCGCTTCATCTTCTCCGAGGAGGTGGAAGCGAGCCAAGACCGAATATATTCGACGAACGCATTACATAGCGCGCGTTTGCCTTGATTTTTCAGGTTGCCCCCCTTTCCGAAAAGGCTTGCAGCTTCTTCGTAGGCTTCTCCGGCCAAGGCTTGCAGCTCCTTGAATTCTTCCAGGTTTTCCGCCTGCCTGGCTGCCCTTTCGTAGCAAAAGCCTAGCCGCTGCCACTTCTCTGCAAGAAAGGAAACGGTTCCAGAAGTAGAACGTAAAGCATGCTCATAAGACCACGCAGCATAGAGCCATCCAAACTTCTTTTCCTGTTCTCTTGCCTTTTTGAGTACTGCTTCAAGGTTCCAACGAGCCATCGTCTATCCCTAACTATCACCGAATAAAAAACAAATCTTCTATTCTAGCAAATATAAATAAACGCCGCAGCCAAATTAACATTACTGATATTGATCTGTGAATTTAGCTTCCCACTGCGTGTGCAATCGGAGAATTCATTTAAAGAACGTGCAGAACTATATGAAGCTGCAAAATGGTAATACCTAAACTGGTTAGTTCCCTCTCTTGGTGGCTTGGATATTGCCTTATGATTAAGAAGAATCACCCAAAGCCTCTTATTTCACCATTTTAATAGTTTTGCTGTCGAATGGCTTTCTTTATCGGTTAAAAATCTTACTATGATATTAACCCAGACTTGGTGCTATTTTTCCAACCTTGGAACAGCTTGGGTTAATAACACGCGCAGAATGCACGTGTGCATATATCTCTTTTTGAACCGTTCAAAAATCAAGCAAGAGTAGCATAACTACCGCGTACAAGAAAAAAGAAAAAGGATTTGGAATGTATTGCTAGTTTACTATATCAGTGAGCTCTGAAACCAGACCAATCATTGTTTGCGTTTCTGACGTAGAGTATACCGCCTTCAATCCACCAGTCAATGTCCTCGATCAGCACTGTCAACGTGGCTCCTTTGTTTTCATTCACTGTGTGAACATCGTCTTCATTGACGACTCCGTCTCTGTTTACGTCGTATTCTGCGAAATACAGTTCGCTTCCCGTTGTAGATTTTACCGCATTTGCAACCAAAGACACGTCAGTTCCATCAACATATCCGTTATTGTCGACGTCGCTAAAGATGGCATCGGCTGTGGGACCCTTAGTTACATTTTCCGGCGTCAACCCATTTAGTTGGAATGCAAGTAATATCGTGCCATCTTCATCAGTAGCATTTGTTGTTATTTCATAGAGGAAAAGAGCCGTACCATTTGGAAAAGGTAGCGCTATTCCAATTAATGTTCCACCATCAGTTTCGTTGAGCATCACGCTAGCAATCGAATCCACAAAACTTCTAACGTTAATATCGCCAGGCACAGTTGCTATTCCAATGTCATTAAAGGTCACTACGATATCGTGATCGCTGGTCACATTTTGAAAAGCGTAACTCGTTGTATAACTGGTGTAATTGTTGTCAACTTTAATTGATGTTATGTGATATAGCGCTGGATCGGTTGGAGCGAACTCAAAAATGGGACTTGCCCCTTCGTGTTCCACTTCCACTGTAAGCGAGGTCTTGTTGTTGATGGTACCTGGTCCAACAGCAGTAGCAGTAATTGTGTGGGTTTCCCTGACGAAGATTGCTACTACATTGCCGTATTTTTGTGTCTTGTATTCCGTTCGGTTCAAATCACCGGTTACGTCGCCTTTCCAGCAAGAGAATTCCCAACCTTCATCGGCAAAAGCCTCCAACAAAATGGTACCCGCACCTACTTTCTCTGTACCATTTTCAAAAAATTCCCAGTATTCGCCAGATTGAACCTTAGTAGCATTTATATAACCTTCCCCCACGATTCCAATTGTTAGAAACTTGCCAGTTCCTCCAGCGTCAGCTTGGATTAGCGGAATATTAGAAGATATGATTAGTATGCAAACTACTAGTACTACCAACGCAAAAATAGAACCCTTTCTTTTTACCAATGTCATCGACTCCTCATTAGATGCGTGCGCATAACTTTTTTCGACTTCTTCGTTAGAACGCTTGGTGCATTGCCTTTGTTTCGTTTTCCTATCATCTTTTGTCTTCTCCCTTTTTTGGAGTGTACTGCGTTCTTATTATTTAAATATTTCACTATAATTATAATAAAAATTAGATATGCGCGCGCGCGCATGCCATATCTCTAATGCGCGCGACGCACGAACTTTTTCGTCCGACTTACCTTTCTCCAAACAAAGTCA
>CAYFWY010000108.1:0-6510 GCA_964346895.1 uncultured Candidatus Bathyarchaeia archaeon | reverse complement strand
AACCATGACCATCACTGAAAACACAAACTTGACAGGACTATCTGAGGGAATACACAGCCTAGTGGTTTATGCAAAAGATATGGCTGGAAACGTTGGTTTATCCCCAAGGGTCTACTTTACAGTTGACACTGCTCTACCTGACACCACCCCTCCTACTATTTCTATTCTGTCACCCGAAAACAAAACCTATGACGCACCTGACACTCAATTGACTTTCACGGTAGATGAGTCAGTTTCATGGATGGCTTACAGCTTGGATGAACAAGCAAATGTAACAATCACTGAAGACTTAACTCTATACGGATTGACTAAAGGAACACATAGTCTGATACTTTATGTGAGGGATACAGCTGGAAACACTGGAACTTCTGAAAAAATTTACTTCACTGTAGAACCCAAGCAAGCAGGACCTACACAACCATGGATTGTAGCCGTAATAACAGTGATAGCAGGAGTTGCTTTCGCCTTCATGGGCTACATAATACATACCTTGTTCAAGATGCCCAGGCCCCTGAATCGGGAAGGAAAAATTCGGTTCAAAAGTCTATGTTTTAACCCCTAACACACAGAATATGTGCACAGAGGTTTTATTGTAAATAACAACGACGAAAAGCTACATGTTTTCAAGTCTCGAGGTCTTGCTAAGTTGTTATGCCCTTTTGACAAATAAGAAACAATAAGTGATTTTGACGCGCCCGCGGTTAGTGCTAGAAACGTGTATGAGCATGGAAGAGTGTAAAGAGGTAAATAGTATCTTTGTGTGAATAAACATTGGGATAGATTCGTGGAGGAAGGAATTTGACAGAAATTTTTCCGCATCCTTTTGTGGCGAATTCCGCTCTTGCCAATTGGAAGAAAATGTTAGGTGAGCTAAAAATTGGAAGTGCCCAAGATTTGTTTTCTGACATACCTAGCAAATTCTTGGTTGAAAAGAGGTTAAACCTTGCTAGTCGTCTTTCGGAATCGGAAGCCTTTAACCATGTTTCAGGGATTTTAGGCAAGAATATTTCCGATAGAGATATGTTAGTTTTTGTGGGCGCTGGCGTTTGGTCTCATTACGTACCAGCAGCTGTTTCAGAAATAATTTCTAGAAGCGAATTCTTGACGTCCTATACGCAATATCAACCCGAAGCCAGTCAAGGGATGTTGATGGCGTTATTTGAGTATCAGAGTCTTATGGCAGAGTTGCTGGAGATGGATGTGGTCAATTCTTCGATGTACGATTGGGCAACTGCTCTTGGAGAAGCTGGAAGAATGTCCAAGAGACTTACAGGAAGAAATGAGGTGATCATTCCAAGATTTACGTCGCCTGACAGAAGAGCCGTACTGCAAACATACATTGATCCAATGGGAATGAAAATAGTTGAGGTGCCTCAATCAGGAGTGGACGGGCAGATCCTTCAGGAAAAGCTTAAAGAGCAAGTCTCTTCCGATACAGCAGCGATATATTTAGAAAACCCTTCATATCTTGGTTTTTTGGAGACCGAAGTAAAGGCGATAGCTGAAATATCTCATGACGCTGGCGCACTTTTCATTGTGGGAGTTGACCCAACCTCTTTGGGAATCCTTAGGCCTCCAGGAGATTATGAAGCTGACATCGTTGTTGGCGAGGGGCAACCTCTTGGAAGTCCGGTCAATTTTGGCGGGCCACTACTTGGAATTTTAGCATGTAAGGATGATATAAAGATGATTAGAGCTATGCCTGGGAGAATAATAGGTATGACTACAACCATCGATGAAACGCAAAAAGCATTCGCTATGAGCATGCAAACTAGAGAACAACACATTCGTAGAGAAAAAGCAACCTCCAACATATGTACTAACAACGCTCTGTGCGCCCTTGCTTCTGCTGTTTATATCTCGCTTCTGGGAAAAAGCGGCATTCGCCAGCTAAGTGAACAGATCCTAGCCAAAACAAAGTATGCAATTCGGAGATTTAGTTCAATTGGTTTGGTTGATGTGCCCTTATTTGAAGCACCTCATTTCAAGGAATTTACAATTCGTTTTAGACGCAAGCAAGCTGACGAGGTTTTGAGAGGGCTCTTGGAAAATAAGATATGTGGAGGTAAGGCGCTTTCTTCAGAATTTCCGGAACTTGGAGAATCTGTACTTGTATGTGTCACCGAGCTGCATAGTGGGCCTCAAATCGACAAGTACGTCGATGCCCTTGATCAACTTCTGAGGTGAAAAAATGTATAGACAAAGTAGATGGAATGAACCGTTAATCTTTGAAATTAGTCGTGAAGGAGCAGTTGGCCACGTACTTCCCGTGTTGGAACATGAAGTACTCCTTGAATCAAAGGAAGCGATGAAAGAGATACCTGAAGAACTGCGCAGAAAAGAGCTGAACCTGCCTGAATTAAGCGAACTTGAGGTTGTTCGACATTTTACTCGTCTCAGCCAGATGAATTATGGCATAAGCCTCGGCACATACCCTCTGGGAAGCTGCACAATGAAGTATAACCCAGCTATAAACGAAAAACTTGCATCTTTAGAAAGCGTGCAAAATGTCCATCCGCTTCAAGACCAGAGAACCACGCAAGGAAGCCTTGAACTACTATATAGACTTGAAGAAATGCTCTGCAAAATAACAGGAATGCACAAGTTTTCCTTTATTCCAGCTGCTGGAGCCCAAGGAGAATTTGTGGGGTGTCTCATGATGAAGGCTTACCATGAAGAACATGGGGAAAAGAGAAACAAAGTGATTGTTCCTGATTCAGCTCACGGAACAAACCCTGCCAGTGCCGAGATGGCTGGTTTCGAAGTAGATGTTGTCAAGAGTGATGAAACAGGATGCGTGGACATTAAGGAGCTAGAAAAAATTGCCACTGAAGAAACGGTTGGTTTGTTGTTGACAAACCCAAATACATTGGGAATCTTCGAGAAAAACATCGAGGAAATTGTGGAAATAATTCATGGTTTAGGCGCCCTGCTATATTATGACGGAGCAAACCTTAACGCGATTATGGGAAAAGTCAGACCTGCAGATATGGGTTTTGACATAGTTCATTTGAATGTTCACAAGACATTTTCCACACCTCATGGAGGAGGAGGGCCTGGAGCAGGTCCGGTGGGAGTCGTGAAGAAACTTCAAGATTTTTTGCCCGCACCGACAGTTGAATACGATTCAACGACTAACTCTTACTATCTTGAATACAGAAGACCGAAGACTGTTGGTAAAGTAAAAATGTTTTACGGGAATTTTTCTGTTTACGTGAAAACTTACGCGTATATCTTGATGATGGGAGAGGAGGGGTTGAAATTAGCCTCTGAAGCAAGTGTTTTAGGATCAAATTACTTGTTAAGCAAGGTCAGGAAGCTTAGAGGCGTTAGTGTTCCATTCGATTCTGGGCAACCTCGAAAACACGAGTTTGTCTTGAGCCTCTTGGATTTGGCTGAAGATACTGGTGTAGGCGCTTTGGATGTGGCGAAAAGGTTTCTCGACTATGGTGTTCATGCACCCATAACCCATTTTCCATCAACAGTTAAAGAGGCTTTTATGATTGAACCAACTGAAAGCGAAGCTCAGAGAGAACTTGACAACTTTGCCACGATTTTTTCGAAGATTATAGAAGAAGCGTATAGTGAACCCATGAAAGTTCGCTTGGCACCTTACAACACTTCTGTTGGCAGAATTGATGAAGTGAAGGCTTCTCATCCGAGAACCATTTGCCTTAGCTGGAGAATGCGTAGAAAGAGAAGAATAGATGGAGGAGCATAATTGAGGTCAAAAGTTAGAGGTCCAGCTTACGAGTATGCGCGGAGCGGGGCACTCCAGTTTTATGTCTTTCTTGTGAAGGAAAGAACATGCCAAAGATAACGCATGTGAATAGTTTTCATCGACATCACGGTCATCTCACAACATTTGCAGGATTTGAGCATGCACTATGGTATGAAGGAATAATTCCCGAGCATTTGGCGGTTAGGAACGCTGTGGGACTTTTTGATGTTGGCCATATGGGGCGCTGTATAGTTGAAGGTAGGGGTGCAGCTGCTTTACTTGATTATCTTCTAACATGTGATGTTTCTTCATTGAGTGTAAACCAGGGAAATTCCACAATTATGTGTAACAATCGAGGTGGAATAATTGATGACCTCGTTGTTTTTCGTTTGGGAGAAGACGCTTTTTTTCTAGTGTACAATGCTAGTAATCGGGAGAAGAGTTACAAGTGGATATCTTCTCATGTCAAAGATTTTGACGCTCAAACCAGAGATGTTTCAGATGAAGTTGCAATGTTTGCCCTGCAAGGACCTGAAGCCCTTGCCACCCTCCAATCTCTCTCTGATGTAGACTTATCCAGCACAAAACGCTTTTGGGGGCTCTGGGTGAAACTAGGTGACGTTGAGGTTTTAATCACAAGAAGCGGGTATACTGGTGAAGACGGATTTGAAATATATGTTTGGGGCACTTCATTAAAGAGTCCTGAGAGAGCGGAAAGCCTATGGCAAACAATGCTCGAAGCGGGCGAAGAACACAGTATTAAGCCATGCGGCTTAGGTGCAAGAGACACTTTGCGCCTCGAAGCGGGTTTTTGTCTATATGGTAATGACATTGAAGAGAATATATCGCCTCTGGAGGCAAAGCTCATGTTCGCTGTGAGCTTTGAGAAGGCAAAAGATTTCATCGGCAAGGATGCCCTTTTGAAGCATAGAGATGAAGGTCTCAAGAGAATCCGCGTTGCCTTTCGAATGCTTGGACGAGGAATACCGCGTCATGGATATGAAATTTTCTTTGAGGGAGAGAGAATTGGGCATGTCACAAGTGGAACCTTCTCTCCCCTATTGCAACGCGGTATAGGTATGGGTTATATCCCTACCGGACATGCAGCAATAGGAAATATAGTAGACATAAAGGTTAGAAACTCTTTACTTGGTGCTGAAATAGTTGAAACCCCATTCTATGACACAACAAGGTATGGTTGGAAACGTAAGAAACCGGATGCGCGGGCAACAAAAATGCGGCCTTCATCTTCTTGAAGAGGGTTGCTGGAGATCTGAATAATTATTCTTCTTCCAAGTAGTTTTTGAATTGCTGCTTTCTTCTCCGCATCAGGACAATTGTTACAATAATACTTATCGCAACTGCAGCGACTGCACCATAAACTGCGAAGGAAGAAATCGAGTCTGATTTCGCGGGTTTTTCAATTTTTACTGTCTGAGAATTCGTTGACTCCAAATTTCCAGCAAGGTCACGCGTTCTATAGTAGATTGTAGTTTGTCCTTCGGTGGAAATAGCAAAGGGCGCTGCATAGGTGGTCCAGTTTTTGGAGTCGAAACTATATTCTGTCAGGTCTATTCCTGAAAGATCGTCAGTGGCAGACAATATTATTATTACATAAGATTTGTATGCGCCGAGAGAATTTTTTGAGCCGCTAAACGTAATGCTTGTCACAGGCGCAACGGAATCGCCAGTAGTAATCAGATTTATAGTGTCAGAAAATTTCTCTGAAACAAGACCGGCGTTGTCCCTTACCTGAACATAAACCGTTTTGTTTCCTGCACCAGTTTCCAAAGTCCACAATTTGCTGTTGGCGATGGGCTCCCAGTTCGACCATACAATACCGTTATTAGAGAAGCGCATATCAGATGGACCAGAAGGCACACCCCAAATGTATCCAGGAGGAGGAGGTGTAGTGGGTCCAGAAGGCGCGTCAATTACTGACAAAGTCAGATCAACCAGAGTGGAAAATGCGTCTTCGGCGCCCACATCTATCAGCACGGAACCGTTGGGTGGAGTCTTGTCGACATCCACTGCATGAAATCTTGTTTCCCATACAAAACCCGTAGCATCTCGTGCTCGATAGTAGATTGTAGTTTGTCCTTCTTCGAAAATGGTGAAAGGCTCCACAAAAGTTTTCCATCCTTGATTGTAAAGGGCATATTCAGTCGTGAGCGACGCGGGATCGCCTTCAGTCAGATACAAGGAGACTTCAACATTTGAAGTGTACCATCCATTGGCACCCAATGTTCCGCTGAGACTGAGGGCTACGCTAGGGCGAGTATCACTCATAAGTTGGAGGTAAGACTTCGGAAAGACCATAGTCGACAAACTATATTTTGATTGATAATCGGTTGATGTTTCAATCTGCTGATTCAGGATTGCAGAGCAGGGTTCCCGAGTAGTCTCCTGTTCCACAGGCACGTTAGAAAGCAAGGGCATCAATACAAAAGAGGTTAAGGGCGCTAAAACTGCTGAAAACACGGCTACAACAACTAATCGACACCGCCAATTTCCAAAACCGCTCTTTCCAGATGGATTCAGCTTCACAATAATCTCCACGGTTTCCAATTAATAATCAGCTAGCTAGTTAGAATCTCACTAAAACTTATAAGATTATGTGGTTGCAGCGTCTTTCATGCCCATTCGAGCACGCGCTTGCTCTTGTAGACATCGTTTTCATTGCTTTTTGTGGGTGAAATTTTTCCCATTATTTTGTTTGAAGCACTTAGCGTAGAGTCGAAAATAAGAAATTATGCCTCGATACCTGAGTTTATACATTTTATGAATTT
>CAYFWY010000107.1:0-6535 GCA_964346895.1 uncultured Candidatus Bathyarchaeia archaeon | reverse complement strand
CTTGGCGGACTTTTAAATGCAATAGGCACTTTGAATCCATTCATCAAACCTAAAGTAAAGCAAAATAAGTGCATTATGAAGGGGTGCCCGTCAGACTGTGAGGATTATCGCATCGATTATTGCGGGTTCTGTTTTATGGACGACAATAGAAAATGTGAAAAAGTTTGTCCGGCGGGCATTAATCTGGTTGATCCTGAATCCCTTCATAAATGCACCAAATGCATGGAATGTTATATAGTCTGCGACTGGAATGCGGTCAAGATCGATTTAGTAGGCAAACCCGACGTTTCCCGCATTAGTGGCTTTTTTAAAAATCTAAGCGCACGCCGGCAAAAGGATCAAGTTACGCCGATGGAGAATTGACACAATGCTACGGGATAGCAGCGCACGCTTGCATCAGCTAGAAATCACAGATGGAAACGCAAATAAACATAATAACCGAGTGAAAACTGGTGAAATCGAGTGAAAATCGCGATTTCATCCCGCCATAAAAACCTATGAAGTGAAAAAATGAGAATTTCAAAGTGTGTCCGCCCAATAGTTACAATCGTCTCGGCTTTGCTATTAACCTTAACCGCCTTCGTGGTTTTTTCAAATTCTACAAGCAGCACAGCTGATACCTCAATTGGGACTACCAACGGTGACGAAGCAATTGAATACGGCGATTTACTCAATTACGAGTGGCCACAGATTCATGGCGACCCAGCTTTTACGCGTTTCTCAGCTGGCCCAGCCCCAGAAGCACCCGAAATCCTATGGAAAACAAAAATAAATGACATACAGAGTTATGTTGCAGCCTTCAACGGCAAGGTTTACGTCACAACAAGGACGAGTGCTATCGCCCTTGACAAGGACACAGGAAGCATCATTTGGAATACCACCTTGCCTGCACGCCAGAGATGGCCAACAGTATATGAAATAGATGACGCCCACCTTGTTGTAGGGCAATATTGTCTTGATCCAGAAAGTGGAAAAATTTTATGGGTAAGCAGCGAATTTTCTGCTAATACAGGCAATTTTGCTGAGGGTGTCTACAGCCCAGATGAAGAACTTTTCTACACTAAAGGTAGGTCGTCAGTTCAAGCTTGGAACTTTTCTGATCCATCGAAACCACCCACACTTGCATGGGAGACTTATGTCCCTGATAGCGGATCGGTTGGAGCGGGTATACAGTATGGTGATGGAAAAGTGTTCCCAGGATCAGGTGCGCCTAACCAAATGGCTTTAGACGCTAAGACAGGAAAGGTCGTCTGGGAAACACTAACAACAGGGATTATGACGTGGTCCGGTTCCTATTATCAGGGCAGATTCCTTAGGGGTGGGACGGATAACCAATTCTACTGTTTCAACGCCACAACTGGTAAGGTTCTGTGGGTGTATAACCCTGGCACGGAGATGGGACATTGGGCAAGTGGTTGCGCTGCTGCATACGACAAAGTCTACGAGATCAATAAGGATGGGCATCTATACGCCCTAGATGTTAACACAGGACAGGTTGTGTGGAAATACAAGTGCCCAGGCTATCTCTTCTTTCCAGGATGGCCAGTGGTTGCTGACGGCAAAGTCTACGCTACAACAGGACAAGAAAATTCAACCGACCCCTATACTGGTGCAGTCTGCAGTAAACCTGAGTTTGCATGTCTCGACGCCTACACGGGTAAGCTGTTATGGACAATACCCATACAAGCCTATGCTCCCAGAGAATCTACCGCCATCGCCTACGGTAACCTATACCTTATCCCAGGCTCTATTAATTATATGGAGATGGATAGCTACCTAGTCCTCAACGAGATATGGGCTATCGGTTCCAAGCAATGGCCTATGTTCCGCGGTGACCCATCGCACACTGCCGCTAGAAATTCAGGTCCCACAAATCTAACCCTAAGGTGGAATTTCACTACAGGTGGAGCGGTAATCTCCTCGCCGACCGTCGTTGACGAAAGAGTCTACGTGGGCTCATACGATAAAAAAATTTACTGCCTTGATGCTTTGAGCGGCAGCCTCCTATGGAATTTCACAACGGGAATTGGAATCAAATCGTCGCCAGCTGTTGTTGACGGGAAAGTCTACATAGGACCTGACGACGGGTACGTTTACTGCCTCGACGCCAAAAACGGTAGCCTCGTATGGAAAAGGTACGCCGGCGGCTACATCCAAGCCCACTTTAACGTTATATCAAGATTAAGCTCCTCTCCTACCGTTGTCGAGAGCAGAGTCTATGTGGGCTCCCTGGACAACAAGACCTATTGTCTCGACGCCAATTCTGGCGAAGTCATTTGGACATATGAGACCACAGGCTATATTACCTCCTCTCCTGCTGTCGTTGATGGCGCGGTCTACGTCACTTCGCAGGAACCCACTTCAGGCGCCCTCTACAAGTTGAACGCCAAGACGGCAAGCCTCATCTGGAAGCTTCCCATTCCGTATCGATTGTCGGAAGAGAGAGGCACTGACATGATGGCATCTCCAACAGTCGCAGAGGGTATGGTCTTTACATCGTCCAATAAATTGTGGCGTTATGGGGTAAACGCGACGACTGGCGAAATAATATGGACGTACACTAATATTGCAACCGAGTTTATAGTTGACTCGATGTCCTATCGTGAGGGTAATCTCTTCTTCCCCGATCTGAATTACGTAGCATGCGTCGATGCGAAGAACGGCCAAACCATCTGGAAGTCTTATCTCGGAGAAATACTGGAATCCTCACCTACCTACGCCGACGGCAAGGTTTACGTTAGTACCTCTGACCGACGTCAAATCTATGTTCTTAATGCTTCAACTGGGGAGCGGCTTTCTTGGTTCCCAACTCTTTCAAAATGCTGGTCTTCCCCAACCCTCTGGCAGGGCAGGTTATACGTAGGAAACCACGACTGGAATGTCTACTGCCTCGTGGACGCCAGCTTTCCTGTTATATCTACATCTATTGTTGCTAACCTGAGTAGAGATGCGATTGACTTAACTAAAGCTGAGTCTGTAATAGTTACTGGCCAACTTGAACCTGGAATAGCCAATGCTCCCATAACAGTAATCTTGGTTAAACCCGATGGCTCCACCGTAGATGTAGCTGTAACCACCAACGAAAAAGGCGCCTTCGCCGCTTCCTACATACCAGACACGGTTGGCAACTGGATTATCACTGCCTGGTACAGCGGCGCAGAAAACCCAAGCCGCGCCTATGCCTACGCTTACAGCGCTCACCTACCCCTAAAAGTAATTGAGCCGCAGCAACCAAGGGAATATGTCTACGCAGGCGTTACAATAATAGTCATAGTGATAATCGCTATCACTGGATATGTCTACATGAAAAGGCGTAAAAAAAATCACTGCATCCCTTAAATTGTCACTAAGAACTGTTGTAAAAGAATAGACCTAAAATAAAAGCACTTCCAGTTCTGCTCCAATAATAAAGGATCTTCCAATAAGATAGGTTTTCGTTGCCCCCATATCATATAAGCGATATCTGCAATAGCTTTCGGAAATAATGGCTCTAATCAAAACATCGGTATCACTCTGAGTCGCCTAGATTTGTGGTTATTTGTTTTCCATTGTTTTCGGGAAGAAGGGACGTGCATTGCAAAGAGTTTATGGGAGCTTCATAATGGTTAAGTAGATGATTATGTTTTAGGGAGTTGCTTTTGCTTCTAACTCGTTTTTCCTAGTAAAACTCTTATTATTTTCTTTGGGTCTCGAATGGCTCTTATAATTTTGTCACGAGTAAAAGTTGAATTCACTAAATTAGCTCGAATGCATAATTCGCGCAAATCATCTGCTGTGAACTCAGGAGTTTCAATGAGGGGTTCAACCGAAGATAAAGCCTCATCACTGAAATCATCCTTTAGGAAACCACCGCATTTAGCCTGTTCATAGAGTTCGGTTCCATATAGAGGTGTGGCTATACTGAAGTGGAAACTTTGAGCCCCTAGTCGTCTCAGCTTATAAGCATAAGTTATGGATTTTTGCATATCTTCTTTTGTTTCACCTATAAGTCCAAGTATAAAGAAACATCCTACTTTTATTCCGACTTTTTTAGATAAGATCACAGCCTTTTCCACCTCTTTTAAGTTCAGGTTCTTTTTGATAATTTGATTCACAACGCGTTGAACGCCAGACTCGGGTGCAATGCGTATTCCCTTGCAGCCGGACTTGCTCATTTTTGTCAAAAGATTTTCATCCAGAGTATCCGCTCTGACACCAGTTGGAACATACCATTCGATGTCTAACCCCTTTTCCAGGATTAAGTCGCAAATAGTTTCTACCCTTTTCTTGTTTAGCGTCATATTGTCATCATAGAAATCGATCTGCTTGATGTTGTAGGCATGAATTAGCTGTTCTATCTCGGCAATCACATTCTCAGGACTTCTACCACGCCACTTTTTTCCCGTGACAACATGATTGGAACAAAAGACACAATTATGTGGGCAACCTCTACTTGTAATCATTATTGCCCAAGGTTTGCGTATTACTCCTCTTATCGGGTTTTCTTTTACAGCGGCAAAGTATGTTTCCATTGGAAGTAGGTGTCTTGCTGGAAAGGGTAGGGAATCTAAATCTTGAATAGCTGGTCTAGGAGAAGTTATAACTTCCTTCCCGTTTTCTACAAAGGCGATTCCTCTTATTTTCTTGAGATTCTGCGTTTTTCCTTGCTCCAGTGCGCCGACTAGCTCAAACATAGTGTGTTCTGCCTCTCCTATTACAGCAAAATCGATATTTGGATGTGAGAGACAATCCACCGTTCTTGCAGATGGATGTAACCCATCCAACACGGTAATTATGTCTTTGTCAATGCTTTTTACTGCCGAGGCAACCTCAAATGCGGCTTTTGACCAGCCAGAGAATGGAATGTTTATTCCAACGATGTCTGGTGAACATCGTCTTATCCGATCCGCTATCTCTTTGTTTTTTAAACCAACCCGATATCTCGTTGCATCTATTTGTTTGAGATTTCTCCAGCCTTCTGTAGGAGCATCTACAATGCATACCTTATGCTGCCTTTCGAGCATCGCTGCTACATATGCTATTCCCAAAGGTTGGTATACCGTTGGCTTTCCCCATGATTTTGGGTGGATACGAGGCGGATTAATCAAACAAACACGCATATTCGCTGCTCACTACCCTCAGCACATGAGTTCAGATCTATTATTCCCATGTATCAAAAAAGGCGAATTAAAATTGGTCAGAGAGTGAAGCACACAGGGCGGATTAACAAGCGTTATTTTGACGCAATTTCTTTCCGCCATAAGAATACCAACTGTAGCCATATTTAGTGCGCGTATATAGAACAAACAATGGCTAATAAAGTTTAAAAATAAGGTCGAGTCTACTGCGGTCGTTGGATGATTACACACGCATTTGACATCGCAACAAATAACCTTAGACTTTCGCACAAGTATGCCTACAAGCTCAACATCCCGGTTCTTTTATGTTTATTTACTTTGTTATACCCAATATCAATAGATTTTTGGCTTCACGACAGGTTAGATAAGAAACATTTAAAACTGCGCTACGCTGGAATAAATTAAATCTTACTAATAATTATGGGATGTTGCCTAGAAATGAGGTTGCGCACTTCAATAGAATCTGTCAACGCTGAAGTGGATAAGAATAAGTTGGTTATATTTTCTAAAAGACCTCTCGAGGTTCTTAGTTCAGCTGTTCTAAATGGGGGCTTTAAAAAAGCAAATGCAATAATCAGCATTCATGTGCCAGTACATCGCGACGAAAATCTTCACAGAAGTAAAGAAGATCTTGATAAAGAAATTCATGAAAACCCAGAAGGCCTTCTAAAAAAGGCCGTGGTAGAACTGAATCTTGACCCAGAGAAGGTTGTGGGAATAATGACTGCTGCAGACCTACGAAATGTGGCGGTATTCGATCAAGGTTACAAAGACATAACTTTGAGCGTCTTTGTGACTGCAGGAGTCGATGTTTCTGCCACGGCAGGAGAAGCCACAGTTTCGAAACAAAATTTTCTCAATGGCAAAAAGGTTGGGACGATTAATATAATCTTACTCGTAGATGGAAACCTTACTGGAAGCTGCATGGTTGATGCTGTGAAAATTATCACAGAAGCTAAGACTGTAGCACTAAAAGAACTGGACGTGAGAAGTAACTTTTCCGGTGATCTCGCAAGCGGAACAGTGACAGACAGTGTTGTTGTTGCTTGCACAAAACGAGGAAAACTCAAGGAATATGCGGGAACAGCAACGGTGTTGGGAGAAATGATTGGCAAATCTGTTAAGGAATCTGTGAAGAAAGCTCTTCAGAAACAGGGAAGAATTATGGTAGACAGGTCCATAACACAAAGATTGGAAGAAAGGGGAATATCAATTGCAAAAGCAATAATTCTCTTTACAGAAACTTGCCCCAAAATTCTAGGTCCTGAAGAAATCGAGCAATTCAAAGAAGAAATGCAACGGGTCTTATCTGACCCCAATGTGGCTTCTTTAGTTGTGGCAGGTCTCAGACTTGATGATGATTTAAAAATGGGTCTGATTCCAGTCGGTAAGTTCAACAAGTCTAGGATATGTGGAAT
>CAYFWY010000106.1:0-6543 GCA_964346895.1 uncultured Candidatus Bathyarchaeia archaeon | reverse complement strand
CCTTCTGTTCAGAGACGGCATTCAGCTAAACGGGCTACCCGCGTCTCCCGCAGAAATCATAGACGCCTATTTGCCCTTTCACCCTGCAGGTCGGCCGTTTCACCGGTTCCAACCGCATCCTCGACGACTTAACACGTCTCATTGTCATCTTACGGATGGGCGTTTCGTTTCTGTTCCGGAGCCAAGGCTCTCGCCTCACGCCCTTTACGGGCGTTACAGTTCAGCGTGGTGGGCGGAGTTTCCTCAGGTGCTAGACACCCGGAGCCGTCCGCCAGCTCACCAGCCCAATATTTTAGTGGAGGTCGTGGGGAATAAGAATTTTGGAAGACTGCAAGAATTTATGTGCGTTTAGTTTGTCTTGTTTCTAAATATTTCATTAATTGTTACCAGATCTTTCATGGTGTTGACAGTCAGCCAATCGTCCATATATTTCAGTCCTCCAAGAGATTTGTTGCTGACTATCTTCTGCATAGTTTTGCGTTCGAAATCTCCTTCGTCTGGAAAATATTCTTGGACCAATTTTTTAGAGAAGACGTAGTGTCCTGCACTAACCCAAATGTCCAAGAGTGGTCGATCTTCAAATTTCGTGACTATGTTTCCGCGTGTAGTTATTTTTCCGAAGAGCAAACGTGGTTGTGCCAACAAAATAGCGGCGCCTCTTTTGGCATACTTGTAAAGTTTTCTGGGATCGTAGAAAACTATGTCGTCTACGTTCATGGCATAGAATTGATCTGCGTTGATTAGTGATGCCGCTTTTTTGAGGGCGCCTCCTGTGCCCAATTTCTTTTTTTCTAGGCTAACCTGAACAGCTGGGTTGGTGAAGTAGGTTGACTCAGGGAACGATCTATTTGAAGCGAGAATTACATTCTTAAAGTTGTATTCTAGCAACCAGCGGATCTGTCTGTCTAAAAGCGTCTCGTCAGCAGATATCTTTAACAAAGGTTTTGGAGTCCAAGTGTATGGTTTGAGTCTCCATCCTTTTCCTCCACATAGGATTATGGCTTCGTAGGACATTTCTCACATTCCAACCATAATCAGTGAAGGAGCTAAAGAGGGTTATGCAGCTTCTCGGGTCACCGTTAGGATTCTTACGTAGTCGGCAGTGTCGTCACACGCGTCAGCTACATGCTCCATTTCCTCTATAAGGTCTTTGAGCAGCAAGATTGTGGCAGCATCCATTTCATTTGCATATTTTAGGAGCAACGCCTTTGATTTCAAATATTTTTCGTCCACCCTACCTTCTATCTCGTCAATTTCTTGCGCAAGCTTCATAGCTCGGGGAGGGTCTGTTCCCAACTTCTCGATGGCGTTGCGTAAAGTAGTTGCACAAGCAACCAAATCTTTAGCTGTTTTCGCAAATTGATCCCACAGTTCTTCCACAACTTTTGCATCCAAAAGAAGGATGACGGCTCTCGAAGCATCCTTAACGTGATCCGCCATTTCGTCTAGCCTCTTAACCAGATGCATTATGTCTTCCCGATCCTTTGAATGCAGACTTCCTCTAGTAAGCTCCTCGAAAACTGTTCTTCTAAGTTCGTCGATCTCATGTTCTACTAGAGAAAGTCTCTCGAAGGATGCTTTTGCTTTTATTTTGTCGCCTTTTGAAGCTGCTTTAATCGATTTCTCTAATTCAATTACGGTGTCTATAGCTAACGTCATTTGCCTGTCTGCAATCTCTAGGACCTTAGACTTTCTTCGTTTGGCAAACCATTCTTCCATTATTTTTCCCTCGTTAATCATAAGCAATACTACATTCTACATCTATACCGAAATATGTTACATTTAAGAGTCTTTCCCATCTTTTTCATTCGAGAGCCAACTCCCCTTTCAAACCCTTCTCAGGATACGGGAAAACAAAGCTTTTTTCAACAGGAAAACTGACAGTAACTTTTTCCCCAACATCAAGCCATTCTACCATCAACGCTGGGCGAACAACTGACACCACGTCTCCATTTTCAAGCCGAATTTCATATCGTATATTGGTTCCTTCAAATCGGAATCCTTCAATACAGCCTAAAATTGAATTCTTACCTCCCTTTTCTCCAACATCAACCTCAAGAACTTCTGGTCTCACGGCTACAACCACCCTTTCACCTTTCTTGTGCCCTTTGTTTACTGATTGAACGGAAATTTCTCCACGAAGTCCGATAGTAGACTCGTTGCCGTCCAATTTTGTTACGAAGCCTTCTAGAAAGTTTGCCTCCCCAATAAAGTTAGCTACAAAGATGTGCTGTGGTTGCATGTACAACTCCTTGGGAGTTCCAACCTGCAAAATTTCTCCTTTCCTCATCACCGCTATTCTGTCAGAAATCGCCATTGCTTCCGCTTGATCGTGAGTTACGTGTATGCCTGTCAAATCGAGGTCTTTCACAAACTTTCGCAATTCGTATCTCAATTCAAACCTGATTTTGGCGTCCAATGCGCCTAGAGGTTCGTCAAGTAGCAACAGTTTGGCGCCAGCGGATAAGGCTCTGGCTAATGCAACCCTCTGCATCATTCCACCGCTTAACTCAGAAGGAAAAGCATCTAAACGTTCAAAAAGCTTGACCATCTCTAACATTTCACGCCCAATTCTCTCGCTTTCCTTGCTTTCCAAAGCTTTCACTCGTGGACCATATACCACGTTGTCCCAGACATTCATGTGCGGAAAAAGTGCATAGGTTTGAAAAACGAAGCCGATGCCACGATCTTCAGGTGGAACAAATGTGACAAGACGATCATCGATGTAAATTTCGCCTTCGTCCGGCTGAACCAAACCTGAAATAATTCGGAGTAAAGTGGTTTTGCCACATCCACTTGGGCCAATTAAGGAAAAATATTCTTTATCATGGATTTGGAGGCTAACGTTATTAACTGCAAC
Organism: uncultured Candidatus Bathyarchaeia archaeon; assembly: GCA_964346895.1. GTDB lineage: Archaea > Thermoproteota > Bathyarchaeia > Bathyarchaeales > Bathyarchaeaceae > CAYFWY01. The sequence continues at coordinate 3,683 of CAYFWY010000106.1, read as the reverse complement.
AATCTTGCCATATTTCTTTGTGACATTCACCAATCGGACTTCTGGCATATAAAGCCTCCAGCAGTTTTCCATAGGTATGGAAATAGGATGAATATATTAAACATACTAATCCTTTCCCTTCTCTCGAGCAAATAGCCTTAGAACCAACAAGATTATGAAGGAAAACAGCACTAGAACGCCGCAACCGAGACCGATTTCCAAAGAAGTAGCGGGAACCGCACCCCTAACCCAGTTAACCAATAGGACAGGAGCAGTCTTCAATTCGGTTACTGCCAAGGTAGCGCCGGTTTCACTGACGCTTCTCGTGAAAACCATGACCGCGCCGGCGATCAATGAATATTTTGTTAAGGGTAGAATTATTGTTCTGAAGACGGTGAAGGGTCGTCCCCCTAATGTTCTCGATGCTTCTTCATAGTCTATGTTCACTCTTTCTATTGCCGCTGCCATCGACCTAACTAGATAGGGATAGGTGATTGAAAGATGAACAAAGATTAGTAAACCAACCTCAGGTACGAATGGGAAATTTCTCCAGAAAATGCCAACTGAAATTCCTAGGGCGATTGATGGAACTACTAAAGGAATGTTAACCAGCACATCTAAAATTGAAGAAAAGGCTCTTCCCAGCCTCTTCCTTGCAATGAGAACAGCCATTGGCAAACCAGTTACTATATTCAATAAAGTTGCGATTGCCCCAATTAAGTAGGATAAAAAGAGACTTTGCCAGTATCCTTGCCAGATTCCTACCCCAGCCACCGCTTGGTTCAGCGTTCCATTTGTTACAGCATAGAATGCTGGGAGGGCAACGAAAAGCGAGGGAATTAGAACCAGAAGGAAGAATACTAGAAGCGAAATGCCGTTTCTAAAGTTTGTTATCCCTGAACTGCTTAACTTTCTTTCAGCCATTGGCCAGACTTTCTTAATGGGCATCTTCAGTCTTGGACCCAGTAGTCTGATTGTCACAAAGATTACGCAAGAGAGGGTTATCAAAATGAAGCTAACAAAGACCAAGGCACCTTCGTACCCGAGTTCTTGGCTAGTTTTAAGATTATTAATGAAAATCGGTCCGTTTTCAAAAGTACCAGCCACCATCAGTGTCGCCCCGGTTTCAGAAACTGATCGCGCAAATGCCAGTATAAAAGATGTAACCATAGCCGTCTTCAATATGGGGAGCGTGACAGTTCTATCTGCGGTTAACGGTGCAGCACCTAATGTTCTTGCAGCTTCCTCGTATTCCCGTTTATAATCCAGTAGCGCCCCAACCATTACCCTAACTACGACTGGATAAGAGAAGGCAAAATGAAGCAGAATAATTAGGAACCAGCCCGGTGAAACTAAGCTTCCTCCGAATAGAGAAGAAATACCTTGATTTGGGTCACTCCAGAATAACAATAGAGAATAACCAAGGGCGACTGTAGGAATAACGAAAGGTATGTCAGCCAACGTGTCCAGACTCTTCAACCATTTAACACTGCCTCTTGTGATGAACCAAGCCATTGGCAAACCAGCGATTACGTCGATGAAAGAAACGAAGAGGGCGATGGCGAAGGATGCGTAGATTGCCGATGTTGCCCTAGACATGAGGCTGAAATTCCCAAAAATATCCGCCATAGTGTTCCATTTAAGAACGATCCCGAGAATTGGGGGAACCAAAATTAAGGCGAAGAAGAAGGCTATGGAACATAAATAGAGTAGATATCGAATACTGGGTCTAGAAGATAAAGTGTCAAGAGACTTTACGGTTTTGGAGCCAGCCAAATTGACTTTTCCGCCTCAACTGTCTTTCCATGGATTCATTCTTTTCTATTGAATCGCTTTTCTCCCTTAAGATTTTTTATAATCGAAAACTAGTTGGGCTTACAGAAAAGATGCCCTGACTTTTTCAAAATCTTATACATTAATTATTGATAGGTTTCATATGCTTTTCTCAGATTTTGGGGATCACTCTAATCATACGCTTTCTTTTTATAGACGAAACGATTTTCCAAAAGGTCAATATGACTTAAAAAATGTCATATATTCATATAACACTAATCTTTTCTATAGTTAATTAGATGAAGGGGTGTGCCAGAAATGACGAGTGAGAAGTGTGTAGAATGCAGCTCTTTCCTCAAAGTGTATGACATTAACTTCCAAACTGGCCGAAAGGTTATGCAATGTGAACAATGCGGTTTGCTTCACATATACAAAAAAGATATTCTTGGAAGATGGCACATTGTGAGGGTGACTAGACCCATGCCTCACGAAAGAAACCAAAGGCAGGAGGGTTAACTGAGCAAAATTAGCCTAACTTACAAATGTTAAATCGATCCATATTTCGCAAAAGAGGGACATAAACGTCACACAGCAATGCTTATATTTCCCAATTCGACTTGTAAATAAATTGGCGATCAAATTGCCAGATTAGACTCCACATAAAGATGCACCCCCTAAGTAATTTTAGGGGCAAAGGGTGGAGTGAGCTTTTATCTGCTCGCAATGAAAACCAAACACAGGCCAAATACGCATTCCGACGCTAAACAGACACCGGAGCAAACCAAGTAAGCCCGACATGCTACGCCGTCTGGTGGATGACCAGGCTTGAGCGCTGAAGAAGGGCGCGGCAAGCAGCGAAATGCCCCGGGTAGCTGCATGCAAGCTTAGATCCGGGGATGCCTGAATGAGACTTCTTGCGACGGACTCCCACGGGACTCCGTTGCGTTCCGTAAGGAACGGGAACTCCCTGAACGGAAATATCTTAGTAAGGGAAGGAAAAGAAACCAACCGGGATTCCCTAAGTAACGTGAGCGAAAGGGGAAAAGTCCAAACTAAACCTCACAGGGAAACCTGAGGGGGATGTAGTGTTGCGGGTCCAGCCGCCTTCTCACCGGCGAAGCCGAAGTGGCCTGAAAAGGCCTGCCAAAGATGGTGAAAGCCCACTAGGCGTAAACTGGAAGGAGTTGGGCTGGAGTCCCTGAGTACCATACCCTGGATTCGGTTTGGGAAGCTGGAGGCCACCAACCTCCAAGACTAAATACGTCTCAAGACCGATAGCGCACTAGTACGGTGACAGAAAGCTGAAAAGTACCCCGGAAGGGGGGTGAAAAGAGCCTGAAACCAGACGGTTACAGACGTTTGCAGCCCGGAAGGATAGATCCCTCCCAAAGGAACCTGTGGCGACACAGCAGTACGAGGGAGGAGGACCAGGGTTGCAAGTTCCGTCTAGAAACACGGGCCGGGGAGTTCATCGCTGTGGCGAGCTTAAAGGCTGACAAGCCTGAAAGCGTAGGGAAACCAACATGCGTGCAACCAGGTAACACTGGCGAGACGCGGGGTCTGAAAGGGCCCGGAGTCACGGCTTTGACACTAGAAACCGGACGATCTAGCCCTGGGCAGGGCGAAGTCAGGCGAAAGCCTGGTGGAGGCCCGAAGGGGTTCTGACGTGCAATTCGTTCCTCAGACCTGGGGCTAGGGGCGAAAGACCAATCTAGTCCGGTGATAGCTAGTTCCCTCCGAAGTGGGTCGCAGCCCAGCCCCAAGCGAGGTAGCCGATGGGGTAGAGCACTGATTGGGAAGTAAGGGGTCGAAAGGCCTCGCTTTTCTTTCAAACTCCGAATCCATCGGCGCCGTAGACCTTGGGAGACGGGTTCTGGGGGGTAAGCCCCTAGTCCGAGAGGGGGACAACCCAGACTGAGGTTAAGGCCCCA
>CAYFWY010000105.1:5838-6586 GCA_964346895.1 uncultured Candidatus Bathyarchaeia archaeon | reverse complement strand
TACCAGACGAAATAATTGAAGAAATTAAACAACATATAAAAGATCGCCCAGATCTAGGTTACACTGATTACAGAAACTTTGCTTATGATGCGGTTATACAATATTTATTGAGAGAGAAGAGAAAGAAAAAAAGAAAGGGTCCCTAGCCTATTTTGAGGCTAGTTCTTGGAGCATCCTTCGCAGATCTAATAATTCTTTTTTAAGTTCCGGATAAGCCTTATGATAAGCACTGAAAAGTTCGCTTCGCCTTTTCTCACTGTAAACGCTACTTCTCTTTCCCATCATTTTCAAAATATATTCTTGCGGAACCCTAGCGTGTTGTAGTGATGTGACAAAATATTTTCTGAGTCCGTGTGCCGAAACGCCGTTGATTCCAGCCCTTCGAATTATCTTGTTCAATTGCTTATCTGCATTGGAGCGGGTAGTACCAAAGATGGCACCTTTCTTAGTTTTGAATTGTTTTAGAAGCCTCGTTGTTTCTGGACCAACAAACGCACAAGCCGCAATTTGCCGTTTCTCAGTGATAATATTGAAATTCCAGAAACCACCCCCCATATCAATTCTATCTTCCCAACGTACTCGGACAACATCGCCGATCCTTAGGCCACTATCCTTCAAAAACATAATAAAAGCCCAATTTCTCGATATAATCTAAAGAAACATTATAAATGAAAATAGCAATGTTGGATTTTCTGTTGGTGGTTTGATACTTTATATGTCAGGCAAGATGACTGCTAATTATTGGTTA
>CAYFWY010000105.1:0-5828 GCA_964346895.1 uncultured Candidatus Bathyarchaeia archaeon | reverse complement strand
CCACTGTCTTTTAGGAACATAATAAAAGCACGATATTTCCATTTTGCAGCATCGGCGATTTCAACCACTTCCTGTTTCTCCGGTATCCTAGAACCTATGCTTTCACCTTTCGGCGTATCCTGTCGCCTCATTCGCAAGGGATGTTCATTAAGCGCGAAAAACGACCTAACAGAATTGTAAGCTTGGCGACACGTTGCCGGCGACTTCTCTTCCTTCAGTTCAGCAAGCCATCCACGAACCTGAGATTCTACAAAATGATTTTCTCGAGGATCCCCATTCCCTACAAGAGATCTTCTTTGCATTGCAATAAGTTCGTTCGGCGTTGACTTCGTGTATTCCAGAAATTTCTTGAGGTAAAGCTTATAGATTTTCTGTGTGGTTTTGCTCCGGTTAACTAGTTGATCTAACCAATATTGATAAGAATCTATTTCCGCCATTTCTCGTCAAATAAAGGTTAACATTTCTAGCATATAAAGCTTTAGGTTACTTCTCTATAAACGCCCTGCTTTCTCCAGCTTGTTTCTCTACGCGTATAACGTGTTCTGCTTTTTCTGCAAATTCTTCGTTATGAGTCACAGCTATTATTTGTTCGATGGCTTTCAAGTGGGAAATAGCTTCTGCTAACCGGTTTACAGAGCCATCTTCTCTTCCTAGACTCTCCGTTGGCTCGTCCAAGAGAAGCATGTGAAGCCCATGTCCGGTTCTCGACTGCATAATTAACTGACCTAAACCTATGCGATAAGCGAAAGCGAGTAGTGTCCGCTCTCCACCAGAAAGGTTTGAAACTTCCCTTTCGTATCCCTCTTCGCTACTTACAAATGGAGTGTAGGTCTCGTCAATCTTAACAATCAACGTCTGTTCGGCGTCTCTAGCAAGTTCATCTAGAACCTGCTGGACAGTCCGTTCAAGGTATGTCACGAATTCGCTTCTTAGTTTTGGTTGAATACTTCGATAAGCTCCTCGTATATTGTCGACGATCTCAAGAAGTTTTCCAATTTTTTCTATTCTTTCAACTTTCTGTTGGGCATGGTCTAACCGTTCCTTTAGATTGTCCATTTTTGATGCGATGTCTCTTTTTCTTCTTTCCATCATCTCCAAATTGGACTTGGTTGCAGAGTAGTGTTCGAAAGCAGCGTCACGAAGTTTTCTGGCAGATTCAAGTTCGGTGACATCAAATTTGGCTATTTCGGCGCTGGTAGCGGCGAGCTGGCTTTGTAGCCTTTTTTCTTGTTGCTGTGTGTTTTTAAACTCTACTGAAAGCGTATTCAAAAATTGTTGTTCTTCAGCGATTCGCATCTTTATCTCTATAATTCGTGGAATAAGCTGTTGGAGGTCGGAGACTACGATTTTGATTGTACTATTCAGATGTTCTAAGTCATCGAGTTTCTTTTGGAGTTTTGACAACTCTTTATTGCGTTCAACTTTTTTTTGTTCAAGACGTTTAAGGAGATCTTTTTTGTAGTCTCCAGTAAGGTTTTGAAGGCATAATGGACACTTGTTTTCGGTTACTAAGCTTGAGATGCGATGTTCAGAAGTTTCCATTTCTCTTTTTGTAGCTTCCTGTTCGCCAACTATGTTTGTTATTTGATCTTCAACTGTGCTAAGGTATATTCTCAATTCTTCAATTGTTTGGTCAGGGGCTAATTCTACTTCCTTGAGTTTGTTTCGTTGGGACTTCTCTTCCGTCTCCATCGTTTTCAAGTTTTCTTCTAAGCCACGGACAAGGGTTTCCTTACTTTCAATTTCGTTAATTAGTCTCGCAAATGTATCTTTGATGTTGTCGATATTTGTTTTTAGTTGAATTTCCATCCCTCGTAACGCTTCGGTCTGTTTTCTCAATTTCTCAAGACTCCCAAGATGAGAATCCGCCTCTTTAAGAGTGGATTCTGCCTCAGTCAGGATTTCACCCAAATCTTGGATTTTGTTGTCAATTGATGAAAACTCCTCGACAGCCCTATTGTAGTCAGCTTGAAGTCCCTCCACCCCGACGACGTCGACATCTCGTTCATAAACTCCCTTTTCAACTTTATAGTCTCTTTGAAACTGAGCCAAAAAGCTCCACGCAACTTCATAGTCGGAAAGCCCGAATAGTTGATCCAGTTTTGTCTGGCGTTGCCGGGGAGTCACATCTAGCAATTCCTTAAGATGCTCCTGTCTCACCCAAACAACTTCTCTAAAGAGATCTTTGTCTAGACCGGTTAGTGACTTCAATTGCTCGGCAACCGCCTCATTTTTGACGCTCGCAATCAACTTGCTGCCTTCATACAATTTGAGCTGATCCATGTCTTGACCAATGCCTTTTCCATGCCTACGTAAGGCTCTATGAAGAGTGTAAGTTCTCTCACTGTGAACAAAAATTGCGGTTACCTTTCCTCCATCTGATCCCTCTCTGAGTAGGTATTCATAGCTTCGGCCTAGGGGGTCTCCGAAGAGGACGAAATCGATGGCGTATAGAACACTTGACTTCCCACGTCCCAGACCGCCGATGATACAGTTGAACCCCCTAGCAAAGGAAATGGTTGTTTTGGAGTGAGATCGAACATTTTCCAGTTGTAAAGTCGTGATTCTCACCCAAACTCCTCCAATACTCTTTTCACCTTCTCTTCTTGTTTTCCCACCAATGGATCAAGAAGGTCAATTGCACACTTCGCTATTGCTTCAGCCTCTTCCCTGACGTAACGTTCAGAGAAAATTTCGAAAAAGTATTCAAAAGCCTTCGTCTTGAGATCTTTTAATCCACCTTCGAATATGGAGCGGATTACCTCTTCAGGAACCTCAGTTTCTTTTAGTCGAAGAACTGGGTGAACAAGGAGAGCCTTTTCAGCAGCGTTTCTTATCTTGGTTAGGTTAATTTCTCCCCGACCAGCTTCAGCAGGCAGAACGCCACGTATTATGGGAACAATAATAGCCCCTTTTTCATCCGCTTGCTTCACTAGCTGCATCGCTGTTTCAGTTATTTTATTGGGAGTCAACCCAGTATAATTACGGTTCAAAATAATGAAACGACGCGGCTTTTCAAGCTTGATTCGATGAAGGTTAGGAACTCCTTTTTCATTGACCTCAACATAATAGAAACCTTTCTCAATTTCGGCGTCATCGTAGTTAGCGGTCTCGGTGCAGCCACTATAGGCGAGGAGACCTTTTCTAAATGAAAAATTGTGCGGTGCGTGAATGTGACCGCCAGCATAGTAGTCAAAGCCTTCGGGAAGAAGTTCTGGTTGAGCTTCGGCTTCCATTTGAGGACGCTTAAGGATTGGAATATCTAGAGCCATGTGGAAAACAAAGATGTTGAAAAGAGAAGGGTCAGATATAGGCTTGTTTTTATTTAGAAAAATGGGGAATTCTTCTCTGGTTTTCCTAGGAGTCCGAAAGTTAGGAACGCCATAAACATAACAACTTTCGTTTCTCCAAGAAGCCCCATCATGACGAGGCAAGTAACGAATCAAGCCGGCGCTGTCTAGTGGATTGAGAATGGTTCCAGTTATCACGTTGGGAGCAGAGTCATGGGAACCGTCTACCGTAAGCACGGGTATCCCAGCATCCCTCAGTCGCCTAAAATTAGCTATGGCATTCTCGAGGGTTATATTTGAAGGACGAGCATGCTCAAAAATGTCGCCTGCAACTATCATAAAATCAGGCTTCAACTCAATGGTCTTGTCCACAAGTTCCCTAAAGGCTAAATTGAAGTCTTCGCGTCGTACATCTAAATTGTATTGAGCATAACCCAGATGCAGGTCAGATGTGTGAACAAAACTAAAGGATTTCATATTTGTTTCCTCTTCCCTCTCCTCACTTGCCAGCCATTAAATCCTTATTAAAGGTGATTGCTTTTAAGAGTGAATCGGCAATTTCTTCCTTAATATACTCTTTTTAGAGGTTCATAACAACATTTTTTCATTCAACTACGACTTTCCGGAGACTGCGCCCATGGAAAGCTTCTACTTCATACCCAAAATGGGGGCTAGCAATTTTACGCCACGGGTGTTTCATACCATCACATTGTCTCAAAGTAAACATCGTTGAAGTAATATTTTGCAGTATATCCAGAAAGGCTAATTGAGTCGCCTAATATTGTGTTTAATGCTCCTTCTTGAGGTTCTATATTTTGCCAACCAACTACGTCGACGTTAAGCTTCACCCAAGCGTGATATCGTCCATAGCTTTCTCCTACAACAACATAAACTTCATTTTCATCCCATCCATTCGCCCTAAGAAGAGAACACAATAATACAGAGAAATCTTCACAATCCCCTGTTCTGAGAGAAAGCGTTTCTCTGGGCAATTGCCAATAATCTGACTCGCCATAAGCCTCGAAATCTGTTACATATTCAATGTTTTTTGCCACCCAATCTCTAATTTCTATCCAGTCAAAAAAAAAGGGATTCTTTGCAATGTTATCTACTGTTCGTTTAATAACAGAAGCATTTGGAGTTATGAAAAGCTTTGCCGTATCAGGATTAAAGGTTCTAGTTTCTATCATAGAAGTTTCATCTTCTGGAACCTCTGGAATATTTTCAGAGGATGATGGTCTCAAAACGTCGGAAATGTACGGAAAAGCCAGAACTGCTCCAATAAAAAGCACAATAATGAGAGAGACCAAAAGGGCTTTACCCATTTATGCATGCACCTCTTTTCCATCTGTGATTAATTTTCGTTTTTTACTCAATCCATCATAATGAGGGCGAATCAGCATAATCATATCGCATCGATCAATAGTCAAGACGCAAAATAAACCTTTCCTTATAATATACACTAAGGTTGGTACATATCTTTTTTACTAGTAAAACCAAGATACTAAACAAACCCAATTATGCACAAGACTGATGTTTCTTCTAAGAGATTATTGGCTCTTTTATGAAACCACGCTTCGCATAACTATTGAAGGAGATTAGAAAGAATCTAGTTCTTCTCCGTAAAGAAGAGCCTGGTTTGCCCCATGGTTTGAATATCGAAAGCTCTCACCTTTACTACCATAGGAAAATCTTTCACTGCTTTTCCAAGAACGAGGCAATGATGGGATGGAAGATCCTGAGCAATGGACTTCACAGTTTCGGAGTCAACTCGCGCTGCTCTAGATACGGTTTCGAGGTCACGTTCGTTGGTGAAGTTGAAAAGGAAGATGTTGTCGGCTTGACGATAGATGTTTTCTTTTATTGTGTCAGGCTGGTTTGTCACAAAGGTGGCGAAAAATCCGAAGTGCCTCATTCTTGTAACGATATCATTCCAGTAGGTTTCCCTGAGATAAAGATGAGCCTCCTCAGCAAAGAGAAACACAGCTTTTACCTTCCACTGGCTTAGAAGTTCCACAAGCTTTGCGAGAGTATACTCCACAACGATCTGGCGATCAACAGACGAAACATCATGCAAGTTTAGAACCAAAGCCCCGCCTTTTCGGGTTTCTTCAAAAAACTCTTCGAAGGTGGTTGCTTCTGTGATTTTGTCAGTAAAAAAGCCGGAATTTAGTAGGCTGTAGTAACGAGAGAAGAGGGCATCTCTCACATGTTGATTACACTTCCAGTTCCTAATTGCCTCCCCTAGTTCTTGGAGAGTGAAAACCCGTCGCTCCTGCAGTGATCGCCATATACGTCGAAACTCTCGAGTAGAGGTTCCGGGAAGATTGAGGGCGTGAACGAGAATGTTTAACATAATTTTCAGGTCAATTTGAGGCAGTGACACCTTGAGGTTGGCTCCGGGAGTAAGCACATGGATTTTGTTGTGATACTCGTTCTTTTCCCCGTTGGAAGAGAAGCCTAGGTTGGTGTATTCACCGTTTAGATCAAGAACCACAACTTTGGCTCCGTAATCGATAAGACCTAAGACGAGGAGTT
>CAYFWY010000104.1:0-6596 GCA_964346895.1 uncultured Candidatus Bathyarchaeia archaeon | reverse complement strand
CTACAAAGGATGTGTAAGTTCGGCTGACGAAACCCGTTCCAGCTGGCTCCATAGACGTTATTCCAATAACCTTTGTTTTTGGCCCCACAACCTTTCGCAAATTACTCGGATGTACCACCGCAACGTTTTCGGCACCAAATTCGTTAACCAAAACAGCTTCGATCTTTCGAATTCCATAAGGTGCATATTTGGCAGTATCATCCCCATTGTTGGGGACCGGTGGGTACCAATACTTTCTCAGCAATTTTTTCGGAATAATGCGTGTTGGGAAACCTCCCGTGAATGCTACGAAAGGATTGAGTTTGAAATCGCTCATATCGGTGGCGGAGCCTGTGAGAACAATTGGAACTCCCTTCACCTCTGAGGAACCAAACCTTCTCTTCGACATAACCCGCAATTTTACGAACTTGGTTTAATAGCTTTTTCGTAGGGTCAATTCCTATTTTTGAAAAGAAGGGAATAGGCGGCATTGAGATTCTTCTGAAGTGAGAACAAAAATGTTTTATTTGGTAGTCTCAATTTTCTGAGAGTGAGCTTTTATATTTCCAAAGTAACAAAGGAACTACTAACGGATGAAAAATAATGAACTCTGTAGATACAGCAATGAATTTTGCTAATGTTGTCAACCTTGTTGCTGTTCTTCTTCTCATGAGAGCAGTAATAAAAGATAGGAACGTTTTGAAAGGCTATAGCATAAGTGGTGTGTTCTTAACTTTTGTAGCAATACTTGGGTTTGAAATTGGGTTTTTCCTCATGGGAAACATGATAAGTTTCGCATTAGGGCTAACCAATCTCGCGTTCTGGTTCATGACATTTGTATTTAATCTAAGAAAATTGGTGCATCCGAGAAATAAAAGGGAAAAGTAGACTCTGCAATTTTTTGAAGGTGTTGCTTGGTGTATTTTGCTTCAGAGTTGAAGCCTAGGAGACAACAATAAAAAAAGTTTGACTGTTTTATTGATGTGACTCTTGATAGTCCTTTTTTGTATGTTCATCAAAAAGCTCCTCCTTAAACCTGAGAGCATATCACAAGAAACAACTAAATTGAACAGAAACCGGTTTGTCTTTTCTTCACTTTTTTTCATTATGGGATTTTAGGAGTTTGAGGGCTGCCATTTTTGCTCCGATTTCTGCGATTCTCTTGTTTTCTCCGCTTCCTACTATTATAACATCGTTTTCTTTTGGATTTAGTTTCGATGCAAGTATGTTGTCTATCGGTGAAAGGTCTTTGAAGGCTTCTTCATTAGAGGGCATAGTTAATTTGTTGTTGGAAAAGATTAGTGTGGTCGCTCCCAAGGCTCCAGCCTTAATCGCTGTATCACGCTGTTCAACACCTCTCTTTACTCTGTGAGCCGTATCCCTCACAAGAACCGCAATGTTGAATGGTCCAACCGTTATAGGGCTGTATGGAATATCTGTTCCTTCACTGATCTTAGACCTCAGATTAGAAAATAGTCTGTTGCCCTGCTTTGAAAACATAACCCCACGTCTTGAACCCTCGATTAACCCTTCTTTTTTTAGGTGTTTCAGGAGAGTCCTTGTCGCGCCTTCTCCTAACTCAAGTTCCTTCGAAAGCCTTATTCTGCCAACAGTTCCATAGAAACCGATTATTTCCAGCGCTTTAACTACTTGGGCTTCATTAAAGGAGGGCGCGCGTCCAGGAGCAATCTTGCTTGCAACCCTTTCAATCACTTCAAGTAATTCCAACTTCACTAATTCTCCTTTGCACGACAATTCATCAGAATAATCTATTTATAAAATAGTAACCCGCGCTTTTTAAATAAATCACAGAGGGAAGAGGCTCGCCTGAAAAAAGTGGCATTTCTGAAAAGAGCCTCCAAGATATTGTCTTTTTATGTTGTTGTCAAACACAAATTGATGATGAATAACTAGAATCAACTGATGGTAGCGGGGGGTTGAGTTGAACAACCGATCTCTGGGTTTCCCAACAGAGCTTATGAGCCCAGCGGGTTAACCTGGCTACCCCACCCCGCTTACGGAACGGAAAAAAGATTCCAATGATGAAATCTAAATTCCCTTTAAACCTAGAGGAAAGATGTCGTTTAAAAACTTTGAGTTTGCCAGTTATATCCTGAAGTAATTCATGAAGTCTCTTGCGCGAGTATAGATCTCTTCACAAGAGGAGCTGGACAAAACATCTAAATTCAAGAGAGAAAGTACCATGACAGAAATGTCCTCCAATGCCCACAACAATATTCTCATAGGCTTGGAAATCCATACCCAATTAACTAGTCTAAAAACTAAACTTTTTTGCGGGTGTTCCTCAGATTATAGAGATAAAGACCCAAATACTCTAGTCTGTCCAGTTTGCTTCGGAATACCTGGTGCTCTTCCCGTCCTCAACAAGAAAGCAGTCGAGTTTGCGGTCATGGCCGCTATAGCTCTAAACTGCAAAGTGTCGGAACGTATGTTCTTCTTTCGAAAAAACTATTACTACCCTGACATGCCCAAAAACTTCCAGATATCTCAATACGACCGCGCAGGAGGAGTTCCGTTGGCTGTTAACGGTTTTCTCCGTATTGAAATTGGAGGAAAGAGAAAGAAGATTCAGATTAGCCGGGTTCATTTAGAGGAAGATCCAGGAAGACTGGTTCATCTAGGGTCAATTGATAGGTCACCATACACCCTAGTCGATTACAACCGAGCAGGCGTTGCCCTCTTGGAGGTCGTTACAGATCCGGACTTCACCTCTCCAAAGGAGGCGAGGATCTTTCTTCAAAAACTGCGGTCTATACTGGAACATCTGGGAATATTTGACGGAGGATTAGAGGGAGCCATGAGATGCGACGCCAACATTTCCCTCGCTGGTGGAACAAGAGTTGAAATCAAAAATATTTCTTCCTTCAAAGAAGTAGAGCGTGCGTTATCTTTCGAAATTATGAGACAAAAAGATTTGTTGGGAAAGGGACTTGCAGTAGAACGTGAAACAAGACATTGGGATGAAACACGTCGAATAACCATTACGCTGCGCACCAAAGAGGAGGAACACGATTATCGATATTTTCCCGATCCTGATCTTGTTCCAATCGTAATTACAAAGGATTTCATCGAAAAAATTAGGGAGGAAATGCCGGAGCTGCCAGAAGCTCGGATTAAACGTTTCACGACCGCATATAGCATTCCCCGATATGACGCTGAAGTCTTGGTAAGTGACAAGGCGCTTGCAGATTTTTTCGAGAGATGCGTAGAACTATATGACAAACCAAAGAAAGTCAGTAATTGGATGATGAGTGACCTTCTGCGGCACCTCTACGAAAACAACCTTGAACTTATTGAATCCAAAATTACTCCTGAACATCTAGTTGAATTGATTAGGCTCATAGATGAAGGAATCATAAGTGGAAAAATTGGGAAGAGAATTCTCCCTGAAATCGTCTTGACTGGACGGTTTCCATGGCAAATCGTTGAAGAAAATGGTTTGGTAAAGATAGCTTCCCGGGAAGCCATTGAAAAGACAGTGGACCGAGTTTTTAAGGAGAATTCGAAGGCGGTTAAAGACGCTCTCCTAGACGAAAAGGCTGTTAACTTTTTGGTGGGGCAACTCATGAATGCAACGAAAGGTAAGGCTGATCCACAATTAGCCAACCAAATAATACGGGAAAGATTGCAGTTCCTGAAGGCAAAAGAAAGCCCTTAGCTGGTCGCTTCCTTCCCTTCTTCTTTTGATAGATAAACAAAGAGAATAATGCCTACTGTGAAGGCGGCTAGACCGACGAGGAGTATCGCAAGTGTGGGAACATCCAATTGATCCAGAACGTAAAGCAGGTATGTTGGTCCTCCGAATATAAGGAAGACTGCAAAAAGCCTTAACAGTGCCTTTGTAAAGCTATTCTGACCCTTCTTCAATGATTGGAGTGATGTCATGATTATCCCTTCAAGTGTAATCTAGGTTTTGCAGATGAATATGCTATGTCTCTCTCTTAAAGCAGAATTCTTTGTGGTTTTCCTTGTCTTTGTTCTTCTCCTTGTCCCCATCTCTCTTTTTCCTCTCTTTTATAGGAACTTGGAATGAACCTAGATTTGCTTATAAGTGTTTAGCAGCCTACAATTCTATGTTAGTTCATACATTGTTCTTTGGTAGTTGGAACTGTGTAATCGTTTTTCTGATGAAAAAGATCTCTATATTCCACGGAATAAGCCTGAATTAAGCTCTACAACGTAAAAAATTAAGGGTGTTTTGCGATTCTTAGCGTAGATAATTCTCATGCTGCAAAATCATGTACTTTTGTATCTAGTAAGCGACAATGGAATATGTTTCTCGCGCGCGCCGGAGAGAAAAAAAGGAAAAGAGGGTTGGGTCCACTTGCTTTTCCGGTCACTCTAGTTTATAGCAATCCCTAAGGCTCTAGTTTATGGTGAAAGAGGATGAAATCCTTCTTCACGGAGGGTTCCTAGGTACCTGGTTGTTTATGTTGTTTCCTAAGGTGAGCCTTCAGTTCTGGTCTAGTTGCAAAGGTCGCTGTACAGTACAAGCATGCGTACATTTCCTCTCCACATCTAGGACAATTTCTCATACCGAAAGGCATTCTATCACCTCCTTCTATGTTCTCATGTCATTATGAAGGGAAATCCCCATCAAAAAACATCATCTAGGAATCTCTTCGTATTATACGTTATCCCAAAAGATTGAATTTAAGATTTGCCCAAAACAATTTTCTTTGTCACATCAATAGTTATTTCATTATTTATTCTCAGAAGTTGAAACGGACAATGTAAAATGTATCTAAATAAACACTGGATAAAAGAATACAGTAACATATTGTTTCGAGTTGTACTGTTTTACAGGGGAGGGTTCATTAAGATCTCTGAGAGATAGGAGGTGTTCCAAAACATAAGACCTTGACAAACCATTTCCTTTCTGCATCACATAATTATCTCTCTACAAATTAGTACGTTATGTTTAACTTTTCTTAAAACTTTAGGTGAAAATCAAAAAGAATAACAAACATCTAAGACTGATGTTTCTTCCAAATTCCATTATGTCCCAATCCAAACTTTGATAGATGATATAATACTCTTTCAAGGTAGAATGAACATCGAAGGAAGATTACCAAAAGAAAGAAAATCAGTTTTACTCTTTACTCTCTCTACTCTGAACTTTTCTCTATCAACACTAGTAATAAATACAGATTTTCCAAAGTATTCCATCCATGTTTAGATTAGCCATTTTGGCAATAGCGTTAGTTGGAGTAGTTGTTTCTCTTATCCTGGGATTTCTAACGCTAATTCCTTGGGAAGTTTCAGGTATTCTTGTTTCAGCGTTGATTGGAATATCAAGTTTGGTTTTAACCTATTTGTCTCTCAGGCAGAAACAGGATTCTAACTAAGTCTTTTTTGTTCTGCTACAACTTTTCTATGTTATAGCACTAAACACCATGAGGGTTATTCCAAGAATTACAGCGATAACACCAACTGTCCCGCAATATTTTCCAAATTCTGTGTCAGCCCTTACCTCACCACCAATCCCAAGAATCAGCAAGATTATTCCTACAAAAAGAGCTGTTACCCCTACTATGAAAAGCCAACCAAGCATCAAATTCTCCTCCTAGGGATTATGTGAAGGATGGTTATTTGAGTTGGAAGTTTGAAAGAATAATGAACTCTTCTGAATTAAAATATTAATTCTTTTAGTTCTCATGATTTTCCAAATTCTATTAGTTCTATATCCAAACCTTTGATAGGTGATGTACTAGTCTTTCAATGTAGAAGGAATATAGAAGAAAGTAGTCCAACAGTTGCATGCATGAGAACCTTTTGTTGTTCGGATATGTGCAGTATTGTTAATACTCTTATCTGTAAATGTATATTGAAATTGTTGGACGGTTGTAACCGCTTTGTCTCCAACCGAATTGAAATGGAAACAACATGATACGTTTTACGAAAAGATTAATCGAGGCATATATCAGGAAAAGTATCCACAAGCTCTGGGTTTATCCCATTGTTTTACCAAAATAAGAATGGAATTTGCTTTACATGCTTTCGAATATTTAAAAAAATATTTACCTCCCAAGGAAATGCAAGAGTTTCCATTTCGTTGTGCCTTACATTCTTTCCTCACTCATGTCAAATCCGCCATTGATAGTCTTACCGAAGAAATCAACCTCCTATACAAAATAGATCCGAAGTTAGCAACTAAAGGAAAGACAATGTCAATTGGGAAACTTCTTGGCAATAGCAAATACAAGCAAAAATTGATGAAGGCAAACTCTGAGTCATTTACCGAAATAAGTAACACTTCTATAGCTAGTTGGTTCACAGAATTGAAAACCTCAAGGAATGAAGAAGCAGTTCATGGAGCCATCTCTGGCAAAAAATGGCAGGTAATATTAGACGGTAGTCTGCCAATAACAAAATTAGGTAATGTTAAAGGCATTTCGGATTATGCAACTTGGTGTCCAAGAATTCTCAAAGAAACGAATAAGTTTCTTGAGAGATGCTATCAGCAAATGTAGCCGATTAAATGCATACATGATAGAGGCTTATACTCTCTTTTTTATGTAAATATTATTTACAATTAATTTTTTTCTCTGTCTACCTTTCCTTAAAGAAGTTCTCTATTTCTTCATCGCTCACAT
>CAYFWY010000103.1:0-6626 GCA_964346895.1 uncultured Candidatus Bathyarchaeia archaeon | reverse complement strand
CTGGGACGGCGACATCATCCCCCAATGAAAAAACACCGTTCCAGTACTTTAGGGCTTTGGTGAAAGGGAAAGATGAAAAGTGAATCAAAAAATCGTCCGCGAACTCTTAAAGCAACTCCAACAGGAGAGCCAAGACCCCAAAGACATAGGAAAACTCAACATAACAAACATAATTATCTGGATGAAAAAAGAAGCCTACGAACCAACAACCATAAGAAGAGTAGTAAAAGAACTCAAACACTTAGAAAGAAACTGCAACACAGACAAACCCGAAGAAGTTAAACTATACGTAGCCAACAAAGATGTATCAAACGCGAGAAAAGAAAACCTCATAGAATCCTACAACATAGCAATCAAATCCTTAGGCTTAACATGGAACAAACCCTTTTACAAACGCAAAGACAAAAAACGCAGAGCACCAAAAGAAGAATTAGTACAGTTTATCATAAACCACGTTAAATTTCCATTGAATCTAAAATTGAAAATGTCCAGAGATTTAGGACAAAGACCCATCGAGTTAACATGGCTAAAAGTGGAAGACCTAGACCTAACAACAGGATTGCTGAAATGAATTGATTCTTTCTTGAAAAGTTCAACGAAACACGAACTATAAAACTTGAAGGCAAGAACGTCGATGACCTCGACCTAGAAAAACTAGGAAGCTTGATTCAGCAAGCTACTGAAAATAGCTCCAAAATTAACTTCAAAAGGCTATTCAAAGGTTTTAAGCGGTCTCCATCTAGCAGTAAAAAACCTAAAGCATAGAACACGCTTAAACTTATTTAAAATTCATAATTAATAAAAGAATACTATAGAAACAATTTATTGAATTAAAATGTTTGGAAAGAGCAAGAGGAAAATAAAAAATGTGACGTTTGTGCAGCCTCCAAAAGGAGAAGCATATTTCTATACTCCGATAGCGTATGCGACTACATTAGTGAATTCTAAAGAAAAAGGGGGAGAACAGGTTTTCAAGGATTCTGATTTGGCTCTCGCAGGTAAACTGAAACTAATTTTTGAGCGCGAAAATATGATTTGGTTTGAAATCATAGAAGGGAAATCAAAAACACCTTCAGGAGACCCCCGCTTCTTTGCACTGTATTATTACCCTCATCGTTTAGTGATGAGTGGATCTCCCCCATCAGTTGGAAAAGCTACATTGACTGAAATAAGGGCTCTTTTTAACTTCTTGGTGACTGAAGACCAGAATAGACTTGCAGAAGTTCAGCAAACCAATTCACCATCAGCATATGGTTGCATAAAAGGGGAATCACACAAGGAATCGGACAATGTTACGGTTGTAGCCAAAGACCTTTGCGAAGAATCGGAAACTGTTACTATCGGAGCCAAAGACTTTTGGGAAGAATCGGAAACTTCCCGTGACTACTAAATCCAGGAAGCGTTAAACCATCTCTGTCTTGTAAACTCTCAGCGCGAATAGGCTCACTCATAAGAATTCTTTTATCAAAAGTAGATACAAACAAAAATTTATGTAGCCAGTGCTATCAATGATTTATGCATTGTTTTATAAACTTAGAAAATATACAAATTATCGTTATTACCTAAGATGGAATGATAGAGGAAATATGATGACAGATACTGAGCCAGAAACTAATAATGAGGGCTGGAAAGAGTTCTTGAGAAAGCATTGGAAAATGACTGCTATATTCGTAGTAGGCGCTGTTTTAGCATTGCTCGGTTCTATTGTAGTATTTCTATGGTTTGTAGAAGATGCTCAATTAATTGGTATGGTACCAACGACTTTGAATCTATGGACAATGGGACATATTGTGACGTTCATATTACATTTGATTTTCTGGGAACTTCTCTTAATTGGCGTTCCAACAATCATTGGGGCGGTAGCAGCTTGGCAATGGTGGAAAAGACTGCCTGATGAAGAAAAGAGGGAGTATCATTTCTTTGGTAGCAGATCACGCACAACTGGAGGCGGCGGGGGCGTATCATTGCTATTCTTTATTTTTTTCTGCATTAAAGTTTACATTGATGGAAACTGGGATGTTGCTGTTGCATCTTGGACTTTGGACTACGTCGTAGATTCAATGATATCAATACTAATCTGGGTTGTGATTATCTTCGGAATTCCTACGGTTTTAGGAGTCCTATGGTGGATAAACCATGAGATGAAAAAGAAGCCATCTAATGTATCAAACCAGACTGCGAATACATCCTAGAAAAGTATAAACAGCCCCATTCAAAACGCAAATAACCTCCTCTTTTTTTTAAACTGGAAGAAAAATTGCAATAAACTTTGGCTTAAGCTTCGTCTTGCATGTTTTAGACTAAAAAAATGGAGAATACAAGTTTGCTTTCTCGTAACGCGTGCACGAAAAAGAGGAGCACGTTTCAATTCTAACGAAGGATCATTAAAAATGAGGCAAAAAATGGTGCGATAAAATGTTTAGATTCGCATCGCTGCTGCAAAGGTTGTTTGAGCTTCTTCTATTCCAGACACATCATAATGGATGCTTGAGACTACTCTTTCGAGATCTACGTTGTTCTTGGCTCGAACAGGAACTATCAGGTCGCATGGTTCGAATACAAAATCGGCTGAGATCACGTGAGGAATATTTAATAGTGCTTTCCGTGCTTGTTCTAAGTCTCTTGGTTGGACATTCAGGAACATGAAGGCGAATGGTTCTTCAATGTATGAAGGTCCTTCAATCACTACAACATATGTCGTTGTCTTTGCATGAGTCTTTCTTCAGCGCCGATCGTGCGAACAGGATTAAACCATTTTTCTACAAATTCATTTAAGCTATTGAATCTTTCAAATTTCACCAACACATCGGTTGGTCCGTAAAGAAGGAAAATGTCCCACTTCGGTATATTCAACTCAATGAGTTTTTCCATGACCTTGTTGTAATAACCGGTCTTACAGGTTAAACCCATGTAAGCTCTCATAAAAAGTCACCAATCAAGGTAAGTCGATATCTGCGTAAAAAATTTTCGATACCCCATGCTTCATCTAAACTAAGAAGTGCTTCTATCAACAAACTTCAGAAACCTTGAATCTATAAGTGCTAACAACAAAGGAAAGAAAAACAAAATGAAGAAGTGGCAAATAAAAAAAATTGGTTTTCCTTAAGGCTAGGAAATGAACATTTTATCTAAAACCGAAAGTAATGAATTCAAGATTTTTGAATCCAAAGCCCGCAATCACTATGTGAAGAATATAAGATTTGACTCCTTTCTTTGCCTGTTTTAAGGCAAGACAGAACTTTAACTAGTATCTAATCATTTTCAGAGAAGAAATGATTGTTATTTCAGATTTTAGTGGCAAATTGAAGATCTTTCGATTAACCATATATTTCATTGCTTGTCATTTCAGTTTAAATTCAATTATCTTCTGCTTCATCAACCTCTGTTCAGATTTGACGAAGCTTTATCTTTTGAAATACAAATAGACATATACCGCAAAAACCCAGATGGGGAAACGTGCCCTTTGAACGATAATGCGTTGAAAACTTGTTTAGCCGGTTTAGAATTTAGAAACCCTACAATGCTAGCCTCCGGAATACTGGGCTACTCAACAGAATCGCTGAAACGTATAGCTGAAGCGGGTGCAGGTGGAGTCGTAACTAAGTCTATAGGGGTAAAACCACGCATGGGCTACCCAAACCCGACGGTAGTTCAAGCAAACTGCGGAATAATAAACGCCATGGGGCTCCCAAATCCTGGAATAGCAGAGTACGCAAGCGAAATCAGTTTCACAAAAATCATCACAAAAGTTCCACTCATTGTAAGCGTTTATGGCTTCTCGGCAAAAGAATATGCGGAAGTGGCAAAAACCGCCACAGAAGAAGGTGCCGACGCCGTAGAGCTTAATGTTTCATGCCCTCATGTGAAGCAAACAGGCTCAGAGATCGGGCAAAACCCCAAACTGCTTGCCCAAGTAGTACGCAAAGTCAAAGCAGCAACCCGCAAACCCGTAATTGTCAAGCTATCCCCAAATGTAACTGACATCGTAGAAATAGCGCAAGCCGCCATAACAGCGAGAGCTGATGCCTTAACAGCTGTAAATACTGTTCGGGCTATAGCCATCGACACCGAAACCACCCTCCCAATCCTAAGCAACACACGGGGCGGACTCTCAGGACCTGCCATAAAACCCATCGCCCTGCGCGCAGTATACGATATCTATGAAGGCACTAAAACACCCATCATCGGCTGCGGCGGCATCACTAACTGGCAAGACGCAGTCGAATTCCTCCTTGCAGGAGCATCAGCTATACAAATAGGGACCGCCATAGCCCAACAAAACCCAGAAGTCTTCCAAATTATAAACCGCGGCTTAAGCGCCTACCTCAAAAAGAAGAAATTTAGGAGCGTAAAAGAAATTGTCGGACAAGCTCACCGCAGCTAATACCTTACGCACAACTCGCATAGAAAGTGTGAAAACCGAAAATCCTACAACCAAAACTTACACTCTTACTGACAAAGAATGCGCAAAAGCCAAACCAGGACAATTTCTGATGCTCTGGATACCACAAATTGACGAGATACCACTTAGCATAATGAACACCGAAGGAAAAAGCGTGTCAGTCACGGTTAAAAACGTTGGCGACGCAACACACCACCTGCACGGCATGAAACAGGGTGACATAATAGGAGTGCGTGGGCCTTTTGGAAACCACTTTACTCCAATAGACGGCAACGTTCTACTCATAGGTGGCGGAACAGGCACCGCACCTCTCCTCTATCTAGCCAAACAACTCGCACCTATAGCAAAGCGGCTCTCTTTCATTATGGGCGCAAAAACCCGAAACGAACTCTTATTCTTGAAGCAGCTCGAACTACTCTGCACCGAACAGCCAACAGTGACAACAGAAGACGGCACATATGGACTGAAATGCCTAGCAACCCACCCGTTGGAACAGTTTTTCTCCAAGGAAGGCAAAGAAAATTTCGATATGGTTTACGCTTGCGGACCTGAACGCATGACCCGCCAAGTCTTCAATCTCACCGAAAAACATGGTGTTTCCATGGAAGCGAGCCTGGAACGCTTAATGCGTTGCGGCATAGGTATATGCGGAAGTTGCATGATAGGTAAATACCGAGTTTGCAAAGATGGCCCAGTCTTCAACTCAATGCGCCTACGCGAAGTAAAAGATGAACTAGGTATCTCCAAACTTGGCTTCGACGGCAACCGCATACCCGCATAAATGGTGCCTTCACATGCCGCTACCAGCAGTACACGCCTTCTCAGTTTTGTTCCTCTACTTCAAAGGCAAACATCATATTGACCATCTCGCGATAGTAGTTTCAGCAACTCATCGACTTGGAACCACGTTATTACACGCTAAACGGCGAAGCTTTTGACCACCGAATCTGGCATGGGTATCTCCTCGCACTGAAAATCTATCCAATCTTAATCAGCTTCTCAGTGTTCATCGTCGAATACCTCTTCAATAAAAAGCTCTGGTCAATATATACGGTTTTACGACTTAGACCAGAAAATCCTCATTACTCACTGCTCAATATATACCTCGGCTACTTAATCGGCGGCTTCAGTCACATATTCCTCGACATGTTCGTACATCAAACCATGCCTTACGTAGTTTACCCCTTGGCTATAGGCAACCCCTTCTATCTCGGCACTGCATCAATAATAGTCGAACTGTTGGCCGTTGCCCTATCAATCGTCTCAATCTACTTCTGGATAAAAACCGCGAAAACCAATAAAAAACATAAAACGAAAAAAGCTTTTAGGGTTC
Organism: uncultured Candidatus Bathyarchaeia archaeon; assembly: GCA_964346895.1. Classification (GTDB taxonomy): domain Archaea; phylum Thermoproteota; class Bathyarchaeia; order Bathyarchaeales; family Bathyarchaeaceae; genus CAYFWY01. Next base: position 891 of record CAYFWY010000103.1, on the reverse strand, counting down.
CTCTAGAATTCCCATCTCTTTCAGGTAATTTCGTGCGTACTTCGGGTTATAGGCCAACTCCTTACTCCTAAGCAAACGCTTGTCAAGCCTGTCCAATGCAACCCTGAATGTAGGCTCCACACCGAAGCCTTCACCTGAACTGAAGAATGACCCTCTAGTTGTCCGTAACTGCAAACGGCAGTGAATCAGTGGCACACCTCTCTGGTTCGCCCCGTGAGTTTTGATGTAAACAAAAAGTGTGCCAGACTTCAACGCTTCCCGATACTTTCGAGCGAAAGACTCAAACTCTCCCATAATGAACCCTTGTTGATCCGGGTTAATTGCTATACCCTTGACTCCGAACTGCATTGAAAGCTTCTTGTCAGGAACCTCCATCTGGGAAATTGGCTCAAGAAAATCCAGCTTTGTCACAATACCTGCTAGCCTCCCATTAGAAAGCACCACTAAGCAGGATACGTCATAATCATGCATTTTTTTCTCGGTCTCCTTCAAGCTGGAGTTAGGCTGAACCGTAATTACAGGATGTGTCATAATTCCCTTCGCCGGAATATTCAGCATTGGAACTTTTTTCCCTACGATCTCGCCATGTGTTTGCCGTTGTCTAGGCTGAAAAACCTGTTCAATAACATCTTGAATGCTGACTATGCCTACAAGTTTTCCCTCATTCATAACTGGTACATGAGATATATCGTGCTCTCTGAAAAGGCTGAGCACCGCGCCCACAGACCTGCCCGCGTCAATAACTTTAGGCGCTTTCGTCATAATCTTCTCAATCGCAACGTTACCCCACTCTTGAGTAACCGCACCATGAATAATATCCTCGTCAGTAACAAAACCTAGAAGCTTGTTTTTCTCGAAAACCGGAAGCTGCCGAATCCCACTCTCAATTAT
>CAYFWY010000102.1:0-6691 GCA_964346895.1 uncultured Candidatus Bathyarchaeia archaeon | reverse complement strand
GGTTTCCTGCTGCTAGGTGGGAATGGCGCGGTTGTGTGGGCTGAGCAATGGGTTCCTTCAGGACTGACTTCGCTTTTACTTGCTACTACGCCCTTCTGGATGGTTCTAATGAATTCGCTGTATCATCATGCGAGACCTGGTGTTGGCATTATCGTTGGATTGATACTAGGCTTTGCTGGTGTGACTCTGCTAATTAGAAGCATCGAGAACATTGGTGAAAACAACATGATAATCCCCGGTGCTACAATAATCATGTTCGGCTCATTTCTATGGGCCAGCGGCTCACTCTACTCTCGATCCGCAGAGACATCATCGTCACAATTGCAGGCGGCCGCTATGCAAATGATCGCAGGTGGGATACTGTTGCTCTCAGCAAGTCTGATAACCAGTGAATGGACACGAGTCACGCTGAATCAGGTTTCTACGCGTTCGATGTTGTCATGGCTTTATTTGATCCTCTTCGGCTCAATTGTAGCCTTCTCATCCTATATTTGGTTGCTGAAGCAAGCTACCCCATCCCTGGTTTCAACCCATGCCTACATCAACCCTGTAGTAGCAATGATTCTAGGGTGGGCACTAGCAGATGAGGCACTCACATGTAGGAATATACTTGCAGCAATCATGATCATAATATCAGTTGCCATAATAACCACTTACCCCTTGAAAACACGCACATAAAAAAGAGGAGGAATGCTGGAGATATCTCCATTGGTTGCTGTCCGAACCGGACTATACTACCAAAGCTCTAAGCAATACGCCTTTTTTATTTACGGTTACTGTATACAGCTACTTCGTCTCTTTCGCTGCAACGCACACATTCAAACCCTGCTTCAGTGAGTTTGTTTTCTTCTTTAAGATTCTTAGCGGTCGCTATATTACATCCATCGCTTTCGAGGTTATAAGACGCATGTGGATTTCAGTGTTCAACAAGTTTCTTATGGGATAAGAATGTATCTACCTAAGCGCATGAGGAACCGTTATGTTGCAGAGTAGATTTGAAGTGACGTTGAGTTCTCGAAAAAGAAGTAACATAGATATCATAGCTAGCATTTTAGGCGAGGCGCGTAGAGGCTCAAGGAAGACTGGCATCATGTATAGATGTAATCTGAGCTATAAGCAACTTGAGGTTTATTTGAAGCTTCTTTTGGGTATGGAATTCTTGGTCTCTCGTTCAGATCTTTTCATTACTACTGCGAAGGGACTGAAATTCCTTGAAGCATACCGTGTCCTCAAAGAATTAATGCGCGTTGACACATTCGGAGCACTAAAAGATAGTCAAGGAGTGGAAAAAGAAGCAGAGAGCGGAAGGGGGAATGAGGCACAAAATGAGTAAAAAGAAATTCAAACGAAAACTTTTTGATTCAGAAGGAGTTGACGAGCAAGCAAGGTTTCATCTGCGTTGGCTTACAATAAAAGAAATGGAACATGAACACAGAATGCGAAGCAAAGCCATTCGCTTAAGCCGGAAACGTCAGAAACAAGCTGATTCATGGGTGGTTTAAAGAAGCCAACACACATAAGAATTTCAAGCTCAATCAAACTCGTGCAAATCAATATTTTGGCTTCATAAAGTTTTTTCCCAGGTTTAATCCTACTTTAAACGGTTTATACCATGAGCGAAAAGAAGCTACATTATGGGGTGCGCCTGACAACGGATCAACTTAAGTATCTGAAAAGTGTTTCGAAGCCTTCAGAGTGGATAAGAGACGCAGTTGATGAAAAGCGAAAGCGTGAAGAAAAGAAAAAAAGATCGCGCACGGAGAGGTGAACAAAAGATTTGAAGATGGAAGTAATCCTCGGTGAAAGACTAAAAAAAGAAATGAGCAGAATAAAACAACGGATAGACAAAGAGAAAGATCGAACAAAGAAGACAAAAATGATCAAAGCCTACGCCAAGATGTCTGAAACATTAATCAGATAACCAAATTGATTGCTCGCACATCCCTAGACTAACATTTCAAGCAAAAGAAATTCTAGACTGATATATATGCTCGAAAATAAAAGAAACGTTTAACTCATCGCCTTATCTTGTATGCGCCAATCTTGGCACATTCAGATAAAAGAAAGTTAAATTCGACAGAATCCATAGAATTCTCTTCATATTCTCTTAAAGCCAGCAGACGAGGTTTCAACTGAGTGCCCTCTAGTGTTTGGAAAATGGAAGGCGGGCCGCGTGCTCATCTGAAACTATTTGCCATTCAGCAGTGATCCTCGCGTATTTTACGGCTGGAATATTCTTAGCTTGAACAGAAGTGAAGAAGCTCATAAGAGATTAAATATGCACTCTCATTTATGGGTGTTCTAAAAAGTGGACTTAAGAGCATGTTTGATCTTTTAATGTTGGTGAAGAGTAGTGATGAAAAAGGCTTTTGGATACGCTGTGATAGCCATCTTACTTGGAGCCTTCACCATTGTTGGTCCTTTACTGGTGCTCAAACCCAGCTATTATGAGTGGCTAACTTCTAATGGTGTGAAGGATATGTCTGCATTCTTGGAAGCTGTTGACGAGGGAGAAGGAATTTATGATGAAAGAGGAGCTTTTGGAAGAGCTGCAAGTCCTTCAAGTCTATCCTCTGTTGGATTGATGCTCGTACCAAGCTTTCTTTTTGCGTTAGGCATTTCTCTATATCTCAAGAAACAAGTACTTCTTTAAGAATAGATGTTTCCGCAGTTTATGAGGGTGTTGTGGTTGCGAGTGGAGGATGAAGCGGAGTTTGATTATAGACTTAGGGGAAAAGCTTGGAAAGTTTACTGGCTTCTTTTGAAGAGTGGCCGTCAGATGAGTGTCCGAGATGTTCAGAAAGCTCTACGTTTTAGCAGCCCAAGTGTGGCGTATCATCATCTGGAACAGCTTCGTCAGCTAGGTTTGTTGCATAAGCAAGAAATTGGGGGAGACTACTCTCTCATTGGTGAGGTTAAGATAGGCGTTCTCAAGCACTTCGTCAAGCTTGGAAGACTAATGTTTCCGAGGTACTTCTTTTACGCGATTTTTTCCACAGCGTTCTACGTAGCCTACTTAACAACGTTATTGCAAAGTTTTACAAGGGAAAGCCTCTTCATCATCTTTTTCGGGGCGATAATTTCAATCATATTCTGGTATGAAGCCCTCCGATTTTGGCGGTTAAAACCATTCTAGGGAACTGTTCTAGTTTATGGAACAAATTGTTCTAAAAAATAGGATAAAATACACGCCGATACCATTAAAGATAGGTGTTAAAACTGGAAAGAGAAATTAAGAAAAAAGCGGTTACTTATGGAATTGCCGCAGTTCTCTTAGCGGTTCTACTGACAGCTACAGTCTACAATTTCGGCATTCAACCCAGCATTCCGCCAGTGTTTTCAGAACTAAAAACGTTTTCTAGCTACGGAGAACTTGAGAACTTCCTCAAAGTAAATATGGAAAAGGGAAGAAACCTGGAAAGTTTCCGTTTTCCTTTGCTCGAAGGTGGCGAACGTGACGTTCTAATCCAGAGCGGTGAAACCTTTTATGAGAGTGCAGTTGTACCTGAACCAGCTCCTCCTGATTATTCAACAACTAACATCCAAGTTGCTGGCGTAGATGAAGCAGACATCGTGAAGACTGACGGCGAATACATATACGTTGTTTCAGGGTCCAGCATTTTCGTATTGAAAGCTTTTCCGCCTAACCAAGCTGAATTGCTTTCAAAGATAGAACTAAATGGAACATACGGCGCACAAATTTACGTCAACAAAGATAAACTGACGGTCCTAGGGAACCACTATCCGTTTCTTCCCTACGACCCGCTTGAAACCGAAGAGAGATCATTGATTGGACCCTACGTGTATACTGAAGAAGTCTTCATTAAAGTGTACGACATCACCGACAGAGCGAACCCTCTTCTAACGAGAACCCTAATCCTTAATGGCACTCTCTCAGGTTCAAGGATGATCGAGAACTACGTTTACGCAGTCATCAATCAACCAGCTACACAACCAAACGGCAACGAACCAGAGGTCGAGGTTATACTACCCACCATCTCAGGGGACTACGTAAAAGAGGTGGAAGCAACTGAAATACGCTACGTAGATACCCCAGACATTTTCTACTATTTCACAACAATAGTTGCAGTCAACGTTATAAACGACGAACAGAATCCAACCTATGAGCCATTCTTAACAGGTCAAACCACAAACATGTACGTTTCACTGAGCAACATGTACTTGGTGGTCCCGAACACGAATCTATGGATCCTACGTGAGAATGGAAACGAGCCAAGAGAAGAAACGCTCATCTACAGAGTTAAACTTGACCAAGAGAAAATAGATGTTGAGGCTGAAGGAGCAGTTGCAGGCTACGTGCTCAACCAATTCAGCATGGACGAATACAACGACTTCTTCAGAATAACGACAACAGAGTGGAGAATTGAAAACTCCACAAACAACCTCTTCATACTAAACATGAACCTAAGCACCGTCGGAAAACTTGAAAATCTTGCTCCCGGAGAACGCATATACTCAACAAGGTTCATGGGCGACAGATGCTATCTAGTAACATTTAGGCAAATTGACCCCTTCTTTGTAATAGATGTCGGCAACCCAAACGAACCCAAAGTCCTAGGCTACCTAAAAATCCCAGGCTTCTCCGGTTACCTCCACCCCTACGACGAAGATCATATAATTGGCATAGGCAAACAGGACAACAATGTGAAACTTTCACTTTTCGACGTCACAAACGTTACAGCACCGATAGAAACAGCCAAATATATCGTAGAAGCTGACTGGTCTGATTCCACAGTCTTGTGGGATCATAAGGCATTTCTTTTTGACAAAACAAAGCAACTACTAGCCCTCCCAGTTTCAATAAACTGGTTTGCAATACGCGACGAATACTACACCAAAGGCTTCTGGCAAGGAGCATACGTCTTTGACATATCCTTGGACCTGGGATTCACACTCGAAGGCAATGTCACCCATCAAAATGTCGCGGATCAGTTTGAAAGTGGCCTCGAAGTGAAAAGACTACTTTACATAGACAATGTTCTCTACACAATTTCAGAAAAGAAGGTGAAACTGAACGATCTGGAAAGCTTGGAACCACTGAATGAAATAGAGCTTTCCTAACCTCTTTTTTCTTATTCAACCAAAATGTACGCATTAGGTGGCTGAAACCAATAGAAACGCGATGAGATAAGTTGTTAGCCCTGCTGATAGATGCCTTGTATGTCAATTTGGAAGTCCTTGGAAAGTGTTCGGTGAGGGTCAATTCCCTAGGAAACTTCATACATGCGAAAATCTTTTGTGTTGGTGTCCAATTTCGTTGTGTGTTTGTCTGCTTGGGCCGCGGGATCCGTAAGGATAAGAGGGATGTGGAAAAATAATACCTCACCACGTGCCAGTCAACGTGGAAGATCCCGCAGGCCATTTTAGTCATTCGAACTCCTGAGTCGATTTCGGCTCTTTGACTTTCTACAGCGATACCGACCTCAAATCGATAGAAAAAAGAGTTTGCGGGGAATATCTCCAGCCTCGTTTGTTAACCAACTTTACAGCACGGTTTTTTGAGATTATACTGTCCTTTTTCCTTTTCTATTCCCGAACAGAATTTTGTTGTTGTAGGACTTGAAGTATCCGAATCGCACGCCCAGAAGTCTAAAATTATTTGAACAGAGTTCTACATTAATCCAATATGGTCTATTATATGGAAGGTTATAATTAGGCAGAAAGTTAGAGTCATACTGACATGAATGAAGCTGTTTCGATGATGCGGATATACTCCTCTTCTCTAATGTGTGATACTTGTGTATAAAACCTGTAGATACAAGCAATAGAACTGCTACATATTGTATGATCCCAGTTCCCAATTCGGGAAAGAATTGTGGTGGTCGGCTAATCTGCTGAGCGAAGTGAAGTGATACAAGCATAAAGGCAAAAAGGTTTCCAAAGATATGAAATCCAATCATTGAGTTACGTCTTTTTCGCAACGCGCGCGCGCGGATGGAAAAACCTTGGAATTAAAGAATAACCAAGATTGGACCACTGAAGACAGCGCCTGTGCTTGGAATGTTGGCACTGGAGATATTGACAATGATGGAGTCACGGAAATAATCACTGTTGGATGCATTTACATAGCGACGTTGTGCGATCCTGACATGAGAATTTGGTCTATTCCTCAAGAACCAACATCCATTCCATATGCACTTTGGGCAGTGGCAGCGACAGGCGTAGTAATAGCGTTGGTGGGGGCATTTCTGTTTGCAAGGAAGAACTGGAAATGAATTAGTCATATTATGGGCATGGTCGTCTTATCAGCGAAGCAATCTTCCAAGCAAGAGGGTGATTTACTCCGTTTCTTTGTCGCGTGCGCCTGAAAGCAAGTAGTTCAGAAAAAAGATGGAAAAGCCTGATGGTATTGTCAGTATTCTTCTTCAGGCATTTCAGGCATTCCGGGCTCTTTTCCTTCTTTAGGTTTCGTTGCAGCAATCACATCGTCTATTCTTATGATCATTGATGCAACTTCGGTTGCTGATTTCATGGCTTGCTCCTTAACCCTTAGCGGTTCAATCACTCCCTTTTTGTACATGTCAAGGATCTTGCCTGTGAAAACGTCGACTCCCATCAAGTGTCCCTTGGCTTTTTCATGGGCAGCCCTTAATCCGACAAGAATGTCTATTGATTCGAGACCAGCGTTTTCAGCTAATGTTTTCGGCACGATTTCTATGGAATCAGCAAA
>CAYFWY010000101.1:1890-6940 GCA_964346895.1 uncultured Candidatus Bathyarchaeia archaeon | reverse complement strand
TTTTCGGAAGGGAAACGCGCCCAATTCATCAGGCAATAGCCCGCACCACAAATCCCTTCATTCCGGGGATAAGCGGAGAAGAAGACAAAAGTCTAGCTTTCCTAGCAAGTCTGGGAATCAAACCCAAACAAGGAGACAAGTGGCGCGCTTTAAGAGACCTTTCAGAAGAGGAGAAGAAGAAACTTTTCTCCGCCCTCACTGACTACTTAGTGTCGAAAGGTTTCGCAAGTGATGTTGCATTCAATTTGATCGGAAACGTTTATACGCTAACTCGTGAAGAACCTTGGACCCCTCTAAGAGACGCTCGAGAGTTCACTGTTATGCTTAATGCTACAGGACGCATGGACAAGACTGGCCTTGGTATAGCCATTTGCATGGGAGATCGAGGAAAATGTTTTGAAGAAGCAACCGAGGTAATGCAAGAATATCGGCGAACCATTACCAAATATCTATCCTGGGTAACCGAAAAACCTGAGCGACTCGAAGAATTGAAGAGCATCTACGTTGTGAGAGGAGACGGTGTCATAGACGAAAAGGTAATCAGCCCAGTCTCCTCCATACTCTCGATATCTCTTTCCAAACTTGAAAAACCTATAATTATCTACTCCGCAATCTCAGGAGAAGATCTAGTAAAGGTGTCGGCTAGGGCATTGGAACCTCTAAGAAGAAAGGGTCTAAACCTTGGAGAAGTCCTACGTATTGCATCTGAAAAATATTCGGGTAGAGGAGGAGGACACGACGTAGCCGCTGGAGCCCAGATACCGATTAAAAATATAGAATCCTTCATTAAACTTGTGGATCAACTCGTCAAGAAACAGTTGGAGGATGCACAACTTGGAAGCTAAGATCAAGCTTTCCTACAGAAATGAGAGAGAGGCAGAAGCCGTGGCAAAAGCCGTTTCTCCGGATAACGTGGAAGTCCCGCCGGGCCTCTCCGTCAAAACAGTGAGTAGTGGATCCCAAGTTTTCACAACAGTAAAGTGTCAAACAAATCTGCAGACGTTCATAGCCACAATTGACGACCTCCTATCCTGCGTCTCTGTCTCGGAAAAAGCTTTTTCTGTTGCAAAAAGATTCAAGACGCACCGAAACAATTTGGAGTCCTAAGTTACGCGTTCAGCTCTGTCGCATAGGTTAAATATTCGAGTTTTATGTAAACTTAGAAGCAAATGTTTTCAGAGGCTGCGCTTTGTTAGATATTAAATTTATCCGAGAACATCCAGAAATCGTCAGAAACAACCTAAAGAAGAGGGGAGACCTTGAAAAAATCAAGATGCTCGACGATTTAATCAAGTATGACGAACAGTGGAGAAGGTTATTGACGAAAGTAAACGAGCTGAGGCATAGCCGAAAGGTACTAACCGCCGAAATTGCAAGCTTAAAGAAAAGGAGAGAAAATGCCAGCAGACAGATGGAAAAGGCAAAAAAGATACCGCAAGACATAAAGAAAATAGAAAAGCAAGTCGAGAAATACAAAGAAAAAGTTGATCTCATTCTACTAAGACTTCCCAACCTTCTACACGAATCGGTTCCTTTCGGTAAAGATGAAAGCGAAAACGTGGTTGTGAAAATCGTTGGCAAGCCTCCTCAATTTGATTTTAAACCGAAAAGCCACGTTGAAATTGCTTTGAATCTGAGTTTAATAGATTTCGACAGGGCTGCCAAAGTTGCTGGTCACGGGTTCTACTATTTAAAAGGGGACTTAGCTCGACTGGACTACGCAATCATGAACTATACGATAGACTTTCTTCGAAAAAGGGGATACACTTTGATAGAACCTCCCTTCATGATGCGTAAGAAGCCATATTTGGGCGTTACAGACCTAGAATTCTTTGGAGATCAACTGTATAAACTACAGAATGAAGATCTTTACTTAATAGCGACAAGCGAGCATCCCATGGCTGCAACCTTCATGGATGAGACGATCGACAAAAAAGATTTACCGATAAAATTCGTAGGGGTCAGCCCTTGCTTTAGAAAAGAAGTTGGTGCCCATGGCAAATACACCAAGGGTTTATTTAGGGTGCACCACTTCAATAAAATTGAACAATTCATTTTTTGTTTACCAGAAGATTCATGGAAGTTCCATGAAGAACTTCAAAACAATTCTGAGGCCCTCTACGAAAGCTTAGGGCTACACTTTAGGGTTGTTAACGTCTGCACTGGAGACATTGGAATAATAGCAGCTAAGAAATACGATATAGAAGTATGGATGGCTGATGGCACCTACAGAGAGGCTGGATCAAACTCCAATTGCACAAGCTATCAAGCAAGAAGACTAAACATAAGGTTCAGAGAAAAGGCAGGGCAAGCCCCAGCTGGTTTCGTGCACACTTTAAATAACACCGCCCTCGCAACCAGCCGAACAATTATTGCTATTCTAGAGCAATTCCAACAGAAGAATGGGACCGTCATAATTCCGGAAGTTCTGAGAGCATTGATGGGTGGAATTAAAAAACTTGAATGAGGTGTGAAAGCGCTAAAGCTTTTAATAGTGCCATACGAAATCTTTCCAGTCGCAATGAGGGTCCAAGGTGTCAAAGAAGAAGGGACGAGTAAAAGACAAGTGGCGCGGCAAGGTTTGGTACAGGGTATTGTCTCCACCATACTTTGGCGGAGTTGAGTTGGGAGCCGTACCTTCAGACGACCCCTCAAAACTTGTTGGAAGAGTAGTGGACGCCACCCTCTACGATATCACCAACGACTTTGCGCATCAATATCTGAAGATGTATTTTAAAGTTACAGATGTTGAAGGAAAAACTGCCCGCACGATTTTCAAAGGGCATGAATACTCCCGCGATTATCTAAGGAGCTTGGTTAGAAGAAGAACAACGCGAGTGGATGGAATCTTCAGCGTCAAAACTACGGATGGTTATGGGCTAAGACTGGCTGTTTCCGTTTTCTCTCTATCGCGCATTAAGACCTCCCAAGAACAGGAAATACGTGATGTTATGAGAAAAAATGTTGAAGAAAAGGCGTCATCACTCACTTTCGACCAGTTTGTTCAAGAACTCGTCTTGGGGAAGATTGCTTCCGACGTCTACAACGATGCTAAAAAAATAACTCCTCTACGCCATGTGGGCATCCGAAAGTCAAAGCTTACCCTTCAACCAGCAACAGCTTCGTAGCAAAACTCAAGTTTTTCACTTGAAATTAAGTCATTAGAGGAGAAGTCTTGAAAGGTAACCGTCTAACGAGCTTAAGAAAAAGAGTTGCTCAAGAAGCTGCTACTCTACTCTACTCATCCCAGGAGAAAGAGTACAAGCAAGCGAAGAAACGAGCTGCAAAAATGTTGAGCGCTCGAGTTCTTCCAAGCAACCTAGAAGTTGCAGAGGAACTTGATAAAATCGCTGAAGAGAAAGAAGGTTCTTCAAGAAGACAAAGGCTTTTGCGAATGCGAAAAGAGGCTCTCCAAATAATGAAGACGCTGGAGGATTTCAATGCAAAACTTGTTGGAAGCGTTTGGAGGGGAACAGCCCATAAAAACAGCGACATAGACATACTCACATTTTCCGAAGATCCAAAACCTGTTATAGATCAACTTAAAAAGTATGGATACAGGATTGCGAGTTCCGAATGGCGTTCAGTGACTAAGGAAGGTAAAAAAGAATCTTCGTTTCACATCCATCTCGTTCTCTCTTCTGGTGATGAAGCAGAAATTACGGTTAGAGACCTTGAGAAATTAGGGCATTCAGAGAGATGCGAGATATATGGAGATGCCGTAATCGGTCTAAGTTCTCCTCGGCTCCTAAAGGTTCTCAAAAAGAACCCGCTTGAAAAGTTTCTACCCACAGAGTAACCCATCTGGAGTCAGGGGAATACTTGAATCAACCTTAAATATGTCTCATAACATAGAAAAAATTGAGCACCAAAGAAACGACTATCCTCAACGAGGCTACACAAACGACGGAGAGTGCCCAGGCAAAAAAATGGCCATCGACAACAAAAAGTTCAGGAAAACCTTTCCGCACTTGGCTCAAGAACTGGAAGTTGGAGATTGCAGAATAGCGATAACCTCTGTTCGGTCCGACCCTCAAACCGGAGAGAAAGCGGCATCGAGGAAATTTGCAAATTATATGCCTGACGTAATCGATTTCTTTCGCAGATGCGACACCGAGCAACAAGCAGAAGAAATAATCCGCTATCTGGAAAAAAAGGGAGAAATCAGCTGCGATTATGCTAAAAGACTTAAGAAACAACTAAAAGAGAAAGGCGTAAGAAGCTTCGGGTCCAAAAAGGAAGACGACTACTATCTTAAACAAGATGGATTTTAAACCCAAAAACTAAAATTTCTTTAGCTAAGACATAATGTTTCGCTTTTGATAGAGAGATCTAGATCCATAAAAAGGAGAAATAAATGGAATTCTCAAGTTTAAGCGTCAAATAGGATCTAAGCGTAGTTCCTATGTACGAGATTATACCCACGAAAAATGTATATAATATCAAAACTCCTCTCAAAACTCAATTCAAAAACGAATGCGCCCAAAGCGCTTGCGCGCGCGCAAGCGCCCGTTGATGATGTGGAAGACCAGAAACTAGTGGAAGTTGAATTCAGGGTCCACTGCGACTTTGGAAGTGAAGGAATTCTGTTCAGAAAACGGAAATAGCATACGAGTACTCTTATTTACTTGAGATTTCCCTTACTTTTCTAAAAGTAAATAAAGGGATTTACTGATAGTTAGGCAAGCAAATTAAAAGAAGTGTTTCCCCAGATGGTGAGTGGCTTGAAGAATACCTATGCGCACAAAAGACTTGTGCCAACCCTTGCAGTTTCTATTCTGGTCTTTACAATTTTGTCAGTTTTTTGGGTGCAGTTGCCCCAAGTTAGTGCCCAAAGCCCAGCGGCAAATCTTACAGGCACTATCTATGACAGTGGAGTTGATACTGACAACGATGGAAACTTCGATTTCTTAAAGATCGGAGTGGAGATTAACGTTTCCAACGCAGAAACCCTTAAGGTAGAGATATCTGGACTCTATGATTCAGAATACAATTACATCAGCGTTTCGAATGAGAATTCCACGTACCTTGAGGATGGCATTCAGGTTGT
>CAYFWY010000101.1:0-1790 GCA_964346895.1 uncultured Candidatus Bathyarchaeia archaeon | reverse complement strand
AGCGTTTCGAATGAGAATTCCACGTACCTTGAGGATGGCATTCAGGTTGTTTACATCTCCCTAGATGGCACAAGGATTTACGCTTCAGAGGTCAATCCCTTCACCGTCTCTAGCATTTTTCTCTACGATGAATACGACGAAATAATTGATGAGTTGTATGATGTCTCCTTGTCAAGTGAATATTTCTACATCGAGTTCGAGCGTCCGCCCGTTGAAATAAAGTTTAACGAAATAAAACGAGAGATAGTCTTAGATCAGTGGGGAAGCATTTATGTTACAAACGCTTACTACATAACCAACATAGGAAACAAAACAAGCGATGTAAAAGTTGGTTTCCCTGAGGGTGCCTACGCCTTCGCAGCGCGAGACGAAATGGGTAGGATTGAAGAGTCAACGGAAAACGAAATGGTGACGTTAACTCTCAGAGAGGTCTTGTATACAACTGAAACGGAAAAGTTCTATCTAAGTTATCGTATTCCGTGGCAAAAATACATTACTCAACAGAATGGCCTCAACTATAACTTGGATTTTACATTCTTTGAACGATTCAATTTCACAATAGGAAAGTTAATTGTCTCAATAACCCTCCCCAAAGGCGCCGAGTTCCAATCATCCACTCCTTTGAATCCCCACAACTTCGAAAAAGGCACCTTTCAAGAAACCGTAACCTTTACTTTCTCCAATGTAACATCGCTCGAAAATCTTGAGTTTAACATCAAATATTCATACCTTGTGTTTTGGGCCTCTTTCTATCCTACGCTGTGGATAGGAATTTTGATAATTATTGCTTCCGTAATAGCCTTTCTCTGGCGAGCACCCAAGGTCACCACGTTTCCAATGGTTTCTGTTCCACCAGAAGATCTTAGAAGTTTCGTTGAAAAGTATGAAGAAAAAACTAGGATTCTGGCGGAGCGCGAATCTATGGAAGAGAAGTTACGGAAGGGAAGGATTCGTAGACGCCGATATAAGGTTCGGAAAAGAATGTTGGAAGGACGTCTTTCCACGCTTTCTCGAGATTTATCTAATCTTGGAGGAAAGATACGAGGAGTTGGGTCCAAATACGCAAATATAATGAGGCAGATTGAGGTAGCTGAAACAATCTTTGATGGTGTAGAAAAGGACATTCGGCGGGTTGAAGCTCGGTATAGACGCGGAGAAATATCTAAGGGAGCATACGGCAAACTCGTTGAAGAATACCATAGCAGAATGGAAAAAGCTAGGACAACGATTGACGGCGTTCTTTTGAGACTAAAAGAGGAAATACGTTAAGTGCAAAACGTTTTTATGCCAAAGCATCTACTTCATTAAAATCTAAAAAATGGAGTTGAGTATTACATGGTAGAAGTCAAAGTCGATGTTGAAAAATGCACTGGATGCGGAACATGCGTCGACACTTGCCCCGTTGAGGTTTTTGAAATGAAAGATGAGAAATCTGTTGTTGTGAATAACGACGAATGCCTCGTTTGCAGAGCTTGCGAAGTGCAATGTCCCGAGGGTGCCATCGAAGTCATCGAGTAGCCCTAGCATTTTTCAATTCAACCGTACAACCTACGAGAGCGTTCTTTCTTTCCAAATCTACTCTATTTCATGAAAGAATTCTGTTTAAATATCCCAAAAGGACGATTGAACCCTCTTCACTTCTTCTATTATTCTTTCAGCCCGTTTCCGTAATCCCAAACCCACCACAGGGCGCCTGTCTTTAATTAAATATTGAACTTCAACCATCCTTGCGATAACCGAAACCGCCATTCTTCCAAGAAATCTTAAGCTGTATCCGCCTTCTAGAATCG
>CAYFWY010000100.1:0-6985 GCA_964346895.1 uncultured Candidatus Bathyarchaeia archaeon | reverse complement strand
CGGGTCTAACTCTTTCTTCTAAAGCTTGTCTTGTCACGGTTTCTGTTTGAACCATTACTTCTTCAACCGCGTCTACGACTACGACGGCTCCGTCGATGGCTCTTAGGGCGCGTGTTACCTTGCCTGTGAAGTCTACGTGCCCAGGGGTGTCTATGAGATTGACAACATATGATGTGCCCCCTATTTCGTAGAGGAGGGATATGTTGGCTGTTTTTATGGTGATTCCTCTTTTCTGCTCCTCCTCAAGATAGTCTAGGGCTCTTGCTTCGCCCGCTATTTTTGGTGATAGGAGACCGGCTTCTGCTAGTAGGGAATCCGTCATGGTTGTTTTTCCGTGATCTATGTGGGCGATTATGCCTATGTCTCGGATCTCCTGCTTTTTGGTCATGAGTTTGACAATTTCGCTTGTTTGTCTGAACTTGGGCACTTTCTGACTCCTCGGTTATGGTGAACTAGCATGCTAGTTGAAAAGCTAACCTATTAACCTTACGATGTATCGCCAAACATTTCAGTATTGTCTATTCAACTTCTTTACAGCCTTTCAAATAATACCCTGAGACTTTGTGAACTTAAAACCCATTAATTTTACACATAAAGGTTTAAGACTGATGTTTCTTCCAAAATTCTATAAGTTCCTCTACAACATCGTTAGGATTTATGCAGCGCCCGTTTTTCGTAATCAAAATCTTTTCAACATAGAGAAGTTTCGGGTAGGTATCTGGTGAAATCCAGATCGTCGTCATTCTCATTTTTCCTATCATTCTACTCTATGTTCCATCTCATTGTCCAAAGTTTTTTGAAAAAGATTGTGAAGCCAGAATTTCTATTCAAAATCAGTTTTCGAAATCGATCATGAGGCTTGCGATTGCATGAGTGGCGACGCGTTAAAAACATGATTATTATAGTAAAGCATAATCTTAATAGGGAGGCTTCAATATCAAACCAAGAACTGGAAGGAAGAAGAGTGCATCACCGCCAAACAAATTAATTGTTAAAGCTCCAGCCACAACCGCTAATCTAGGTCCAGGCTTCGACGTTTTCGGCATGGCGCTAGAGCAACCAACCGACAAGGTTACGATAAAACCAATTTCCAAAGACATCAAAATCAAAGTAACCGGCCTAGCTGCAGATACCATCCCCACAAATCCTGAGAAAAACACGGCAGGTGTTGTTGCCAAACACATCTTGCAAGAATTTTCATTAAAAACCGGGCTCCTTATCAAACTTGATAAAGGAATTTTGCCCAGCGTCGGTTTAGGCAGCAGTGCTGCCTCAGCGGCAGCAGTTGCCTTCGGATTGAACCACCTATTTAATCTTAAACTCGATAACAAACAATTGATTCAGCTGGCTGCCAAGGGTGAAATAGCTTCAGCTGGCTTCGAACATGCTGACAACGTTTCCGCCACAATCTGTGGTGGCTTTACCATAATCAAGTCCTACAATCCTATAGAAGTCCTTCATCTAGAAACCCCGCCTAATTTGAGAATATGCGTAGCTATTCCAGAAGTAACAACTTCACCTAAAAAAACTGAAAAAGCCCGTTCCGTTTTACCCAAGACAATTCCAATGAAAAAAATTGTACACAACATAGGACATGCTTCAACTATGGCTGCGGGTTTCGCTTTGGGCGATGTAGATCTTATTGGAAATTCCATGTCTGACGCTATTGTCGAACCATCTCGGTCTTTTATGATTCCAGCTTATTTAAAAATTAAAGAAAGAGCCTTGAAAGCTGGTGCCTGTGGAGTAGCCATCAGTGGTGCTGGACCCGCCATGATAGCTATAGTAAACAGCAATAAAACCAACGCGTTTAGAGTTGCTGAAGCAATGAAAGAAGGATTTAAATCTGCTGGCGTAAGTGCTAAGACTCTCTGCACAAAATCTGGAAAAGGAGTTTCAATATTTGAGGTGAAGCAATGATATTTCAAAAGTGTATTGCCTGTGGAGAAAAATACGACGCAGACGAGATTATTTATTCATGCAAGAGATGCGGGGATATCCTAGACGTCAAGTACGATTATGACCTCATAGAAGCGAAAATAAAAAAAAGTAATTGGCAAAATCTACCCCTATCAGTATGGCGATACAGAGACTTCATGCCCATTCGAGATCCATCAAAAATTGTTTCGTTAGACGAGGGTGGAACTGGGCTCCATTCATGCCAATGTCTAGGTAACACGTTGGGAGTCAAGCACCTTTACGTGAAAAATGAAGGCGAAAACCCAACAGGATCATTCAAGGATAGAGGTATGACCGTTGGAGTAACAAAGGCTCTGGAACTCAACATCAAAACCGTCATCTGCGCCTCCACCGGGAACACCTCTGCTTCCTTAGCCGCCTACGCTGCGAAAGCTGGACTTCAATGCATAATTCTGATACCTTCTGGCAAAATTGCTTATGGAAAACTGGCTCAAGCCATGATTTACGGAGCAAGAGTTGTGCAGATTCGAGGAAATTTCGACAATGCTTTAAAAATGGTCTTAGAGCTATCGGGAAAGCATAGGGAAGTTTACCTCCTTAACTCCATCAATCCCTACAGGTTAGAGGGCCAAAAATCCTTAGCCTTCGAAATCTGTGATCAACTGAAAAGAGAATCTCCAGACAGGGTGATATTGCCGGTAGGCAACGCTGGAAACATAAGCGCCATATGGAAGGGATTCACGGAATTCCACAAACTTGGTCTAATAGAAAAACTTCCTAAAATGACTGGAATTCAAGCTGAAGGTGCTGCGCCTATAGCCCAAGCTATAAAAGACGGAAAAGACGAAATCGTGCCCTTGGAGAACCCTGAAACCGTTGCAACCGCCATCCGAATCGGCGCCCCTGTTAGCTGGAAAAAAGCCTTAAGGGCGATAAGAGAATCTGACGGCACAGCGGAGACTGTGACTGACGAAGAAATTTTGGAAGCCCAAAAGATGCTTGCTAGATCTGAAGGCTTATTCGTGGAACCAGCAAGCGCCTCTTCTATTGCTGGCCTAAAGAAGCTGTTGGAAGTGGGAAAAATCGGTAAAGACGAGATTGTTGTTTGTGTGACCACGGGTCATGGACTTAAAGACCCAGACATCGCAATAAAAATAAGTGAAAAACCTTCTGAAGTTAACGCCGAAATAGAATCAATTGAGAAGCTCCTAGGGCTTACACGAACCATATCTGTACCCGTCGTTTCTAGGTGATTCGCCATGAGAATAATCTTAATAGGATTTGGAGTTGTTGGTCAAAGCTTCGCCCGGATACTTGTAAGTCGAGAAGCAGAACTTGTCAAAAATTATGGTTTTCATCCAAGGATTGTGGCCATGATAGACCGGGGAGGCGCCGCCATAAATCCAAGGGGACTAGACCTAAAGAAAATGTTAGCATTGAAGGCTAAAACGGGTACAGTTGCAGCCAATAGCGAATATGGGCGCCCAGCCTCATCAGCGTTGGATATAATGGAGTCTGTTGAAGCTGAGGCGATAGTTGAAGTAACGCCCACCAACATTAAAGACGGAGAACCTGGTTTATCCCACATAAAAACAGCATTTAGAACTGGAAAAAACGTTGTCACTACAAACAAGGGACCCCTTGCATTAGCCCTACCAGCCTTAACCGAGTTAGCTGAATACAACAAAGTCTACCTAAGATTCAGCGGAACCGTTGGCGCAGGAACTCCAGTTTTAGCATTAGCTAAAGAATGTCTCTTGGGCGATAGAATAGTCTCAATTAGAGGGATATTGAACGGAACGACAAACTATATTCTGACAGAGATGGATGAAAAAATCATTACATTCCAGGAAGCTCTAGAGAAAGCCCAAAATCTTGGATACGCTGAAACTGATCCTTCAATAGACGTTGACGGAATAGATGCGGCTTGCAAATTAGTTATCATGGCGAATTGGATTATGAACAAGAAGGTTACCTTAAAGGACGTGGATGTTCAAGGCATCCGTAACGTTACACCGCGAGTCCTAGAGGAAGCCGCGAAGAGAAACTGCACAATCAAACTCATAGGATCAATCAATAACAATCTAAAAGTCAAGCCTACAGAGATCTCTAGGCGTGATCCCTTGTCTGTGGGAGGAGTCCTCAACGCGGTAACATTTGTGTCAGAGTTTGCTGGGGAAGAAACAATTATAGGGCGTGGGGCAGGTGGAATGGAAACCGCTAGTGCCATATTAAGGGACCTATTGGATATAAAACAAAATTTAGCAACTAAACTAGTAGCTTGACGTGTAGGAGGATGAACGATTTGAAGAGTATAGTTATGAAGTTTGGAGGCACATCTGTGGCAAGTGGCAAAAACATTCGACATGTTGCCAACTTAATTTCTAACTACATTAACCAAGACTATCGTGTCGTTGTTGTGATTTCAGCTTTAGAAGGAGTTACAGATAAACTGGTTGAAGCGGTGGAACAAGCAAAAAAGAGAAACCACGACTACATTCCTAAGTTTAAACAAATTATCCTCAGAGATCATCTAAACATTGCTCAAAAAGCCATAGAGAACAAAACCGTCCGCGACGATGTGAAAAAAACCCTTAAAAAAACAACTGAAGAGCTTGAGAAAATTCTGACAGGAATTATTTATGTTGGTGAACTCACTCCAAAATCAAAAGACCATGTTCTTTCCTTCGGAGAAAGATTGTCAACACCTATCGTCGCAGGAGCCCTGCAAGACTTGGAATTAAGGGCTAAACACTACACTGGAAGAGACATAGGGATCGTCACCGACTCCAACTTTGGAGAAGCCAACCCACTAATGAACGTAACAAAACTCCAAGTTAAACAGAAAATTGCTCCATTACTGGAAAAAGGAATTGTCCCTGTGGTAACAGGCTACATAGCCGCAACTCAGGACGACATAACTACAACCCTTGGCAGAGGAGGGTCCGACTACACCGCTACAATCATAGGAGCCGCATTGGCTGCAGACGAAGTTTGGATATGGACAGATGTAGATGGGCTAATGACGTCCGACCCAAAATTTGTTCCCTCGGCAAAAATGTTGTCTGAACTCTCCTTTCAAGAAGCCATAGAGATGACCATCTTCGGAGCCAAGGCTATGCATCCGCGAGCGTTGGAACCAGCCGTGGAAGAGAATATACCTGTAAGAATAAGAAACGTCTTCAACCCAGAAAATCCGGGAACCCTCATAGTGAAAGAGAAGAAAATTAAACGTGGAGATGCTGTGAAGGCCATAGCTTTGGTCAAGGATTTGGCGCTGGTCAATGTCAGCGGAGCGGGCATGGTCGGCGCTCCAGGGACGGCTGCAAAGGTTTTTGATGTCCTTGGGAAAGACAACATCAACGTTTTGATGATTTCGCAGAGCGTCTCAGAAGCAAACATTTCGTTCGTGATTCAGAGAAGCTTTTTAGAGAGGGCAGTTATCACCTTGGAGATAGCTCTTTTAGGTAGGGGTTTGATTCGTGAAGTGACAGCAGAAGACGATGTTTGTGTGGTTGCCGTTGTGGGCGCTGGCATGAAGGGCACACCAGGAGTGGCCTCTAAGATTTTCACAGCTGTTGCTCGAAAAGGAATAAACGTTCGCATGATCGCCCAAGGTTCCTCTGAACTAAACATCTCCTTTGTAGTTAAAGAAACAGATGGAGAAGAGGCTGTTCGAGCAATTCATAAGGAATTCAAATTAAACAGAATTTAGTTGTAGACTTTGCGCGCAAGCGGCGCTCAGCTATCCATGCTACTGCGTCTATGCTTTCTCGTCCTTTTTTATCGTGAATATTCAAGTTTTACATGCATACGCAAAACTAACTTCAGCGTCGCTCCATGTCATCATCACTTAAGCTCAGAGTCGTATCCTTCATCATACAATAGCAACTCTAACTTGACATTTTAAAAGTCTTACTCTTGGCTTTGCCACGAAAGTTTTGAGGAAGCAAATAAACATCGCGCGCGCAATTGTCTTTGCGAAAAGGTAAACTTTTTTATCTTACAATGAGTAGGACAGTGAGTAACAGGTTTGCCATCACGCCCGAACCAACAAATTTGGTCTGTGGTAAAATCTATCATAAAATTGTTGGGGGAAAAAGGGGAGTAAAATGACCAGACATCGGGCTATGACTAAAAAGACCAAGAAGAAAAAAGTGAAAAGATCTCAAAAAAAGAGACAAAGACAGAGGAAGAGAGCTAAATAAGTTTAGGAGCTACGTTGAGAAGAATAGAAAAATTGTGAAGACGTAGCTTGAGTGAACAGCAAAGCATGAAAGTCATTTTGCATCTCCCGTTCCGCTAACTGTTCCTCTTCCTCTCTCGATTTCTTTCTCGCACGCGAACCTAGTTGTGTGCAAAGATCTCTTCGTTGTCTTAGGGTTTGTTATCCTTCTTTCAAAATTTAGAAAGAAACACCCAGGAAAGTGATGCCTATCTAACAAGTGTACTTTCTTTCGATTCTAACAAAAGAAATTTTGGGTTAATTGTCTAGTTTGTGCTTCTCTAAAAAATCGAAGATAAAAAAAGTCTAAGTTCTGGATTCCCTTGATCAAGCTCCATCGTATTGTCTAAATAGACGGTATCTAGACAAGCGTGGCCAGCCAGTCTTAGCGTATTTACGTTTGTTCGGGTTTTCCTTCAACCAGTTCATCATATGAAAGAAGCTTTTTGCCCTATTCTCATCTCTTTTTCTGAGTGGCTCGTAGCCCAAGTTTCTTATTTCATCAAGATATGCCATCTCAGCGAGCCGCTGTGGTTCCCCTGTAACTTTGACTCTGCGAATTCGATCATCGCCATATCTTCTTTTTAACTCTCTAACAGCCTCGTCAAAGATGTAGCCTCTGCAGATGTGGATTGATTCCTCTGTCTTGAGTTTGAGTTTACCAAGTAGTTGGAGTGCGATCCTTGAAGTTTGTTTTAGATAATCTTTTCGACGGAATCGTTGAGATCTGAAATACTTGACATCCAAGATTTCATACCTGAATTCTTGGGTTTCTACTCGGAAAGCTCCTATGATCACACCGAAAAGGAGGTCTCCGACACCAGCATCATCTATGGTTAT
>CAYFWY010000099.1:0-7060 GCA_964346895.1 uncultured Candidatus Bathyarchaeia archaeon | reverse complement strand
AGTATAGACAGTTGTCTTTATCGATTGTTGCAATACGAGGCACGGCTTGTGGGAAGGGCATGTAGATGGCCTTCCTGTTTCCTAGGAGCATGTCAAATTCGTTAGGTTTCACAACTGGACATTTCTGTGTACACGTGCCACAGCCAGTGCATTTGGTTTCGTTAACGAATCGGGGCTTTCTAACAATTTTTACGGTGAAGTTTCCCGCTGATCCGCTGACATCTTCTACTTCGGAATAAGTCAACAATGTGACATTTGGATGGCGAAAGCATTCAATCATCTTGGGCGCGAGGATGCAGATTGAGCAGTCCAGTGTTGGAAAAGTTTTGTCCAGTTGAGCCATTCTTCCACCTATGCTTGGTGATTTCTCAACTAAGTACACTTTGAGTCCTCGGTCGGCAAGGTCTAGGGATGCCTGTATACCTGCGACGCCACCGCCAATGATCACCACACAGGGTTTTTCTTCCTCCAAGCCTACCACCTTACATCGGTTTTGTTGACTAAGGACTTGCACCTCTCAAATAGCGATCAATTGAAGCAGCAGCTATCTTTCCGGCAGCTACTGCTTCTATTACGGTAGCAGGTCCCGACACCGCATCTCCACCGGCAAATACCCCGGGCAGACTCGTCTCCATCGTCATTGGATCAACCGCGATGGCTCTGACCCCGAGAACGTCGGTTTTCTCCTCCAGGAAGGAAAGATCAGGGGCTTGACCGATCGCCAAGATCACGGCATCAGCCTCAAGAACCTTAGTCACGGTTTCGTCGAAGGATGGATTAAACATCCCGTTTTCATCAAAAACCGACACGCAGCGAACGAACTTTAATCCGGTTACTTTTTTTCCGTCTCCCAAGATCTCTTTGGGTCCCCATGATACATTGAGAGCCACTCCCTCTGTGAGGGCCTCTCGGATTTCCCATTCGTGAGCTGGCATCTCTTCTCTAGATTCTAGGCAAGCCATGTGGACTGCTTCTGCTCCAAGGCGTATGGCGGTTCTAGCTGCATCCATGGCAACGTTGCCGCCACCAATAACTAAAACTCTTTCTCCAAGCTTGGGACGCTTCCGCAGGTTGACCTGACGGAGTAAGTCGAGGGCGTGAAATACGCCTTCCATATCCTCCCCTTCAACGCGAAGTTTCCGGCTCTTGTGAGCGCCAGTGGCAATAAAAATCGCTTTGTATTCCCCCTCCTCTAAAAGATGGTCAAATGACAAATCTTTGCCAACAGCTGTGTTAGTTCTAATCTCTACTCCAAGATCTTTTATGTACTCTATTTCCATATCTAAGATCTCCTTGGGTAGCCGATATTCTGGTATT
The DNA here is from genome assembly GCA_964346895.1 of uncultured Candidatus Bathyarchaeia archaeon. Lineage (GTDB taxonomy): Archaea > Thermoproteota > Bathyarchaeia > Bathyarchaeales > Bathyarchaeaceae > CAYFWY01. Next base: position 5,743 of record CAYFWY010000099.1, on the reverse strand, counting down.
CCGGCTCTCAACATTCCTCCGGGCTCAGATAGAGCCTCAAAAACTGTAGCTGGAAATCCCATCTTAAGTAATTCCCAAGCCACTGTAAGTCCAGCTGGACCAGAACCGATTATCGCGATTTTTTCTTTACGCGTCTCAGGCGAAGGGGCTACTTCTTTTTTCTTATGATCTGAAAGAGAACGCTGAAGAACCTCCAAAACAAGGTTGTCAAACTTGCTACGCTTAGTTTCCTCTCCACATGGACGAAGGCAAAGCCAGCTGTAAACTACAGGGAAGGGAACTTGCTCTCTAACAATCGCTAGAGTTTCCTCAAGCTTGCTGAGTACATCTGGTAAATAGCCTTGTTCAACGGTCAGTCTTCTTAGCAGCGCGAAGATTTCGGGTAGCTTCAACTCATGAGGACATCTTTTATGGCATCGATCGCACATTGCGCACAGCCAGAGCCCCGTTTCCGTCAGAACGTTCCCCAAATCAAGAGAGAGCTTCTGAAAAAAGATTCTGGGATTGTAGTGTCTCGGAAAAACTCTTGCAACTGGACAGGCTGCGGTGCAGGTTCCGCATGTGTAGCAATATGCCAACTTCTCAGCGTCTACTGATCTCTTCGAAAGTTCCCTTGAAATTCTTGTCGTTTGGCTCCCCGAGGAAAAATTCCCTATATTGTTGCTCATCGCTCCGACAAACCTCCCTGATGCACCATTATTCGCACATCTCCAAGGTCGAGGGCAGCCTGAATGCCCGCTATTCCGCCACTAGTAAACAGAACCGCCCTAAGCCTTTCCTCCAATAGCTTCTCCTCCAGCCAATTCCAAAAGCCTCTTCTCGGCGCGCGAGCCAAGCTTGTTCAATAAATCAGACGTTTTCACACGGTTCAGATTCAACCCTAGTCCCGTTGGGTCCATTCCGAGAGCCAGCCCAAGGACTTGAGGATAAAAGAGTACTGGCAGATTATAGGCAATGTTAAACCTTCGCTCTATCACTCTCTGATTTCTGTCATACATAGAGCCACATAAAGGGCACATTAGAACCATTGCGTCGGCTTCCATGATGTTTATGTGATTAAGCTTCTTCTGCGCCATCGCCAACGCAATCTTATCGTCGACATCAAGAATTACCCCGCCACAACATTGCGTCTTCTCCTCATACTCCAAGATCTCTGCGCCCAAAACAGATATCAGCGTATCTAGAGTTCTGGGAAATTCGGGGTCCTCGAATTTGTCGAAAACTTCTGAGGGCTTATAATAATGGCAGCCATAATGGGCAGCCAACTTGAGTCCTTCCAAGCTTGTCTTAACTTGGCTTTTAATTTTTTCAGGGCCAATATCTTCATATAAAATTCGCACAAAGTGTTTAATTTTGACATTGCCTTTGTAAATTCGACCTATTTTCTGCAGTTTCTCGTTGATCCTTTCCCTCAATTTATCATTGTGCATCAGCTCTTTGTTTGCTTCAGCTAGTGTGGAGGCGCAACCTGTGCAGATGGTACATATGTCTAGACCCTGGCCTTCAGCAACGCTTAGGTTTCTAGCGGCTAAAAGCAAGGCTGTTTCTTGGTCAACAGACTTTATGGGGAAGCCGCAACAGGCGAAGTCCTCCGAATCTACGAGTTTTAACCCAAGTTTCTTGGAGACTTTCCTTGCTGAAAGCTCAAACTGTCTTCCCATCACGGGTGCAAGGCATCCTGGAAAAAAGGCGTACTTCACTTCATTCTCCTCCCTTAGCGCTCACCAGCTTGTTTAGTCCCGTTATCTCGAAGAGTTCTTGAACCTCTTTGTTTTCGGGTGGAATTTGGGGCAACCCGAGTTCTTTTCTTTTAGTATTATCAAAATTGCTTATCGGAAATAATCTGCCTTGGGCTCCCACAATCTCCACTCGTTTAGCAAAGGAGCTGTGGATGTATCCTTCTTTGACTGCTAGATTCTTTAGGGCGTTCATTACCTCAGGTATTCTGACATCCTGAGGACACCTTTCCTGACAGGTGTAACATGCTGAACACAACCATATGAAGTCGCTTGAAAGGACCCTTTCCCTCATGCCTAGGACAGTCATGCGTATGATCTTTCTAGGATTATATTTCTCCTCTATCTCCCTAACTGGACATCCAACGTTGCAGGTTCCACACTGGAAACACCTCTTTACGTTGTGCCCTCCAGGAACCTTCGAAACCTCCTCCTTGAACTTTGGGTCGAGTTTGGTGATTGCCAACACAGGTCACTCCTCAATAGTTATGAATAGCCAACCTTGACAGTTGAACACGTCGTCCACCATCCCTAGTTTCGAGAATAATATACAACCTTATGACTTAAATTTAAGCATTTATTTTCAAACTCAAGTTAGAGAACTTCTGCATATGTGCTAAATTGGCTTACTCTTAAATGTGTGTTCCGTGAAAGCTTAAACGTAAATACACTAACTCTTAATGTCACTTTTGTGCGCGCAAATAACTTGCGACTTAATCTGGGTTCTTCTCTTTGTTGAGTTTCTCATTAACTGTGAGAGACTAACAACATGGGGAACTTAAACCTTAAAAACATAAATACTTTGTAACTTCCTTAGATACATTATAAAGAAAGCAACTTCTGGGTGTATTCGAGAGCTTATGTTAACAAGAGAAAATAAGAAGAGCAAGAGGAGAACCCCTCCAAGCTCATACAATACTATGCCACATTACTTTCCAACAGAGCAAGTAGATATTGTCAGAAAGATGAAATCAAAGAAACGAATAAAAAAGAAGTAGCTTTCTTCATTTCGTACATTCAGAAACTTCCAACGGTTCATGGTAATAAAGAATTTGACTTTAGGTTTCGAATCCATAAAGAATAAACATATGTTTTCTAAACTACAATAGATACCTGTGTGTCGGAAGAATTCACAATGAAATCGATTGTTTCTTTTCTTTCCTCTTTTTTGAAATACATCTACGATGATAAATTCAACAAGGATGAGCAAAGCTAACTAACTGCTTGTTTAGCTAGTTCTTTGATTGTTTGTTCTAGAGAATATCTAACGTTACAGTTTTTCACAAAAAAGGGAAAAAGAAAGGAACATGGTCAGGAAACGAACGTGGCTAAACTAGCACAATCTCCTCTTCACAGAAGTCATCTGGTGCTGTTCGGTACTTCAGCAGCCGATAACTGAGATTGGGATTTAGTTGCTTAACCAGCGCATCCATATGGATTAAAGGGTTTGCATGGCACGCAGACTCGGGATCCAGTCCTAGCGTCTGGGCTGCCTCGTAAATGGGACACCTGCCGACTTTAAACATAACTCTTTGAGGGCTTTCCTCTACCACTTCCCTAGTTATGCCCAAGGTCTGAGGAATGGTCCAAACAAGCGATGAGGCTGTTTTGGCGTCGAATTCCTTAATACCCGTCTCCTCTTTCATCTTGTTGGCTTGCATGGCCGCCATGGTCTCAACCGTCTTCTTTCCCAGGGCAAGTGTTCGTTCCATGCCAATTTCCTGAGCAACTGTTTTGAAGAAGGCAAAATAAGAGGAAAACGCAGCTTTGGCGCCGTCAAAGGCATCTTCACCTGCCATTCTATCACCTCCATTTAATTTGTATTCTTATTTCGTTCTTTTGGGAACTCCCAATCAAGAAAAAATGATTTAGAGAACTCCCTTCGTATTTTAGGTTATACCATTATTGTGGTTTTAAGATTTATCCTAGAATACTCTTCTGTGTCACACCTATAGTCGTTACATTATATATCATTAGGAATTAAAATCTACAGTGTAAAATATATTAAAACAAACATTAGATGAAAGATTATCAGTAGAGAAAGAATAGTCTCACTCATTACTCTTTCTGCTCTGAATCTTTCTTTGTTAATACTCGCAATAAATAAAGATCTTTCAGAGTATTCCGTGTGCGCGAAATTTGAATTCGGACATTTTTCATTTAACCCCTTATTCTTTTGAATAAAATCGTAAAAGGAATATCCAACGTCAGAAAACTTAAATTAAACATGTAACAGTCCTTATGCTCTTAAACTGAATGCTTTCAAATTGGTGAGAAAATGGAAAAGGAAAAGTTGAAGTTTGCTTTCTATTGGGCCGCGAGTTGCGGAGGCTGCGAAATCGCTGTTCTCGACATAAACGAAAAAATCTTGGACGTCGTTGCCAACGCAGACATAGTCTTTTGGCCAGTGGCCATCGACATCAAATACAAGGATGTGGAAGCAATGCAAGACAACTACATCGACGTCTGCTTCTTCAATGGTGCAATTAGAAATTCAGAACAGGAACACATAGCAAAGCTTCTTAGAAAAAAATCCAAAGTGCTTGTAGCCTTCGGTTCCTGTGCCTGTGACGGATGCGTAGTAGGCCTTGGAAACCTCTGGGACAAAGAAACAATCTTTGAACGAGCATACTCCGAAACACCTTCAACGAAAAACCCTGAATCGAAGAGACCGAAAACCTCATTTAAGGTTAAGGAAGGAGAACTAGAATTACCTGAATTTTATGACACCGTGAAAACCTTAAGCCAAACCGTAGATGTGGATTATTTTCTCTCAGGTTGCCCGCCTCCAATTCCCCTCATAATCGAAGCCGTTGGAGCCATATTCAAGGGTGAGCTACCTCCAAAAGGATCTGTTCTAATGCCGAACAAATCCATCTGCGATGAATGCCCAAGAGAGAAAAAGGACAGAAGACTCTCAGAAATAAAGAGAATTTACGAAATCAATGACGACCTAAAAACTTGTTTTTGGGATCAGGGTGTGATATGTATGGGTCCAGCAACGCGAGCAGGCTGCGATGCCCAATGTCCGAACACAAATATACCCTGTACTGGCTGCAATGGTCCAGGTCCGCGCGTTACAGACCAAGGTGCTGCCGCCATCAGCGCACTTGCATCTATCGCTACAGATCCTGAAGTCATCAATCAGGCTGTCGATCCAATCGGGACTTTCTACAAGTACTCTCTTGCCCATTCAATTCTCCGAAGGAAGGTGATGAAATGAAGGAAATAGTTATAGATCCAATTACGAGATTGGAAGGTCACGGAAAAATCACCATATTCTTAAATGACCAAGGAAACGTGGAAAACGCCTACTTCCAAGTCCCCGAACTAAGAGGGTTTGAACGATTCTGCGAAGGAAGAAGAGCTGAAGATCTGCCCATAATAACCACTAGAATCTGCGGAGTTTGCCCAGTCGCCCACCATATGGCGGGTGCAAAGGCATGTGATGCGGCATTTAATGTGGAACCAACAGAAACGGCTAAGAAATTGAGAGAGCTAGAGTACGTTTGTTATTACATCTATGATCACATATTGAATTTCTACTTTTTAGCAGCTCCGGACTTCGTGGTAGGACCAGATGCACCTCCAGCGAAAAGAAACATTCTTGGAGTGATAGAGAAGGTCGGATTGGATATTGCTAAAGAAGTTATTAAACACAGGGCCTTTGGACAAAAGATGACAGGCATAATCGGGGGAAGACCAACTCATCCAGTAAGCGCCTTACCAGGAGGCATGTCAAAGGCTTTATCTGAGGAGGAAAGGCAAGAAATCGAAAAAATGGTCAGAAGTTGCATAGAGTTCGCAAAATTCTCTCTGAAAATCTTCGACGATGTGGTTCTAAAAAACGTTGATTACGTAAACTTGATCAAGAGCGAACCCTACACCTTAAAGACCTACTACATGGGAACAGTTGACAAAAACAACAAAGTGAACTTCTACGATGGCGATATCCGGGTAGTAGATCCGGAAGGGAAAGAGTTTGTTAAATTTGCACCCACAGAATA
>CAYFWY010000098.1:0-7091 GCA_964346895.1 uncultured Candidatus Bathyarchaeia archaeon | reverse complement strand
TGAATTTCCACGTCATATTCTTTTCCGATCTCAACAGGCTTTGGAGGAAATCCTCTGCCAAATCCTCTTCTTTCTCCTCTTCCTCTTCTTTCATACCGCATTTTTTCACCTCTCTTAATCATTTATGAAAAATCTTCATCAATTCACAAAACGGTTAGATTTCCGTATCTTCCCACGTTTAGTTGAATTTCTCCTCTGAAAGATCTGATGTAACCGTTTTCGATTCTCACTGTGTCGTCGACGTTGACTTGATCGATTTGTTCGTTCCATAGAGTCAATTTTATTGTGCCTGTGTCGTCTCTAATCATGGCGTCGGCAACGCGGTATGTTTCGTTTCTGTATCTTGAACGAACCTCGCGGGTCTCTGATTTCTGGATTACTTTTGCTTCAACGTCTACTCTTCGCATTTCATCCCTTAGGTCTTTAATTTTCAGAATTCTTCCTCCTGTTTCAATTAATTTTTTCCACGATTTCCACCGCTGCTATCACCGGTACTCCTTGGAAAGGTATTGAGCCGCATTTTCGTCCTCTCTTTCTTTGTTTTACAGCCCTTTTTGCTGTATGTCTCGCTTTTTCTGCAAGCGTTCTCAGCATCTACTCTTTCGTCCTTTATCGCGGAAACAGCCATCAAAAAAGAACCAGCTTTCCGTCAAAACGACTTTACGCGTAGCTCCGTTTTTTTGGCTGATGATGATGAAGGAGTATTGTTGTTGGATATAAATTTTGCTACGTAGAGTTTCAGAGGCTTCTGTAGAGACTAAAAACAGTTTTTGAGGATCAAGAAGATCTTCTATATGTCACTTTAACGTAAAGTCTATGCATAGAGAAGTTTTGCACTTCTTCTCGCTGGATGAAAGCCAGAGTGGGCGATGGCATTCTCAAAGAATGGGGCGATGATCACAATTAACTAATAAAAATGGTGGCGATAGTTGTGCTTCCCTCTTCGAGGCTTCTAAACCAATCTGATTAAAAAAGCGGCAAAACGCTTTTTCAGACTCCGAAGAAGAATCTCAAGACGATTCGTATAATGAAGGCGATTGCAGAGATGCTTGCGGCCCTCCCCCAAGTGACCCCACGTAACAGGCGTATCACTGTCGCGCAGAGCATGGCTATCCAGACTTCTCCAACTAAAGGGAGGTACAACCACACTTGGTACGCCAAATATGGAGACCACGATTCATGGATTAGAACACCAACCTCATCAGTCAAGGGTAAAGTTAAGACTGGAAGCGTTGAAAGCGACACTGCGCTCGCTATCGTGGAAATCACAGTGACAATAAAGGTATACCCAATAATAACGAAGAACATCGTCCAAGGGCCTACTTCTTCGCGAAAAACTTTTGCTATCATCAATAGAATGCCAGCCCAAAGAATCCAATTCATGGAGAAGGAAACAGCAGCCGACATCAAAATTGGGATTAGTGCTCCGCTAAATGCACCGCTCTCAAGTGGAGAAACATATTTTCGAAAATATAAACCATCAATTTTCATTGTTAGATTTGCTGAAGCTGTCCAACCTACTCTAAATTCTAATCCCGTTACTCTTTTCCAGTCTGGAGAATTAGTTGGAGTCCAATCTTGGTCCGGACCAATTTTGAGTGTAATATTACTCCATTCGTCATTTGAAGCAATAAAATTAGTTAGGCTTGATTCAAAATAACTACTTTCGCTACCAGAAAATAACTTTAAAGTTGCACCTGAATTCGGAAATGTCCCGTTTTCGTGTGTCCACTTAATCCAAAAGAAAAGTTCCTTGTATCCGGTGTCGTTTGACCAATCGATGGACTCAATATCAGTAATTTTCATCCAAATGCTTGTATCGTTGGAAATAGAAGATTTTATACTATGGTTGCCAACTTCATTTCCCATTTTGTAATCCGCATCATCAAGTGAGGGGGAACCGTTAGAGGTCCAAATGTGCTGATTCGTTAATGATTCTGTCCAGTCATCATCATCAGGCATCCTAGTTTCAAGAAAAAACTTCGAGGCAGCAACGTATTCCACAACTACCATAGAGGATATAACTAGCGCTAAAACCAAAAGTACTCCTTTGAAATCTGGTTTTTCAATAATTTTTTTGAAAGCCTTAACTGGAGAGTATATAACCTCAAGTGCTCCGAGAACATCCAATTTTTGTCAATTCTCCGTAACGGTTGATATCTGTTCGCTTACCTTTTTAGAGTAGTTCTTCCGAACTCCCATATAACTGTTCTATTGGATATCAACTTTTTCGTTGTTAAAACGCGCGCGCAGTCGAGAGAAGGATTAAATGGCACCTAGAAGAAGGGCTATGGCCACTATTAGTATTCCAGCAGCAACCGTCTGTGCGCCATATAACAGCATATTCTCCTTAGCGATTCTTCCAAGGTAAAGGCCTAAAGAAAACAATGTTATCAAGGTGAAAATCAATGAGACAACATAGGCGTCCCAAATGACAATTATTCCCGTTAATGTCAGGATGAAGGGAATAAGAGAAATCACCGCCGTCAACACAGGTGATGCGCCATCGATGAATGCAGCATAGAAAGAAACAAAGTCAGAAGCATCACTAAGTATGGAGTCGCTGAGGTCGGTGAGCATGGCAGCCTCGACCTTTTTAAGATTTTTTTTTCTCTCAGCTTTTTCAGTCATGTAAGCGCCGAAAAGACCGGAAACTCCCATAGCTAGACATGCACCTAACCCTGCAGTGACAATTATTTCAGGCTCTACGACTCCCACGACCCAAGAACCTACAATTATACCGAGTAGGGTCATTGAGCCGTCAAAACCGTTCTTGATAAAGTATCTTCTTGCGATAGGAGTCATCTGCGTAATCTGAAGATACGTCTTAATTCGTTGAAAAAAAGTCTCAACCCGCTTTATCATGCGTTAACCACGCTGAAAAGACTGAGCTTTTAATCCTCGCTACTCATTTGCGTCACATTCTGGCAGACCTATCTTGAGGCGTTGTTACTTCCTCTACTATTCTTTTGCCAGCGGCAACTTCATCAACGGAGTGGATTGTAGCGCCCATTTCTTCCAGTTTTTTCTTGATGCCATCAAAGTCTATACCGTTTCCAGCAATGACAACCTTGGCGTTTTCCACTTGTTGATCTATCTCGTAAATTATTATGTTTACTCCTTCTACGCCTTCTAGGTGGCTGAGGACTTCAGAAAGTTCAACCACGTTGGGATTATGCGGTTTTAAGACGTCAAGGACAAGTCTTCGTATCATCTTAGAACGACTAAGTATAATTTCCAGCGCGTGTATTTAACTATTCCTCTGGGCTTCTGGTCTTTTGCGGCGACAACTAGTATCTTGCCATTCTTATCCAAGAAGATATTTTTTCAATAGTCGGTTTTTCGTCTTCGGATATCTTTCCCTCTTCAATGTAGGTTTTGGCGATTTCGCCTATTTTCCCGCTGAGTTGAACCAAGTCTTGGTCTGCCAGTTCCTTTATGGAGGTTATCCCTGCGTCTATAAGCAGTTCAGCATCGTCTTCATCCACACTCGAAATCATCCGCAGTGCAGCAGTTGCCTGCAGACGCTCTGCCATTTCTTTTGTCACACGCGTTTTTTCGTCGATAATGACTGGATCTGCTGTAACAAGTTCGCCTACATTTGTTATTCCCATGGCTCTCAATTCTTCTCCCAAACGTGGTCCGATTCCCTTTATTTTTTCGGGGTCGTCTTGGCTATTCAGCTTTGGTTTAGGCAAAATCATTTTTTCTTCTATCTTCTCGAGTCTAGTCTTGATATCTTCTAGCTCTGTCCTCTGTTCCTTTAGGGCCACAGCATTTTGCTCGTTTAATCGCCTAACTCCCAGTATTGACGAATCTTGTTTTTTTAGCGCACCCAGCATTTCTTCTCTAGTTTCGCCGACCTTTGTTTCAACGGTAGAGATCATGTCACTACGAACTTTCTGTATTCCCTTTCTGTGTTTTTCCATTTCGGCAAGAGTTTCTTTTTTGGAATCTTCAATGTTTGTGTCGACCTTTTTGAATAAACTGCGGTTGGTTTTCCCATTGTTCTCTATACTCTCAGCCAATTCCAACGATGTGGCCTCTTGGGTCTTCCTGAGGGCTGCCAAGTTTCCTCCTACTTTGACGAACATCTTAACAATTTCTGGGTCAGGGGGTAGTTTCCGGTATGCAATGATGCAGGTGAGACCTAGGAAGATTAAGGTCGCAGTTAGAGATATCCAAAGGTAGTTTTCTACGCTTAGGTCACCGACTATATCGCCGATAAGATAGAGTTTTGGGATGGTTAAATCGCCACGCGCCCATAAGATTATCGCACCGAAGGAATTCAAAGCTGCTAAAAATGTTAGGAATCCAGATATCCATACAGCTACTCCCCTTTTTATAGGCATTCAAATACACCTCATGGTTATTTATTTCAGTTAAAGGAGCAAACGATTCTCAAAAGTTGATGGGTATATTCGCTTGGAAAAGTGTTATGAAGCGAAAATTCATAGCAAAAATTCAGCTGGTCAGTGGCAACCATTGGGACACCTCAGCTCCTCAACGGTATTCCTTATGTAGTAATATTTAATAAATTTTCGTGTATATTTGCTGAACAAAAGTACAAAACAACAATCTTGGCGTATGTGTGGGCATCCATTAAGACTAGTCTTTAGGTCTAGAGCCCGTTTTTAAGCCGTCTATAGGTATTGTAATCTACGTATTCCAAGTATTCGTTTTCAATTTGATGTTTGATGTTGAATTTTTGTCGCTGCCTTTTATCATTTATTTGGCTAGTGGTTAAGAGGGAGTAGGCGTCGCTTCCTGCCCCAGACCCGTAACTGACGATAATTATCCTTTCATTAGGTTTAGCATTGTCTAAAATAGCCGCTAAGCCAATGGGTGAGGAACCGGAATAAGTGTTGCCGAATTTGGCGACTTTCAATCCTGGTAAATACTGATCCTCTTTGAACCCCAGTTCCTGAGCGACTCTAACTGGAAAGCCGATGTTTGGCTGGTGGGAAACGAAGTAGTTCACATCGCTGATTTGAAGGTTGAGTTTCCCCATTAACTTTCTACAAGCATTTAGAATATGTTTGAAGTAAGCTGGTTCGCCAGTGAATCTGCCGCCGTGTCTAGGGTATGGTTCCCGATCTCTTCTCCAAAAGTCCGGCGTATCTGATGTGCAGGAGTACCAGCCTTCCAACTCGGCGATGACGTCTTCCATACCGAAGATAAAGGCGGAGCCGCCATAACCTACGAATAAATCCAGTTCTCCCCCAAGTTCATCACGGGGGGCGGCTTGAGAATTGTCTGCGCCTGCCACCATCGTGTAGGGTATATGGGCACGAGGATAATATACCAGTGACGCTGCATCCTTAAACATGCTAGTAGCTGCTTTGCATGCAAACTCTGTGTCGATGGCGTCTACACTTTGGATACCATCGGTTTTTTCTTCCCCACCAAGCTTCAAAACTTGGGCTACCTTAGAGGCTATAGGCTTAACAGCGTAAGGGTTTGATTCTGACCCTACATAGACCTTTCCAATGAGAGAATGATCTACTCCAGAATGAATCAAGGCCATTTTCCCAGCCTCAACAGCCGCCGTGACAGCGTCCTCATCTATGAAGGGAACAGACCTTTCAATCATTCCTTCTTTGATTCGGAATTTTGAGACATAGACTCCGTATCCAATGATTCCCGGTATGGCGTACTCTCTCTTTGGTTTTACGATTTTATATTCTTGATGGGGATAGTACTCGTCGGCGAGGGTGAAGGCCAAGGAAATCGTTGGAACAATGTCGCTCCGCGTTACTGCGTATCTTCTTCTAAATCTTGGAACAACCTCTCTGCCCTCAAAACAAGATAGGTCTAAGTCTCCATCTTTTAGAATAGAGTCAGTTAGTCTACCTGGAACCCTCACTTTCCCCTTGTGAAATGAAACAATGCCATAAACGTAGGTTCCAATCTTGACGAATTTGTTTGTCGGTTGACTGACAAGAGTACAAACTTCTAGATTACCTTTCTCGTAAAAAAAATCGATGTCCATCATTTTTCCGAAGCTTTTTCTTCCGCATTTTCCACAGTAGTCCTTGCCTCTGAAATACTCTTTTCCACAAAGTGTGCATCGACTGCTTCGAAGGCGGTCTCCGATATAGGAGACTCTTCTTTCAATAGGCTCACTACTCATGTCAATTCCTCCCTAAAATGTGGACATAGGCTTTTGTTCCAAATCCCTCAAATTCCGAGGTACATCCGAATCTAGGTGAGTCTCCATCTATCTCAACCTGTCTTTCGCCAGCTTCTCCTCTAAGTTGTTTAACCACCTCATAAACTTGGGCTCCACCAGTGGCTCCCAAGGGGTTTCCATCAGCCTTGAGACCGCCGTTTCTATTTACGAAGAGTCTTTTTCCATCAATTTCATAGAAGCCTTGGTATTCTTTGCAACTGTTGTAGATATCAAGCCAAGCCTTCCCTCTCTCAGAGAAGCCCAAGTCTTCTAGGGATATCATTTCCAGCAGTGTGGATTGATCGTAGAGTTCAGCTACCTGGATGGCATTTACTTTAATTCCAGCCATCTTAAGGGCGCTTTTCATGGCAATAGTGCTTGCCACAAACCCTGTCCGATTCTCCCGTGAAGGAAATGTGACATAGTCGGTGGCTGAAGAAGAACTCAAAACGCTAATGGGAACTTCTGAGCAGTTCTTGGCGATCTCTGGGTTCGCCAAAATCAAAGCTGATGCTCCGTCAGAGATGGGGGCGAAGTCATAAAGTCCAAGAGGTTTGCAGGCTTTGGATCGTACCTTCAAGACTTTATCCACGCTTATCTCTCTTTGATATTGGGCATATTCGTTTTTTATTGCATGTTGATGGTTTTTGACGGATATTTGAGCCAAGGCTATGTTGAATTTTTCAAGTTGCTCTCCAGAGATTCCATACTTTTTTATGTACCCCCTAAGCATAAGCTCGTGGTTTGCCTCAGGTGTACATCCAGCATAGTAGCTCCACGGGTCTTCTAGAAGCATTAGATCATCTCTGATTTTATCCCACCGATCAGTCATTTTTTCCACTCCTCCCACAAGAACGATTCTGTATTTTCCTGATTGAACTGCGTGGCAGGCGTTGAGGAGGGCGGAGCTGAAGGACCT
>CAYFWY010000097.1:0-7095 GCA_964346895.1 uncultured Candidatus Bathyarchaeia archaeon | reverse complement strand
AAAAATCTTGAACGAACCCTAGAGCGAAGAAGTGCGCAAAGGGAATCTGTGGAGAAAGAAATAGCCCAAGCAGAGAAAATCGCTGAATCCGCTCGAGAAGCAGTAGTAGAGTTTGCCACTCAACGTGAACTCGCAGAAAAAGTTGCAGCCGAGGAAAACGCGCTAAGAAACATCGAAGAACTCGCAGAATTGGGCGTAATTTCCGGTGTACACGGACGGCTAAGAAATCTGATCAAAGTGAATAGCGGTTATGAGCGAGCCATTGAAGCCACAGCAGCGGGTTGGCTCAATTCCCTTATTGTTCAAAATTTTGACGCAGCATTCACTTGTGCTGAAACACTCAAGCGCCTAAAGTTGGGTAGAATCAAAATAATTCCCCTTGAAGAATTGGGGTCCGTCAAGTCCGTCAATCCCCCAAAGCTTAGAGGAGTAAGCGGACCAGCATCTGCATTTGTCAAGTGTTCAAAAAGATGCGAACCCGCTGTGATCTTCGTTTTTGGAGACACCCTTCTAGCAAGAGATGAAAAAACTGCCTTCGCGGTTTCCCGAGGCGGTCATAGAACCGTTACCGTTAACGGAGATCTATATGAAGCTAATGGAGGCTTTGAAAGTGGTTATTATCGCGCGCCCGTTGACTTCTCATCCATTATTCCAAGCGAGTCTGCCGTGAAAAGTCTCGATGAAGCTGTAGGGGCTCTTCAAAAGCACTTGACCAAGAGAGGAGACGATATAGGTGCTTTTGACGAGGAAATCGATAAGACTAGGATGGAACTTGCCAGATTGGGCGAAGCTATCGTCACTCTTGAAAGCGAAATTGCAAGAGTACGCAGAAGCGTCAAACAAACTAGACAAAACATCAAACGTATCGAAAGGTACATACAAGGGGTTAATGATCGGTTTGAAAGAGAGAAGACGCAGCTAGGACTCCAAAAAGCGCAACGCGTCGTTCTACGAAAAGAAATGCAAGAGCTACGCAATGAATTGGCAGAACTACGGCGAAAAACTGATCAAATTCAAATTCAAGAGATGGAGATTCACCGAGAAAGATTGGGAGAAAAAGGCATTGAGTTACGACAGAGACTTGGTAGTACAGAGACTAACCTCGCAACTCTTGAATCCAAATTCAAAAATGTCCTTAAGATCGGTGCTGATAACATTAGAATCCAGCTTAGAAAGGTGAAGTGGCAAATTTCAACAGTAGAAGAGGAAGTTGAAGAAGCACGTCGGCAAGAAGAGACGCTTGAAAAAGAGCTTCTAGAACACGAGAAGACCAAAGAGGAATTATCGCGCACCGTCTTAACTGCTAGGAAAGAGTCGAAGAATTTCACGTCCCAAATTGATGACATAGATAGGAAGTTGCATCGATTAGATACCGTGTATGAACGTTCGGATCATTTATTCAACGAGCTTCAACTCAGCCTTCAAACACACGAATTGCAGCTGGATCAGCACCGCCGTAGATTAAAGGAACTCGGTTATGAAGAACCTTTGAAGATTTCGCCGGAACAACTCACGGCGGCTGAGCCCTCCCTTAAACTGTTGCGTTTTGAGTTGGAGCGGTTAGGAGCTATAAATCAACTAGCTCTGACGCATTACGCTGAGCAAGCTTCAAGATACAAAGAACTATCCGTACGCATGAATGAGCTTGAAAAGGAGAAACAAACAATCCTCTCCTTCATGGATGAAATTGAAAGGAGAAAGCGTGCGGTTTTCATGGAAGCCTTCGACAAAATACATGATAGCTTCAGAAGGTATTTTTCGAAACTAACCGGCGGCGGAGAAGCTGTCCTGAAACTTGAAAATCCTGAAGACCCACTCGCTGGCGGAATTGATATGGTTGTTCAATACCTAGGCAAACCTCCCATCCTTGTGAGTGGAGCCAGTAGCGGAGAGAGGTCAGTGGCAGCAGTTGCCTTCATATTTGCCTTGCAAGATTTTATGCCCGCTGCCTTTTACTTGTTCGATGAGATTGACGCGCATTTGGATGCCTTTCACGTAGCCAAGTTGGGAGAACTCTTGGCTGAAGAATCGAAGAAATCCCAGTTTCTGGTTATCACGTTGAAGCCTGAGATGGTTAGCAAAGCTGAGAAGATATACGGTATTTACGAACGCAACGGAATTTCCCACGTCATCTCTGCCATACTCAAGGAGGCTGCTTAGTGTTCTCATCTATGGAAAAACCGTTCTATTTTCAGCCTCCATGGAACATACTCTTTGAACTTCACAGGTTGCAAAAGATTATGCCTTGGGACGTTAACATCTCCTTTCTGTTAACGTCTTTTCTGGAGGAAATGGATAAAAGAGGAGAAATTGATTTCAGAGCCTCAGGTATTGCTCTCGATTCTTCCACCACAATTTATCTTATGAAGACCAAGCTTCTGCTAGAACTGGAAGAGCCTCCGCCTCCACCTAAAGTTCCACCAGATTTTCTACCTCCACCTTTGTTTCTTCCGCTCCGTTATGAACTATCTTCCACTACAATCCGTCATTTACTGAACGTATTGGATGAAGTGTTGAAGGGTGAACGCCTAGCTTCTCCAGTACCACGTCTGGAACCAGTCTTACCAATGCCAGAGATTCTTCCTCCAGTTGACCTATATTTGATGGAAATCGAAGAACGGATGGAAAACTTGTATACCCTCCTCTGCCAACTTGCTAATGAAGCGAAGTTGATCGTGTTCTCTAAGGTCGTGGCTGGGTTGGAAAGACTTGAAGCAGTTAAAATGTTTATAGTACTCCTTTTCCTTGCACAAAGGGGCGCAGTGAATCTATGGCAAGATGAAGATTTCGGCGGGCTTTACATAACCGTCACAGAAGGTCCAACTGTTGAAGGAAAAGGAATCATCTGAACCTCTTAAACAAAAAAAATCTATTCGCGATTCAGCTTTGCTGGAAGCAGCGCTCTACGTGGCTGGACGACCTCTGAATTTGAAGACTCTTGGAAGACTAATTGGAACTCGCTCCAAAACGAAGGTTAAAAAACTCGCTAGAGCTCTCATCGAAAAATATAGAAATCGTAACACAGCCCTTGAAATTCTCGAGCTTGAGGGAGAACGATTCGTTCTACAGTTGAAGGCGGAATACACGCCTAAAGTTCGAAGGTTAGCCACAAGACCACTTCTTTCTAGAGGTCCCTTGAAGACCTTGTCGTATATTGCCTATAGACAACCGGTGCCTCAGCTCCAAGTCATCGATGTAAGAGGACACCACGCTTATGGTCACCTTAAACAACTGGAGGACCTAGATTTGATAATTCGCGAGAGAGCTGGACGAAAAAAAATTATACGAACAACCGAGTTTTTTGCTGACTACTTCGGTCTAAGCCACGATTTGCGAACCATGAAGCGTCAACTCAAGAGTATATTTGCAGATTTTGCCAAACCCGAACTCGAAGAGAAAACGAACATGGAGAAATAGGTGTGCGGAAGATAAATTTATATGTCAAGTTTTGGTAGTCTCATCGATACTATCTGAGATGATGTAGACTTGTCTGTGTGGCATGGAGATCAACATAAACGAAAAACTTCGGGCGGCAGAAAACGAAGGTACCGATCGAAAAGAAGGTTTGAGAGAGGATCCTTTCCAGCAGAAACGAGGTTGGGCAAACCTAAAAGGAAAGTTAGCCGCACGCATGGAGGGAACGAGAAAGTTCGATTGCTAGCTGTAAACCACGCAAATGTCTCTGATAATTTCGGAAAAACCACCAAAGTAGAGATTCTTCGCGTGATAAAGAATCCCGCCAACGTAGATTATGACCGCCGAGGCGTGATTACTAAGGGAGCAATAATTGAAACTCCTTTGGGAACTGCCCGCGTGACATCCCGCCCTGGACAAGACGGCAATGTAAACGCCATTCTTGTTCCAAAAGAAAAAGGCTAGTGATCAAGAGAATACGCATGGCAAAGAAGATGCGTACGCGTAAACACGCGTGATAATTAACGCTATTTTAAATTATATCTTACTTCCATGTCCTTGCTCAACGTGGCTGCGGAAAAACCGATTACGAGACTGGGCAAAATGAAATGTAGACTATCTACGTCTCCTTCCACGTCTTCGTCTTCCCCGGTCACCCCCGTTTTGCCCAGTGTCTCGCTGGAGAATTATTCTTTTTTCATAATTTCGTCGAGACCTCAGTCTTGGGATTCTGCTTTTCTTTGGGGTGGATGTCATTTTTGGGGTCTGTGACCTGACTTTTCCTGCTTTTGCCAAAGATCCATGGGTTGGCAACTTTATTTCCTCGCGATTATAGATTTAGAACGGGTCTTTTAAGTATTATCTCTGCTTTTTGCAGATCGCGAGGTGTCCTTTTAGTTGCGGATTTGTTTTTAGTGTAGAAATCTCAAGTCCTGCTTTGTTCAAGAGTTTGATGAAACATTCTTGGGTGAACTTCTTCTTTAGTCCTGTTACGACGATTGTGGATTGCTGTTTGCCTACTCTTTTTATTTCTCTAAGGGTTTCGGTGGGGTTAGGAATATTTTGCAGGAGAGTTATGGCAAAAACGTGATCGAAAGTTTCATTTTGTAAGGGTATATAATCAGCATCAGCACGGATGATGGCTGTGTTGGGTAATTGTTTTGTGCGTTTTCTTGCTTCTTGGAGGCTTTTGGACGAGGCATCTATGCCCAAGACGAGTTTGGCTGATTTTGCGGCTGGTTGTAGGAGGAAGCCCGTTCCGCAGCCCACGTCTAGTACGACTCCGTTTTGGCTGAGTTTAGTGTTGTTCAAAGCAGCTTCTATTTTGGCATTTTGTTCTTCTAGATATTGAGTATCGTAGACTTGGGCTATGTGATCGTAGTGGCGCATGGTTTCGCGCTTTTTGTTCCATTTTTGCATATTTCTCAGAAGTTTTATCTGTGGTTCCTCTTCTAAAGATTGTTGGTGGCTTATGTGTCTGGTCGGAAACCTGTTGTTGTTTTGCAGAATCCGAGTGTTGATACGGCAGCGGAGTTCATTAGAGACGCTGTTTCGGAGCGAAAGGTTGTTCTTGTTGTAGGCAATTGTTGGGTGGATTATAAGGGAAGGGCGAGCTCGAAGTTGGATCCTGGTGAGCGTATTGTTGCGATTAAAGAGGATGGTTCAGTTTTGGTTCATCGTCCGGTTGGATATGAGCCTGTGAATTGGCAGCCTCCTGGATGTTTGTTTCAAACAGGTGTCTTTGGAGAAGTTCTCCATGTGCGAGCTATCCGAAGGAAACCTTCTGAGTCCGTTAAGATCTCTTTTGATCGTATTTACCTGCTTTCCGCTATGAGCTTGGTTGATAAAGGAGAATTTTCTCTATACGCCAGCGAGGAGGATATGCAGAAGGCAATTCTGGTTGAGCCATCGATTCTGGAGCCAGAGCTGAAACTCATCACTTATGAAAAGAAGGTTGAACCCGGGTTTGTAGACCTATATGGCATCGACAGGAACGGAAAGCTTGTGGTGGTGGAGATTAAGCGGAAGATAGCTGGACGGAATGCGGCTCTGCAGTTGGCGAAGTATGTTGATTTCTTGAAGACTGTTGCGAGTCGAGAGGTTAGGGGCGTTCTCGTGGCTCCTCGTTTGGCTAAGGGTGCCCAGAGGCTTTTAGCAACATTGGGGCTGGAGTTTAAAGCTTTGGGTCCGAAAAAGTGTGCGGAGGTTTTGTGCAGGTCTGAGACTCGTAGGCTTGCTGAGTTTTTTGAGGTGAAGTAGTTGGCTTCTTTCTGTTTGTTGCATATATGTATGGAGTTTATGTATAAAAAAAGAAAATCTGGACAATACCCTAGGGGTGAATAAACAATAGAGGTGGCTCCAAGCAAAATAATCCACTAGTCAAAAAGCAGATGTTGCAATAATCTTCTTCATCCTTTTTATGTTGCCAATACTCCCACTGCCAATACTCTTAATATTCCCTGAGAGACAATTCCTGAGATCCTTTATGACTTTTACATCAATCGTCTCTAATTTCATTGAATTTTCCATAATGCAAAACATTTAAGCATTCGGCTTCGTGTATTTGTGGAAAGATAAACGTTAGGGAAGAAACATGAAGCCGCATGTAACCCTTGTGAATCCACCTGCTCCGAGTGGATCCGCTGGGCATTTGCCCTTTGCCCTATTAGGTTTGGGATATTTGGCTGCGGTTTTGGAGAAAAACCAATATGAAGTTGATGTGATCGACTGCCAAGCCCTCAAACTTTCATATGAAGAATTTAAAAGCGAAATTGGCAAGCGCCAACCAAACGTAGTCGGAATGACATCGACCACACTCACGTATAAGACTGGGTTGAAACTAACAAAAATTGCTAAAGAGATGTGTCCGACCTGCTTAACCATCCACGGGGGTCCTCACATTACGTTCTGGGATGACAAAGCACTGCAAGAATGCCCAGAATTAGATGTTGTAGTAAGAAAGGAGGGTGAGAACACACTGTTGGAGCTAGTGCAAAGGCTGGAAGCGGGCAAGAATTTTCGTGATGTTTTGGGTATTACTTATAGAAAAGATGGAAAAATTGTAAAGAATCCGGACAGGCCCTACATAGAGAATCTTGATGGTCTTCCCTTTCCAGCTCGCCATCTCTGGCCCCTTGAGCGCCTCCGAAAATATGAGGATATGTTCTACTTAACGACGAGTCGGGGCTGCGTCTACTGGTGCGAATTCTGCGCGACTGTCAGGATGCATGGCCGTAAATATCGCATGAGAAGCCCCAAAAACGTCGTGGATGAGCTTGAGTTTCTTAACAAAACTTATAGTGCATCCAATTTTACATTCTGTGACGATGCATTTACCGTCGATAAAGCCAGAACTGAAGAATTATGTGATGAAATTAGAAACCGAAAATTGAAGATAAGATGGAATTGTGGAACCCGTGTGGACATGCTTTCAAGGGAGCTGCTTATCAAAATGAAGGAGGCAGGATGCATATCAGTATGGTTCGGCGTTGAGTCAGGCTCACAACAGGTTTTAGATGCTATGAAGAAAGGAATCTCCACTGCACAAACTCTGAGAGTCTTTAGTTGGGTAAGAGAGCTTGGGTTAAAGCCAGTTCCAAACGTGATCCTCGGTTTCCCTGGTGAGACTAAGGAAACCGCTTGGAAGACTATAAAGTTCATGGAAAAAATAAGTCCTGACGA
>CAYFWY010000096.1:0-7120 GCA_964346895.1 uncultured Candidatus Bathyarchaeia archaeon | reverse complement strand
GTTGCTGCACAAAACCTTCTATGGTTGTAGAAAAAGAAATAGCTGAAACCAAGAGTCACATGGACTCAGAAATCAGGTCCTCTGCTACTTCTTTCGCCCAAGAGCCCGTGTATTGGTTCTTCAGAATCTCATTTAAGTAGTCCTTCCATGAAATTTCCATAGCCCTTCTCCAATCATCATACTTTTGGGCGATGCGTCTATAGGTTTTTTCGTGGAGTTCACAGTATTTCTCTATGGCTTCCTTACTGCAAATTCTGCATTTCATTATGTTCTTTCCTCTTTTCTTTTAAGGGGCAATCGGGATTGAAGCACAATCTCCACGGTTTTCGACCCCTAATTTGTACTTGCACTAGGGGCCATCCGCAGGAGCTACAATTTCTTACCAGAGGTTTGGTGGTTCCGCGTTGGGGGAGGGGAAATGATGTTTTGCAGATATTTTTGAAGTAGTTGGTGCACCCGATGAAGCGCTTCCCAGTTTTTCGCGAATACAAAATCATTAGGGTGCCTGTACCGCAATTCGGACATTTTCCTAGGATTCGTTCTTGCATCTGCGCTTTTTTAATGGCGTTACTCAAGGCTTCACCTATTTGTCTCTCTTTTTCTTTAAACTGTTCCAGCTGAGGCTTGAGTTGTTGAATGGCTTCTATAAGTATGTTTTCCCTATTTTCGTTCTTACTTTGAATTTGCTCCATTTTTTTCTCGAGTTCTTGGGTGAGTTTTACTGAGATGACGTTTGGCGCATATTTGCTGAGGATATCGATGATGTCAAATCCTAGCTCAGTTACAACTATCCTTTCGTCGGTGGTATATCTTCGATTATAAAGAGTTTCGATAATGTCGGCTCTTGTAGCCTTTGTTCCGATTCCAAGCTCTTCCATTTTCTTGAGGAGACTGCTCGGGTTGTAGCGTGGTGGGGGATTGGTGAACTTGTCGTCGCGCATGATGTGTTTTAACTGAATCGACTCCCCTTCTTTAATTGGAGGTAACAACACTTCTTCGGCTCTGACGAACGGTTTGTAGAATTGCATCCAACCTTCTTTCAGGATTCTTCTTCCCATTAGAAAGAAGCTGTGGCCATTCACCTCTAAGCGAACTTTTACGTTTTGTTTTATCGCTGCTTCTCCGAATACAGCCATGAATCTTTTGACAGTTAGGTCCCACACTTTTTTCTCGGGTGCGCTCAATGTTCGTTCTGGAACGTTACCCGTTGGATATACAGCGGGGTGGGCAGGGTCTTCTTTTGCGCCTTCTCTTGGTCTTAAATCATCTTTCTTCAAAAGTTTTGAGGCCAGTTTCTTGTATGTGGGTTTCCTACTCAAAGCGGTGAGTATTTTTTTGTAATCTATTATGGGGGGCAGTTTCTGACTGCTTGTTCGGGGATATGAAATCAAGGCGTCAAGATATAGGCGTTGAGCGATACTTAATGTTCGTCTAGGTGTATACCCAAACAAGCGGTATGCTTCAGTCTGTAATGCACCTATATCGAAGGGAAGTGGAGGTTTATGACGAAACTCTCTCATTTCAACTTCCTTGACTTCTCCCATTTTATCCGTGCAGGCCTTTACAATAAGATCGGCTTCCGCTTTCTTCTCAATTCTTTTTCTTTCATACTTTACTTCATACGTATATTTCTTGAGTTTAACCTCAGCTTTTATCTCCCAGTATGGAGTGGGTACAAAGCTCCGAATGTCCTTTTCTCTTTCGGTTAGAAAATTTAAAGTGGGTCCTTGAACTCTTCCCGTGCTTAAAGTTGAATATCTGCCGCTCCAGCGACGCGCAGCTAGAGTCAATGCCCTTGAAAGATTTACGCCGTAGAGCCAGTCCACTTCATGCCTAGTTCTTCCAGCTTCGATGAGGGCAAAATCGAGTTGAGGAAGAGGATCTTCGTAGGCTTTTTCTAACTCGCTTCTCATAAGCGTAGAAAATTTCATCCGCTTTGCTACGACTTCCTTGTTTTCACAGGCGTATTTTAGGATGCAGTAACCGATTAGGCTTCCCTCAAGATCGTAATCGCAAGCAGCTATGAAATCTTCCGCATCCTTGGCCAGCTTTGAAATCGTTTCAATCCATGAGCGAATTTTTTTTGCACCTCTTTCCGCCAAATGTCGTGGCGCCCACTTGAAGTTAAAAACAGGATAATAGTTTCTTCTTCCCCTTTCGTGAACCACAGTGTAAAGGTGTCCGAGAGCTGGAACAACAACAAGTTCTCGGTTCCGATGAACACGGAAGTAGGGTACCCCGCTCTCCTCAACTTTTTTAGGTTTCCCTTCACTGTCAAGCGCCTGTGCTATCCGTTTGGCAGCATCAGGTTTTTCAGTGATTATCAAAGCGTATTTTCCCATTAACCGTTCTTTCCCTTTCTTTTCAGACGCGCACGGAAGTTATAAATGGTTTGCGACTTACGACTAAAGTATTTCACAAAATAAGTGCGTGTAGTTCACGACTTGTAAACCTCCACTAGAATCAAAGCGAGTAAGAGCGGAATAAAGAGACATGTATATGCGAGAATTAGTGTGCCATGTTTTGGAGTCTGAGTTTCCTCTTTTTCTAGAGTCGATAATATGTAAAGAGAAGCGGGTTCAACAAAAACAGCCAAAATTCTAGATAGGTAGAGACGAGTCGGAATCTATAAATAGTTTGCGACGTTTTTATTTTCCTTCTACAACGGCGGTGAGAGCGTGCCTCAACGGATAATTTGTCAAAAATGTAATGCTGTCCTCTATGATGGGACAGAGTTGAAGCCTCCTGACGAGATAATTCAGAATTACGATGGTAAATGTCCGAACTGTGGCAAGAAATTGTCCTTCATACCTAGAAACGTTGAGGTTACGTCGGTTTTAGAGGCACATGAAACGCTCCGAAGGCGCTGAAAAGTTAGGTTATGCTGAAACGGTTTTTTAAACGCAATAGATGCTTTGGTATTCTAGATAAATAGTGGATTCGGAAAAAATTTAAGTGTTTCAAAAGTCAAATAAAAAATCTGAGATTAGATTAGGTGAGAAGTCTTGCCGGAATGGGTATGCTTAAAGTGTGGGTACAAATGGAATGATGAAAGCAAAGTTGAGCCTAGATATTGTCCAACGTGTGGTAGCCCTAACATATATGTCCCTAAGATCGTAAAACCGAAAAAATAGATACTATCAGAAGGAGCAAAACTGTACATTAAACGCCTTCGAAAAGAGACGTTATTAGACCATATATTTTACTGAATTCATCTCCTTTTCTGCGATACCGCTTGTGTATATTGAATTGGGTCAGATTGAGGGTGTTACTCAGGATATATAACTGATCTTTTCCTCTTCCACTCTACGCATCTTTTTTGCGTACTTTTCTCGTCTCTTCTCGATCTCCTGCATCCTTTCCACTATTTCCTTGGATTTTTCGATCTCCCTATCCAGTTCACTTGTATCAACTTTGATCTTCAACATTTTTTGCAGAACCTCGATAATGCTTTTCGCTGCCCTTGGGTCAGGCAGGTAGCCGCGTGTCTCACCTAGAAGGCAAATCGCCTCCATTTTTCTAAATTTTGCTAAGCCTAGGAGTAAGCCAGCTGTACCGACAATTGGGTTTCCTGCAGAGCTAGGTAGGGCCTCAGCTTTCAGGGATTCGTTCAGGAGGCGGGGACTGTTTGAGACCGCAACTACTCTTGGTTTGGTCTCCACTTCTTTTCGGTATCCACCAATTGTTACGATTGTTTTCACGTGGTTTTTCTCTGCAAAATCGAGTATGCAACCAGCCATCTCATACTGCCCCTCAATCGTTTGCGGTTGACTATCACCGGTAAAGAAGACAAGATCGTTTTCTCCACCATCGTTTTTCCAGAAGAAAAATTCTCCATGGAGGAGCCTTGCATTTCCCTTTTTGTTCACGAGAACGTAGTAAGGAAAGTGGGGAGAATATAATCTCGCGAGTTTTTTGGCTTTCAATTGTTTAGAAAGATATCGTATGACTATCCTTCCGACCATCCCTAATCCGGGAAGCCCCTCTAGTAAAACCGGGTTTTTCAACTCAATTTTCGTTAATTCCTTGATAGTCGTTCTTTTCATTCTAAACTGAACCCCTCATTGCTCGCCTGTATTTTGCATATTTATCTTCAGGCGAGAATTTAGCTGGATGCGGTATGTGTAAGTTACCTCCACAATAGGGACATCCCTCTTGGTTCAACGTATATCTTTTGCATTTCTCACACTTTCTAAGCAACCAAACCATCATTTTCCCCTTAAGAAGGCGCCTTTTCCACCGTTTTTTGTTATACTTTTTAGAGCAATGTTTGTAGCTTTCTCTAGGGCGTTTTCCGCGTTTTTGTAATCCTCCGCTTCAACTTCAACACGATATTTCGGCGGCGCGACTACGTATATGTGAACAGATGCCCCATGAGATTCTCCGATTTCTTGAGCTTTCAACAGAGCTTCCTTAATGAGAACTACTCCGTTCGGTTTCGTGCATTGAAGCTCCAGGATTCCCTTAACTTTTACTAGTTGTATCTTGATTCTTTCCTTCGCGATTTCCTCTAGGGTCACCGCAATGTCTTTGGGGATCCCTAGCTTTAAAAGAATTTCAGATCCTTCTTTTGCTGTTTTCTCTAGTCCTTCATGTAGCTCTCCAAACTCCTTTTCGATTAAGGCTCCTGCTTTTTCATAAATTTCTTCAAATGAGATGTTTAACTTTTCAGAGGCGCTTTTTAGCAGGGTGTCTGCTTTTCTTTCTTTTTTCCAGAGCAGAAGTTTTTCTTTTTTCTCACGTTTTGTAACTCTTCTTAGCGAAAGGTCGACGTGTCCTTTTTCCGAGTTGACCCGTAAAACTTTCAATACGACCTTTTGTCCTTCACGTACGAAAACACGAATATTTCTTACCCAGCGGGAGGCAACTTCAGATATATGTAGCAAACCTTCCTTGTCATATTCGTCTAATCTCACGTAGGCACCATAACCTGTTATTTCCACGACTGTGGCAATAACTAAGTCGCCTACTTCAGGCCACTCACGTTTCTTGAACTCCATTCTCCTCCCACCTGGTGTTTAATCAAGTACGGCGGTGATTTCACCCTTGACTTCTGTCTTTCCGCCAGAGGGTTCTGCGAGTATCGCTCCACAAACGTTGCAGTGGACAATGGTTGTGGCATTGCTGAACACCAGTTGTTCGTTTCCACAATCAGGGCATTTTACTCGAAGGAACTTGCTTCTGGGTTTTGGTAGAACTCTCTCCCATTCACTCATCTTCTTCCCCCCTCTATTCGATACCCAGTTTCTTAAGACGTATCCCCTTCTTATGTCGTGTGTACCCGCATGTTTTGCATCTGAGCTTCAAAGTTTGTTTTTTGGTTGTTTTGGCAAACGTTCGTTGGCGGGAAAATTTTTGTCCACCGTACCCCTTCTTTTCACGTAGCTCATGTTGTCTTTCGCCCTTAGATAAAGCCCTTCTTTTCCCAGCCTTGTACAGGGAGACTCCGTGAGCCTGATGAGTTTTACATTTTGGGCAGTATGTGGTGACTTCTTTGGGTGTTTTCATCGCAATCACTAATTAGTTAAGTATAGAACAGCCCGCTTAATTACTATTTATTTGTTTCTGGGAAAACACTGGCTTATCGTGCATTCTACTAGTTACGTGCACATTTCAACTTGTCACTGTTTCAACATCATCTTAATGTTGCTACCCTGCAAAGGAGAGTGATAGAAAAAAAGATGGGAGATTGGAGTTCAGACTTCGCAAGCATCATCGCAAGTAGTTTATTTCTCCTGTTTTCCTGAGCTATAATTTGGTTCTTGACCACTTCCGGTAATAGTAGGGGACAATTAGCACCGAAACAGACAATAGAATCACCACAACTCCGATGGTCAAGACCTCTGGTATTGGCTCCGTTGAAAAACCTGCGATTACTCCCCACTCATCTGGAACGTTCGCGCTACTGTTTGGCGCCCATGCTGCAAGTGTATTATTGCTTGCGTCGAAAGCTGCAACTCTCATTCCAGTTGGCGGTTGAGTAGGAACCTGAACAGTGCCTGTTATTTTGCTTAAATCAACGATTTCCAGAATCCAGTGCGGTGTGCTACTCCACATAGAAGTATCAATCGTGTTAGCCCATGTTAGTTCGCCTGCTGCTGGGGTAACCTCACTCCAGCCTGAGCCAGTTCCTTGATACACTCTCAGAGTGGTGTGCCCAACAATTTCTATCATGTAGTCACCACTCTGAGGAGCTGCGCCTCCGCCATTTTGGTCGTCGAGACAGATTTGCCAGTAGTCGCCAGTATCATTGGTGTTGTCGGTGAGAATTTCGACAATCCACTCTAAACCCAAATTGGTAAAGTCTTGTATGTTATATCCGAATTTTCCTGTGGCATTGCCAGACATCTCAGTATGTGGGGAGTCAGTCCATTCATCGGCAGTGGTCCATCTTCCATCAACGGTGGCTGTTGCGATGCTTGGATACTCTGTGATTGAGTAGTCTGGGTTGCCAGCCTTGATGGTTCCTACGGTTATCAGCAAGAGTAGACTGCAAAGCATGAGTGATGAAAAAGCCACTAAGACAGATCTCTTCATTGCAAATAAACCTCCATTTTATTATCAATTAAACACTCTCTCAAATCACTTAAAAAATCTTCGATAGATTAACATGTTCGATATAATTATCCATGCTATATGCGCGAACAGCACCTCAAGTATGACTACGAAGCCTAGAAACCTCTTGTAGCCTTTTGCGGATGGCCCCTGTGACATTTTTGATTTTACCTGATTGGATGGCTGCTATGATTAAGAAGTATGAGAGCATCCAAGCGAAAAAGTACAATTCTCCGTAAGAGTCATGAAATACCAAGCCAACTTGACTTCCATGATAGACAGAAATTATTAGATAAGAGGCTATTCTCAAAATGTTGATGAAGTATGTTCCAGCAGCTCCGACCAAGAAATAAATTATTTTTCTTTCTCTTGGAGCGCTTAATCTTTTGAAGAAGATGAGAATGATTATGGTGTAAAAGAATAGGCTGTGTACCCCGGCACAGACCCACGCTATATCCGCAATTGCTGAGTTTCCTCCATTCCATACCTGTATTCGAGGAAGAGATCCATATTCTTGAGAGGACACGAAAGGAAACGTCAAACTGACCCTATAGCCTAACAAATC
>CAYFWY010000095.1:0-7418 GCA_964346895.1 uncultured Candidatus Bathyarchaeia archaeon | reverse complement strand
TATGCTGCAAAACAATCAGATGTAGACGTTGTAGCAGCATACCCAATAACTCCTCAGACAATAATTGTGGAACGATTCAGCGAATACGTAGCCGACGGCGAAGTTGAGACAGAATTTGTCTGCGTCGAATCCGAACATAGCGCCTTAACTGCATGTTTGACAGCAGCATCCACAGGTGCAAGAACTTTTACAGCAACTGCTTCTGCTGGGTTAGCTTTGATGCATGAAATTTTGTACGTAACCTCAGGATGCCGGGCACCTGTTGTAATGGCGGTGGTTAACAGAGCTTTATCAGCACCGATAAACATTCACTGCGACCATTCAGACAGCATGGTTGAGCGAGACTGTGGTTGGATACAAATTTATGTGGAAAACTCTCAAGAAGCATACGATTCTGTAATTCAAGCTTTTAAAATCGCTGAAAATCCCGAACTCTTGTTACCGGTGATGGTGGGGTTAGATGGGTTCACACTAAGCCACACATTAGAAAACGTGCAAACACTGCCAGATGATTTCGTGAAAAAATTTGTTGGAACGCGTCAGTTTCCGCTTGTAACTAGCCACGAAGGAAAGGCAATTCCATTCAAACTTGACCCAAAAACTCCCGGGACCATTGGGCCTTTAGACCTACATGATTACTATTTCGAGCATAAGAGACAACAAGAAGAAGCAATGCGGATTGCTCCCAGAATCATCCAACAAGTACATGAAGAGTATGCTAAGATAAGCGAAAGACGTTACGGAGACGGATTAATTGAGCAATACCGCCTTGAAGATGCTGAAATGGCGATAGTGTGTGTGGGTTCAACCTCTGGAACAGTTAAAACCGTCATAAACGAGCTTAGATCAAAGGGAATGAAAGTAGGTTTGCTTAGACTTCGCACTTTCAGACCATTACCAGCGAAAGAAATAGCTAAAGCCCTAGAAAATGTGAAGGCAGTAGCTGTTATGGATAGGAGCCTAAGTTTTGGAGGCCATGGTGGCGCAGTATTCCATGAAATACGCCACGTGTTATACGATACGTTTACGCATCCTTATGTGGTGAACTACGTTTACGGACTCGGTGGAAGAGACACAAATCCAAACCTTATACACAAGATCTACCGAGACCTGCAGCGAATACTAGAGACTCAACGGGTTGAAGAATCAGTGCAATTTATCGGATTAAGGGAGTGAAAGGAGGAATAGAAATGTTTTCTGAATGGAAATTCACTGCAAAAGACATAGCTGAAAAACCTGATTTGTTTATGTCGGGACACAGAGCATGTGCAGGCTGTGCACCTGCAACAGTTCTTAGACTAGTAATGAAGGCTTTAAGGGGACCGACAATAGCGACTTTTGCAACCGGATGCATGGAAGTGGTTTCAACTATTTATCCCTACACTTCGTGGAAAATTCCGTATATACACACTGCCTTTGAAAATGTAGCAGCAAACGCTTCTGGGATCGAAACTGCATTAAAGATATTGAAGAAGAAGGGGCGAATACCACAAGAGCCGGTTGATGTCATAGCCTTCGCCGGTGATGGTGGTACATACGACATTGGCATTCAAGCCCTCTCAGGAGCAGTTGAAAGAGGACACGACTTCCTCTATGTATTATACGATAACGAAGCATACATGAATACAGGCATCCAAAGAAGCGGGAGTACACCTCATGGCGCTTCGACAACCACTTCTCCAGCTGGTAAGATCATACCCGGAAAACTAGAATACAAGAAGCCAATAGGGGACATAATGGTTGCCCACGATATACCTTACGCTGCAACGGCGGCTCCACATTATTGGAAAGATCTGGTAAGAAAAGCCCGAAAAGGAATTGAAGTAAATGGGCCAGCCTTTTTGCACGTATTCGCACCTTGTCCGAGGGGCTGGCGAAGCGACATAAGCAAATCAATTGAGATTTCACGTCTAGCCGTGGAAACTTGCATTTTTCCGTTGTGGGAGGCTGTTGACGGCGAATACCAGTTATCCGCACCAAGCAAAGCGATTGCCTTGAGACCAGAAAGAAAGAGGTCAGTAAGAGACTATCTGAAACTGCAAGGACGCTTTAGACATTTGTTTACCCCTAAATTCGAAAAGTTAATCGATGAAATCCAACGCGCAACAGATGAACGATGGCGACGCCTACTAAAGAAATGTGATACTGCTTGAATTGAGATAATCCCTTGCTAAAGAACCATGAAAAGAAAGATTAGAAAAGCACTGGACACTGAGAACAGGTACATAGCAAGTCTTTTGGCTTGTTTCGTTGTCCCATCGGCCAAGACTGACAGCTCAGCTATCCTTTTCTCCCCAATAACGTTGATATTAGGTATTATTTTTGTTTGCCACGACACCCCTGCCGGCTCCAGATTGCCTAACGCCTTTATTGCAGCCTGTCTAACATATCTAATCAGCTTTGACTGATCAATAACCTCGCCTACAGGATGATAACCACGAGCTGTTCGTACGACACCGCACACAGTGTGAGTGTCGGTGGTAAGAACTTCACCGTTAAGAATGCCGATTTTTGTAAGTTCCGAAAGAATCTTTTCTCTCAGTCCGGATATCATATTGTTTCCGTCGATGGTAACATAAGCTGCTTTCTGGTCACCAACCTTTGTCACAATCACGCTTATCCCCCCTGCTCCCATACCCTCTTTCACGGTGAACTCGTTTGGAACAATCGTTGACGCTCCTATTCCAAAGGAGGAACGTTCATATTTCAGAGCTTTTTTTAGGCTAGCTACAGAGGCCTTTCTGAGGGAGATAACAGCCTCGTTAACATTAAAGGCACCTTCGATACTATTGTGAGCGTCGATGACAAGGGCGGAAAACCCTAGCTTCTCAGACTCTTTGACAATAAAAGAATCCAATTCTTGTGGAAGGTCTTCCATAGATTTTGGAGCGGTAGTCAATGTAAGAAGAGCGCAGTCTCCAAACATCTGGCAGCTTGCAGTAGCATCGTTTTTTCTGGTTCGCACGAAAGGAGTAGCCGTAGAATAGCTGATAGAAGAGTCCGTAAAGCCAAGTATGGCTTCGACAACTCTATGATTTTGAGTCTGGGAAGATAGGTCGAGTTCGTGCCCAACTAATCCATGGGGGACAGAAACTACGCATTTAAGTTTGTTTTCCAGTGTGGTTTGAATCAAAGAGGGAAGGCTACTGCTTCCAAGATTTTTGAACGGGCCCGGATGCAAAGCTGGAACAATAATTATCGCCTTTATACCTTTCTTGGCTCTGAAGGTCAACATTGAAACCCTTACAGTTTGCTCGCTTCCAAGCTTCTCAAAGAAGGTTTCAAGAGGCGCGTTCAGACCTTCTGTCCAATTAGCGAAAAAAGCCTTAAAAAGAGAGGAAGAAGCTATTCCGAGGGTTCTTTTACCCTCGCGATCTATCAAGTAGTTGAAAAGAAACACTGTCAACACGGCTGTGAGGATTGAAACTAGGAGAAGGATTAGAAACTGTGCGTCTAGGCTATATTCAACTACGGACCCAATAAAAAGGATGGAAATGGTGCACAATGCTGGTTGTAACAGAGAGGAGAAAAGCATTCTTTTTAGGTCAGCGAAGGAGGTTGTAGAAAACACCAACAGACGAAGTATTAGCGCTCCGTAAAAACCTAAAAAGAAAAATTTGACCCAAAGATTTGAGGTTTCAAGAAAGGCACTGATTAAACTGCCAAGAATTATAAC
Organism: uncultured Candidatus Bathyarchaeia archaeon; assembly: GCA_964346895.1. GTDB lineage: Archaea > Thermoproteota > Bathyarchaeia > Bathyarchaeales > Bathyarchaeaceae > CAYFWY01. The sequence goes on along the minus strand of CAYFWY010000095.1, from coordinate 3,742 downwards.
ACCAAACCATATTAGAGAGGAGAAGAGGGAAAGTGCAGAGCAACGTCTTAAATTAAAAAGAGGGTCTACTTTCATAGAACTGCGACTAATTACAATGTCGGCCGTCAAGGTGAAGAAAAGAAAGAGTCCACCAAACGTTATGCTTAGAATGAACCCGTTGGTAGAAGGTTGTAACGGCAGGATTGCTATAATTCCGCCGAGTAGGCATAAGGCGCCGAGTAGGATAGCGATTGCAACGTGAGAAGGAAGCGTAAAGAGTAACGAGTAGCGCTTTACAGCTTTACTAATGTATTCATCTGTTGAACTATAGGACAATCAAATGTTCCTCGCCTATATCCTTCTAGAAGATAGTTCAAAAATCTTGAGGTTACTTGAATCCAGTGCCGGAGAATTATAAGAAAGAATTTACATAATTCGGAAGATATGAGGCAGTTGCCTCCATTGCTTTTATCAAAAAATGGCGAAAAAGAAGGGGATACTACCAAGAACAGCTCTAAGATGTTGTTCAGGCAACTTGGAAAGAAAGGATAAAAGCTTTTATGCTTTAGTTAGAGTACCATCTTGTAGAGGATTATGTCTAAGGCTGGTCCGCCTCCTACTGTCTTGCATATTCTCGAGCGTAACATAGGTCGAAGAATGGTGGCTATATTAGATCCATCATATGGGTTCGAAGGAACCTTGACTGCTGTTACACTGGAACCTCCGGGCATTTGGCTTTCTGAAGCTGAGATTGTGACGTTGAGGTCAACTATAGCCCAGCCAGTGCCGCAGGTGGTGAGTAGGGAAAACAGAAGTGAAGTCTTTATTAACCTAAGTTCGGTTCAGCGCATCGAAGTTTTGCATGAGAGTTGAGGTTGATTAGAAGAAGACTTGTGCCAAAATACAGACTATTATTAATGCCACTGCTAGGAATACAGCAAGTTCGGGTTTCACCTTTATGCCCCTAGTTTCTTCTTCAAAGAATCTGAGTAGCCCAGCGCTTTGGGCTGGCATAGGTGATTTTCTTTCACTCTTCTTTCTTTTTTTCTTGCTCATGATGGGCCTCTTTCATGATTTTCTTGAGGCAAGTTAATTAAGGTTGTGGGGCTGGTTACTTATTGCGTGTTTTTCTTCAGTTCTAGTTCTATTAGGTAGAGGAGGTGTGCTATATAAAATTAGCATGTTCAATAACCAAACCCAAGAATGCATATTGCTTCCGATCATTCAAAGGTGAAAAGCGATGTAAGGGAAGATGGAAAAAGGCTTTCAAAGGGGATGAATTCTTGCTTCAAAGGAGCAAGAATAATATTGTACACTATAGGGCATAGTGGCAAGTCTATTGAATAATTTTTGGTTTTGCTCAAGACTCACAAAATCGAGACCTTAATTGACGTCTGTAGTTTTCTCACGTCTAAAATTGAGCAATTCAAGATGGAAGAGATGAAAAGATGCTTGCCAAAGGATTAAATCGAATACGTTTTGCTTGGTAAAGAACTAGATAGACGTAGTTGATGTGGATAAGACGTTCATATGAAAACCGAGTTGTTTAGAGAAGGCGTAAAGAAGCTTCTTTAGTTTGCTCGACGAAGACAGGGTGCGTTATGTGTATGGAGAAGACTCCGAAATACTGCCACCGTCGTCTTCTCACATCTTACGTGAAAAGAAAGGATGTTGAAGTGACATATAACTTGGGAAATAGCTCACATGAGATTCAAAGATATAATAGTTGAATGTAGGTCTTAGATCTATTAATTGTTATGAGAGGGAGAAGATATGCATGTCCATGAGTTTCAGGATATGATGCGGCGGATTTATTTTCATCGTGATTCTGAGCGGGCAGTTGTTAGAACATTCAATTGGCTTGTGGAGGAAGTAGAGGAGCTGAGAGAGGCTTTGAAAGAAAAGGATAATGAAGCTATTGGAGACGAGTTTGCCGATGTTTTCGCTTGGTTGGCTTCTCTAGCAAATGTTGTAAATATAGATTTGGAGAAGGCCGCAATAAGAAAATACAATGGCAGGTGCCCCAAGTGCGGGCAAACGCTATGTAAATGCCCCTTTTAAGAAACCGAAAATTGGTTGCACCTAAGCAGAAACAAGAAAGGTTATGAAATCGCTTTTATACGCGAACCTACGAAAACAATTTTTCGGAGGTATAAAGTTGCCTTACTGTTGGAAGTGTGGAGCTGAAATGAAAGATGACGCAAGGTTTTGCCCCACGTGTGGCGCTTCGGTTAGCGGGCGGGTCAGAAGAGAGAAAGAACGTGAATGGTGGGAATGACATATGGTTTATTGCACAAAGTGTGGCACCAAAAATGAAGATGATGCAGTAGCCTGTACCAAATGTGGAGCAAGTTTAGGCACTCGTCCATCTTGGAGACACGAACGCAGGCGAACAGAAGAACAATGTTTTGGACTACCTCACGGCGGAGCAATCGTAGGACTAATCATTGGTGTAATGATCATAATTGCAGGTATCTCATGGTTAGCTGGAATAAATTTGGAGAGACACTTCTGGCCATTTGTAGCAATCGTCTTTGGTATACTGATTGTTGCTGGTGCCTTGTATGGCTATAGCCGTAGGAGCTAACATACTCCTTCTTTTTTTACCGCCGCTGAGCTAGTTCGCTCCCTTTTTCTCACTCGCAGATGCACAAGTAGCAACTTCGCAAGAAGCACAAATTCTTTGATGGTCCCACTGCGAGAGCGATATTCGTGTAAACAGCCAGAAAAGAGTTAAAGCAATCAAAAACAGATCAACCATTACGCTGTGAACCAAATTATCGACTCCGATCACGATAAGAAAGGTTCCAAAAACGAAAAAGATGTTCAAAAGTGAACGTACAAAGCTTCGAGATTTAAATTGGAACAATCCAAAACCGACTCCCAGAACTCCAACGTAGACTATTGCGAAGCTGTTCGTTTCCACATGCCAGTTCACTAGAAAATATAGAAAGGTTCCAGCGATAGCCAAAAGCCCTCCCAAAACTAGTCCTGTGCATGCAGCGCAAAATGTCTTGTCGCCAATTCGAAACACGTGACGAGAGAAGCTTCCGCAATCAGGATGATGCCCACGCAGAGTAGACGAAGTTCCGTGAGAAGAAAACTTGCCGAGGTGTGAACCGCTGGGCTTCTTTTTTCCGAGATTAAATATTCTTGAACACACCCTTGGGAAAAAAGCCGCAAGAATTCCAAAAATACAGATCAACCCGAAAATTGAACCAATCAATGGTTTTCGCCAAAGAAGGTATTCATGTACTCTTGGCGGATAAATCGTGAGCATTACCACGATAAATAATCCTAGAAATGACAGTAGGATCAAATATGCTATGCCGAAGTTGCGAGATAAGTTCTGAGACATTACTGATCGCTACTCAAAACAACTTTCTAAACTGGTTTACAATACCTCGCTCAGCCATGTACCAATAGGTTCTTCGCTTTAGCTCTTTTCTTGCAAAAAGTCCCCGGACCCTTCTACTCCAAGAACCGAAAAAGCTTCGATAGCAATGGTAAAGTTCTTCTTGCACTTCTTCTCTCGACAGAGTCTCCGTAGGCATGATTGCATGAACCATATCATAGTTCGCCCAATTCAAATCTTCAATCCACCCGTTCCGCTTAGCCTTCTCAAAAATCTCAGTCCCAGGAAAAGGAGTAAGAATCGCAAAAATCGCTAAGTCAGGGTCTAAATCATTTGCAAACTCCCTTAAACTATCTATAGACTCAGCCGAATCTTTCCGTTCCCCAATAATGAACATTCCTTGCGCAA
>CAYFWY010000094.1:0-7502 GCA_964346895.1 uncultured Candidatus Bathyarchaeia archaeon | reverse complement strand
TTACCTACCTCAAATCTTTGAGGCGATTTCGTGGTATGTTGTTTTTTATTTAAGTATTTTTTGTTTGCATCATTTGCGTACATACATTTCACATTGAGGCAAAAATCCATCTCGAAATGTATAGTTGATACATCATTTGAGGTTGCTAACGGTCCTCTAATTTGGAGTCTGCATCGACGGAATGTATATGCAATTGCCGATTGAATAAGCAATTCAAAACAGCGTTAAATGTTGCGTGTGAACGACATGCGTGTTTCGCAAACCGATTCTGGGACTCTTCAAGAACTAAAAAAAGGGGGAGTTTGCGGGAGTCGGGTGATATCTCCACTGGTTGCTGTTCTAACCGGACTATACTACCGGAGCTCGAATAATACTACTTTTCTCATTTGCGCTTGCGATATATAGCCACTTCGTCTCTGTCACTGTAGCGGACATATTCAAATCCAGCCTCTATTAGTTTACTCTCCTCATCAAGGTCTTTCGCGTGTGCAACATTCCACTCATCGCTCTCAAAGTTTATGAGTTGTGTGTATATCTCAGTGTTCTTGAGTTGCTTGTGTCCTAGCAAATGCTTGACGTGCAAAATATCTTTTGTTCTGTGATATTCCATAGTCGCTTTCCAATGGCGAAAGGTGTGGAAGTGAATTTGTTTCAGTCTTGGGTTTTGAAGGGTTTTGGCTATTCTTTTCCGTTGTTTCATGAAGCCTTTACGGATGGTAGCCATATTGGTGTTGAATATGTGCTCTCTCTGCAACGTAGGTGCGTATTGTCTTCTTCAGTTTCTTCTTTTTCCCGAAGCCAAAGTTGAAGCCCATGTTATCCCATCCCTTAAGATAAAATAAACAAGTATCCATAAAAGCGACGTTCTGCCTGGTGAAATATGTAAAAAATTGATATGCACATGAATTCTTGATACGTTTTATCATACTTCACTTACATCCGGTCAGGAGAAGAGTGTATCATTTGGTTCTGGTCTACATTACTTAACGTTCAATCAACTCAGCATGCATCTTGATTCAAAAAAGGGGTTTTGCGCAGCATATAGACGGGTTAGTGTGCATAAAAATTATTTACGCATTTGCAATCTCCATGGGTTTTGTTGGATGGTGAGGGAACACAAAAAATTTCACTTCCCTTCGTAAGATAGGTTTCCCACCTACTTCAACGCATGTGTCCCTTTGCCATCCTTCGCAAATTTACTTACCCCTCTCAGTGGTAAATTTTTACATTTTCTTGGTAACAAAACATATTAAGACATACGTCATAATTTTTTTCACGGTTAAATTGGCTTGGAAACACATAACCTTAAGAGTGGCGAAATTGAAAGACCGCAAAAATAACTGTTACCACTCCAACAAAAAACTTGAAAAAGGCTCAGAAGCTTGGAGCCACACCGGAAACAGCAACTACCGAATTTACTGTCCTCCATGCTATAATCAGCTATGGGTTTAACCAAGCGCGTCATCTTTCATCTAGTGTTTGTTTTGATACATTTTGTTATGCTTCGTCTACATTCAGTTAGGAGAGGTGTGTACCATCTTTAACTAAATGTAGAAATCTTCCACAAATCATAAAAACTGAATCAGCAGATATGCAACACTGTTTATTCTCATTTTAAGGGGGGTGATATTTTGGGGGGTATAGAAAAGTCAATTGAAATTAAGGCTTCACCTGAGAAGGTCTGGGAAATGCTTGCTTTGGACAGTTGGTCAGAGTGGCAGGTAGTAGGTGGTATAGGCTCTGTGCAAATCGAGAAGGGTGTAACGTTCACTTCAGAGGTTAACACTCCTGAAGACAAGTATCGAGTGGGTGCTTCTGCCCGACCAACTACCTACGACAAACTAACTTTCAAGGTCACAGAGAGTCTCAAGAACGAAAAGATTACATATCTTATAGAAGAACCCGGAAGAAATAGTACTATAACATACATTTTGGAACCCGTAGAAGATGGAACTAAACTCACACATTTGGTGAGTTATGAAATGCCTTGGGGAATCTTTGGCAAGTTCCTCGAAAAAGCTTTCGCTAAGAGAATGGGCGAAGGACAACTCAAGAAATCTTTAGAGAAGTTGAAAAGCATTCTGGAACAATAGAGAGGCGGATGATATTCTATGTCGTTGGAAGAGAATAAAGCAAAAGTTCGCAAAGTGATTGAATCCATTAATGAGCAAAACTTAGACTTTTTGGACAGTCTAACCGCACCAGATTATTTTGACCACACTCATCAACTCAACCCAGAAGGTGTTAAACGATTCATGAGCATGATTTTTAAAGCCTTTCCCGACTGGCATGAAACCGTTGAAGACATCATCGCAGAAGGAGACAAGGTCTGGGTTCGTGCTAAAGCCACGGGGACACACACAGGTGAATACCGTGGACTAGCACCTACTGGCAAGAAGATAACAGGTATGGGTGTTAACATCTATCGCATCGTTAATGGGAAGTTTGTAGAAGGTTGGGCTGTCGAAGACTGGTTGGATTTCCTCATGCAACTGGGTGTTATCGAATACAAAGGATTTCCTGATGAAGCTAAGTAACTGCAAATCTTCCTTTCACTTTTTTATAACATTAGATATTCCCTAGAACAAATAATCGCGTGCGCTTATTCGTGCACTATCAAAATTGTGCGCGCACGCCTCCTTTTAACTCGTTTTCTTGGCAACAAACCAAGCGTCACAGTCGGTGCATTGGTAGTCTTTCGACTCGTCAGCGCCGATTTTGTTCAAACGCCTATGAGTACAACCCAAGATATCACCCCCTTATTCTTCCGGTCTCATGATGTTCACAAGAGCTTGAGGGAAGTATTCTCGATAGATATCGCTAGCTCAGTTGGGTCGAAAGGCGGTTTTATCTTCTCGTCTTTTGTCCACGACTCCATTAATGGCGCTATAGCTCTGAAGGCTGCGCAGACTTTGATGCTTTCAGCAAACTTTCCTACAAGTTCGTGAGATCTGCCTTCATCCTTCTTCTCGAAGCATGTGAAGCAAACTAAGACATCCTTTAGATCTTCCGTCCTCGGCTCCTCAGAAACTGGTGTATCTCTCTTCACCCCATAGCTGAAAGATGAACAGTGAATTTCGAGAACTCTCAACAGAGTTTCCTCCACCTAACGAGTCAACTCTCTAGGTATACATGCTAGTGCGCAATGAATTTAACGCCGTTAAATATAAAAGTCTATCGACTGAATGCGCGCGCACATCAAATTTCAGCCACAATTCTTTTCTTCATATGACATTAAGTAATAACAGGGAAACTATTTGAATCGATGGTTTGTAATACATGATCTTTTGGCTTACAGTCAGCACCCAGATATGATTGGCAACGTAGTTAAAGCTCCTAGAATGAAGCGACCAAAGTTTTCCAAATTTTCTAAAATTAAGAAAGGAGACTTGGTTGTATATTACGCTATGCGCGCGCGCGCATATTCCTAATCATATGTTTATTTGGTGCTTATCCAAAATGTTGTGACTGTGGCACAACAGCAACATAAACTTAAATACGTTCGACGCTTGAGTAGTTTTCTTGCTCGCTGAGTGGAACATAGTGGTTGGAAGAAGCAAAGTAGGTCGGTTAATCATTCTGGCATTGTCTTTCGCATGTGCTACTATTTTTGTGAAAACTGTTTCCGCTTATTATCCAGAGGTTTCAAATGTGATTGTCTGGAATAATGGTGCCAACACTGTCCTGAATGTCACAGTCTCTCACTCTCCACAAACACCCTCCCATTACTTGGATCGCATTGAAGTAGACGTAAACGGCGACAACAAAATCTTTCCTGTCGATTATGGCCCTGAAACAACGTTTGTCGTTCAATGCGACTTAGGAATAATTGAAGCCCCGACAAACGCAACAGTCCGAGCGCACTGCATTATAGACGGCTATTCACTTTCGACTTATGGGCCAATGCTTGTTCCAGAGTTTACATCTATGTTGTTGTTAGCTATTTTTATGATAGCGACACTACTGGTGGTCACAGTCAACAAAGAGAAACAATAAGGCTCGCACGCATACTTAGCTGGAATCCCTACCCTAGACACTCACTTTTCCTTGCGCGCGCTAGCGAAGCTACTGAGGAATAAGGGGCAAACACGGACACCTAGAATTGTAAACTGGACCGATAGTTTTCAAAACTTACTAAAGTAGTTGAAAAAATCAGTCGAACGGCGAGATGTTTCCTGCAGTCAGTAGTCTGTTGCTGTGAGTCTACATTCACAAGGGCTTAAATGCGAATTTCGATGAATAAGCGGTTGAAAAAGAGGTGGTTTTGAGAATGCGAGCTTCAAAGAATGAGTTGTCTAAGGTGATGGATACTGACGAGATGACTATGTTTGAGGGTGTTTGGGGTGAAATGCACGTAGAATACGACGTATTTAAAAAGCCTTTTGACGTTGCGCCATTTCTGAAGGGTCTGCCGAATGACCGTGATCCGTGTCCACACTGGGGAATTGTACTGAAAGGGCAATGCACAATAAATTACGATGGCAAAGAAGAAATTGTTAAGGCGGGAGATGCATACTATGCGCCGCCAGGACACACAGGCGTATTCGAAGCAGGCACTGAGCTATGGGAATTTAGCCCTGTGGACAAAATACAGAAAACCATGGAAGTCATAATGCGCAACTACGAGGCTATGTCTGAGAAGGAATAGACTATTATGACAGCCGAGACATTACGCGTTCAACACTTGATGGGAGCGATTGGGTTTTAGGGAGGTGAAAAATGTTGATTTTCATAAATCTGGGTAAATTCCGGAAGTCGCCTGACAAGAAAGAGATTGGCGATACAGCCAAAATAATGGCGGAGTGGAAGGAGAAGGGAATAAACATGTTAAACTGGTATTGGACATTGGGACGCTATGACACAGTCGTTGTATTCGAGGCTGCAAGCGAAAAAGAAGCCATGAAACTGTCAGTAGAAATTTCGGAGTGGGTAACAACAGAAACTCTCGTAGCCATACCGAGACAAGAGGCAGTGAAACTCCTGTAAAACTGAGATGGATTCCGCGCGCGCATCAAACATTATCTGGGGAACAATGTCTGATGAAATCTAGGAAGCTCATTGCTACGGGAATAGTTTTTGCTCTTATCTCCGTGATCGGCATCATCCTTGTTCTTAGGGACAAGACCAGCTCATTTATGGTAACTGACCTCACATACAGATATGATATTGAAGTGGCTTTTCCAAACCTCATGTTCGACAAACCTGTTGGAATATACAACGCTGGAGACGGAAGAAACAGACTTTTTGTGGTTGAACAAGAGGGAGTAATACGAGTCTTTGAGAACTCCAAAAATACCACAAGTTCGAACGTCTTCCTCGACATCATCGATCGAGTACTATTTGGAGGAGAAAAGGGATTGCTGGGCTTGACGTTCCACCCAGACTTCGCTAATAACGGTTACTTCTACGTTGATTACACGACAGACAACCCCCGCCGCACCGTTATTGCACGCTATTCAGTTTCATCAGCCAACTCAAACGCGGCGAACTCAACCAGCGAAGTAATAATACTGGAGGTTGAACAACCATATGCCAACCATAACGGTGGGCAAATAGCTTTTGGACCCGACAATTATCTCTACATTGCCTTAGGAGACGGAGGCTCAGGGGGAGATCCACTTGGCAATGGTCAAAACCCTTCCACCCTGCTTGGATCTATTCTTCGCATTGATGTAGATTCTTCGTCTGACGATAAGAATTACAGTATTCCAAGTGACAATCCATTCATCGGCAATAACGAAGGATATCAAGAGGAGATTTTTGCCTATGGGTTGCGCAATCCGTGGCGGTTCAGCTTCGACCCATTTACAGAATGGTTATGGGCCGCGGATGTTGGTCAGAATAGAAGAGAAGAGGTGGACATTGTTGAGAAAGGAAGAAACTACGGGTGGAACACAATGGAAGGCAGTCTATGTTATTCCCCTCCTTCAGGCTGCAATCAAACTGGGCTGGAACTTCCGATCTGGGAATATGATCATAGTCTGGGAAATTCTATTACGGGAGGCTTTGTGTATCTGGGAGCAGAGTTGACGGAGCTGAGAAGCGCCTACGTTTACGGAGACTGGGGGTCTGGACGAATATGGGCAATTTGGTATAACGGCAGTGGTGACCCTGTTAACAAGGAAATCGTTGACACAGCCATCAATATTCCTTCATTCGGTGTAGACGAAACAAATGAACTCTACATTTGCTCTTACGCTGGCGAAATCTATAAACTGAAAGTAGTAGACGACACACCTCCAAAAATCGGTTCTCCTCTCCACACACCACAAGACCCCACTCCAGACAAGCAAGTGCGAGTGAATGTGAATGCAACAGATGAAATTAGCGGAATACGTGAAGTGATTTTGTCATATGGCAACGACACCAATTGGGTAAACATGAGCATGACTTGGATCGGGGGAGATACATACACTGCTAACATCACAGAAATGCCCTACCAAACAAATGTAAGGTACAAAATAATTGCCTACGACAATTCTAACAATTCAGCGGTGAACGACAACGACGAAAATTTCTACACTTATATTGTAATTTCAGAATTCTCTTCGGTCGCAATAATAATGGTGTTCTTTGTGGCAACATTTGTAGCAGCTGTTCACGCCCCATTCTCGCGAGGTCGTGCGCATCAAACAAAATCGAAGAATCTGAACACACCATCTGAAGGCGGAAGATTGTGAAGGAACTCACAAAAGTAAGGTTCACAAACTTGGAAAAGGTTCTCTATCAACGGTCCGGAATAAGAAAAGCTCAGGTCATAGAGTATTACATCAAAGCCGCTCCGAATATGCTGAAGTTTCTAGCTAACAGACCAGTGGTCACCACCAGATATCCAGATGGAATAAAACACGAAGGCTTCTACGAAAAGGACACTCCCAAAGGCACGCCTTCATGGGTAGAAACCTTTACGAGATATTCAGAAACCGCTAAACGAAACGTAAACTATGTAGTATGCAACAACCTCGATACACTCCTTTGGCTGGCAAACCTCGCCGCCCTAGAGATCCATATACCGCTCTCCAGAATAGATGCCTACGAAAAACCCGACCTAGTACTTTTTGACGTGGATCCTGAACCCCCCGCCGACTTTGAGGACGCAATTGAGGTATCCCAGTTGCTGAAAGAAAAACTCGATGCATTGTCCCTGGTTCCTTACCTGAAGACTTCTGGAAAAAAGGGACTCCACATTGTTCTTCCAGTTACCCCCGTTTATTCCTACGGGCAGACGAGAGAATTTGTTCATCAGATTGGAAAACATTTGGCTAGGGAAACTGAACTCGTAGTATCAGAGTTTTCTAGCTCCAGAGAACCTAGTACCGTTTATATCGACTATTTCCAGAATTCTGCGGGCAGAACAATGGTGTGTCCGTACAGTCTAAGAGCATCAGAAGAAGCAACTGTATCGACTCCGCTGGATTGGAGAGAGCTCGAGAAAGGGATAAAGCCAGAGGATTTCAATATTTCCTCAGTAGTAAAGAGAGACGCCAATCCGTGGGAGGATT
>CAYFWY010000093.1:7347-7548 GCA_964346895.1 uncultured Candidatus Bathyarchaeia archaeon | reverse complement strand
CTGTACGCGCGCGTAAAGGATTTGCAATGAGGATACTTATTTTCTCGGAACTATTTTATCCGCATGGTGGCGGGGCCGAACTGGCCACGTGGTTATACTCAAAATTGCTTGCTGAAGAAGGGTTCGAGGTAACAGTAGTTACTAAGCAGTTTCCAAATGAAAACTCGGCAGATCTACTCGATGACAGAATAACGATATTCA
>CAYFWY010000093.1:2564-7308 GCA_964346895.1 uncultured Candidatus Bathyarchaeia archaeon | reverse complement strand
TGGTACAGCGCGATACCTGTTGCCAAAATCCATAAAAAGCCTGTCGCAGTTCACCTGCATAATTACTCAATAGTGTGCCCCACATCTTTAATGTACGATTTCGTGAAGCAGGAAGTAGGGTCTTCCTCACGTAGGTCTTTCATACTGCACGAAGTTGTTGAAAAGAAGCGGAAACCCCTTTATGTTGTTGCCTCCTCGTTGATGAATGATTTTCTGGGCAAATATTACAATAGATTAGGTATGCTTGCTGACGCACTAATTTTCGTTAGCAACGCCCAGCGCGATTTGGTGCTTTCAGAAGTCCCAAATTTGAAGGATAAAAGCTATGTGATATACAATCCGATTCCAAACCACCCGCTAATAGAAGCTGAAGAGACGGGGATAGGTTATTTCGGAGGGAGAAGTTTTGTCAAAGGCTTCCACACGTTAATGAGAGCGTTAAAATCCATCAAATGCCCGAATCATATGAAAGTCTACATGGCAATGACTTCGACAGAGCAGAAGACTGTGAAAATCGGCGATGGAATTCGAGTCAACCTGTTGCCGCGACTCAGTCGCAATGGCCTTCTTAGTCTCATGAAAAGGTTGTCAGTCGTGGTAATACCTTCATTGTGGCCTGAACCACTTCCATACACCCTAATCGAGTCTATGCTACATGGAAAGCTGGTTATCGCATCCAACAAAGGTGGAATATCAGAAATTGTGGATGCGACTAGCTCAGGTGTCAAACTGGTCAAACCCGGAAATCACGCGGAACTAGTTGATGGCCTCGTCTCATTCTCGAACCTTGGATTAGAAGAGGCAAACAGGATCGGTGCTAGGAATAGGGAAGATATCCTGAAAGAGTTTGACAACAGAAGAACGATAGACTCTTTCGTCGAAGCTTTGGAAAGGGTTGTCTCAACATCTGGCTTGAATTGATGTAGATGCTTAGTTATAGAATCCTACTAATCTCTTATACTCTGATGTTTGCTACCCTGTTCTTCTACTTGTTGAGAAAACATCCTCAGGTGACCAAGAAGGTATTTCAGCCAGCAAAAGCTAGTACAAATCGATTACGACTACTTCTTGTCGTCATGTGTATCATAGTAGTTGCCCCTAGACTGATTTATGCCTTCACCTACTACGGAACGTTTGACAAGGCAGACATCTACAGCAACCTTGTTGACTCGCATCTTACTATGAAGTCTGGTCACATTGAGGCTCCGCGAGAAAGCTTGTACTATGCTCCGTTCCCAATCTTTCTCTTGCTAATAACATTAACGGGAGATGTATTGGCCCTGAATTCAATCGACGCCTACTATTCGCTCTACACGATATTTTTGCTCCTTTTGCCGCTTTGTCTAATCGCAATTCTGCGACGATGTGTCCAACGTGGTGATTTTGCTCTTTATTACGTTGCGGCCTTTTTGTCAATAATGGCCAACACACTCGTTTACGGGTTTTTTGCTGAAGTAATCGCTCAGAACTTAGGCATGCTAGTCATTCTTTTATTTACTATTGTGTTGTGCTCTGAAAAACGCCGGCAAAACGTAGTGTTGATGACTTTGTTCGTAATTCTTGGGATTTCCCACCCTATCTCATTAATAATAATCACTACGATTTCTGGGCTGGCTTTTCTCCTTGGGATCAAGAAATCAGCTAGTGTCAATGAAGAACCGCAGTCAACACCAACGCCAAGTGTCTATATGTTTATTCTTCCCGCAATGGCGTTCTTCAGTTACATGGCTTATACTGTAGCTTTAGAAGCTTTTGCTGGGGGAATTTCGTTGCTCACAACCTTCGTCGATATCGTCGGTGAACAACTTACGACAAGCGGAGTTACCTTTGTCGAGGGCATGTCACGACAATTCCCCGCCATCAGTGCTATGGGGCTTTCCTTGGTCGTCGGTCTGAATGTTGCCTACCTTTTTGTTTGCGCTTTACGCTCTCGAAATACCAGAGACCACGTCCTTCTGAGCCTCTCCCTCCTCAGTTTAGGTTTGACGTTTGTTGGTTTCGTCGACGTGATTTTCGCACGTTCAAAAAACATTTACATGTTTCGATACGCGGGTGTAACCGGCGCTTTTCTGGGCATGGTTACAGCGAGCGTGATGATGAACGAATCCCTCAATTTGGTGAGAATCAATCTTCGAGAAAGAAGGCTGAAAAGAGCCCTTGGAGTTGGCCTCATATGCCTCCTATGTCTTTCAGTAGTGGGAAGCCTGCTAGATCCATACACTTTCAAACCTACTGAAGTCTCTATGTATTTACAACGGAGCGAAAGCTTCAGAGTAGATGTTGCAGCCAGTTTTGTATCTCAAGCAATGCCTAGAGACATCATCTTGGTGGCACCTCTTCAAATTCTTTTGAAAAGCGACATGCAAATAGGGCTCAAGAAGCTCGATGCCTGCGTATGCAAGTTGATAGCTGTAGAGACCACTGGGAACTCCGAGCTAATCATGGTGACGATAACTGAACGCCCCTGTTACCAGCCTGAGAAACAATATCCTCAGGTTATGATCTCTGATCTAAGCGTTCAACTGGAGTATTTTAAGGTATATTCCTCTGGCGATCTCGTAGTCTATTTACTGGGGTAACATCGCCTTTTCGGATTTCCATTTGTTGTTCAGTGTGCGTTGGGCATTTTCAAGAACTCTGAGCTTCAGTGGTTTCTAAATTCCCCTGGTTACTATCCCTAAATGTTCTGGAATGTCACTTCAGTATGTACGCCTACTTCCTCCCGGAACGCGCGGATGCGCGCGCGCAGTAATTGTTTCGCGGTTAGATCAACCAGTCCAGACTTTGAAATTATCAACCAACTTGTATCTCGCCATTAGAGAGGCTTCAGAGAATGACCGAGCATGGCTTCAAGATTCCAAATCTTTCACCATGAGACCACTAGTACGTTTGCGTATGCACGCATGTTGAGGCGTTAAACTGTGGCAGGATTGGCTAGCTCCCCATGAGGACCACAGATAAGAAAGTTGTCGTGCTTTCCACCGATCCTTGGCTAAACAGGTTGCATGGTGCCTCGGTGCTCGACCTCTTTAAGTTTCTTGCTTCATACGGTTACAAAGTCAGAATTCTGCTTCCGTCCCATGACTCTAGAAGAATAGAAAAGAACTCTTTTTCAGTCTTTACTTTGAAATCCAAAAACTACGTTCCACTATTGACGTTTGTTTCTTTATTTAGGCGAGCTTTTGGACACTTGACTAAGAGTCAACCTGATGTTTTGATTTTTGACTTTCCAATGGCGCCGCTATTTCTACTCTTCAGGATCTTTGTGAAGGTAAAGGGTATAATGCTGATTCTTAGCAGGCCTGTGGGAGAAGGAGGCTTTAGGGGTTGGTTCCGTTTCCTTCACTTCAGATTGTCACTCATGATTTGGAAGCCTTTCGTCAATGCCTTTACTGCGATATCCCCTTTTGAAGCTTCTGAGTTTTCGAGGTTAGGAAAGATTCCAAGAGAAAAGGTAGTAGTTGTGCCTTCTCCTCTCGGAGATGGATTCGAGAGTTTCGATCCTTCTGAAAATGTAAATGAGTTACGATCCAGACTAGGATTCAATGCGCTATTACGAAAGAAAGTTCTTCTCTATAATGGCGTCCTAGACGAGAAAAGAGGCGTAGTACAACTCTTAGAGCTCTTTATTGAATCATTTAAGGGTAATGACGAAGTAGTACTTTTGCTAGTTGGCGACGGTCCGGCAAGAGGCTCTATAAAGGCCCTCATTCAACAAAGCGATGTTAGCAACATAACTCTTGTGGATGCAGTTCCCTATTCAGAGATGCCAGAATTAATCGCAGCTTGTGATGTTGGCGTTGTTCTACTCCCAAACCATCCTTGGTGGCGCTTTCAGACTCCTACCAAACTTATCGAGTTTCTTGCATTGGGCAAGCTCGTAATAGCGAGTAATTTGCCAGGGATTAGATGGATCGGTTCTCACTCAACTCGCGTGACCTACTTGCGGCAACTGAACTGGCACAGCTTCAGAGGGGAGGTAAATAGGCTAATGCTTGATTCAAAGAAGACAGCGGCAGATGCTATTAGAATTCGTCAAGAAATGATAAACCGTTTTTCTTCCAAATCTGTAGCGCTTAAGCTAAGCCAGATGATAGATTCCCTCTGAGTACGAGGTGAGACAGATGAAGCCTTTTATTGTTTTTTTTGGACCAGAAGGTGCTGGGAAAACAACTCAGATCAGTTTGCTCGTAAGGAAGTTAAATGCAAAATATGGATTTGGAAATGTCGAAGTAGTCTCCATCCGCGATAACCATCTACTGATTCCCATGGTCGTCGCGGTCCTGAAACGGCTTAATCTTGTCACTTATGTTAAGTATGGCGATGAGGTAGTTACTGTGTCGGACGTGTCTCGGGTTGTACGAGACAAGCGAATATGGGCTTTTTTTCAGTTATTGAATCTGCTTCCAGTGTATTTTGTCAGATACTATCTGAAGAGAAAGCTGTGGGGAAAGTTGGTAGTAGCTGATAGGTTCATCCCAGATACGTTAAGTACATTGGCGCATTTCATGAATAACCCGAATATTCTGAAGACCAGGATAGCAAGGCTTTATCTCAAGCTCATCCCGCGGAATGTGTGTTCAATTTTCTTGTTTGCCCCTTACAAGGTTCTAGAGGCAAGATATAGAGAAAGGAAGACACCCAATGAACCTGAAGATTTAATAGGCTATGAGATAAGTGTTGGTCGAATGCTAACTCGCGTGCTACCGATAGAAGTCCTCTCTATAGATACGGCTGCGAGGAC
>CAYFWY010000093.1:0-2554 GCA_964346895.1 uncultured Candidatus Bathyarchaeia archaeon | reverse complement strand
TAGTCGATACCAGCAGATTTATCGAGGAGTATTTGAAAGAAAATGGTGCTTTATAACCATAATCAATAATCATCGTAGATAACACAAAAATGAAGATACTTTTAGCTGGAATCTACGAATCAACAGAATCTCGGAAGGGCGGGCCTACAGGGGTCTTCTCTAACCTTATAGATGCCACCTCAACACATGAATTAGAGCATGAAATGGATGTTGTTTCAGAATCTTATATCAAGAAAGGAAGTATACAAGTGAATGAGCAAGTGACAGTTCGGCGTGTCCCTATTTTTAACCCCTTAGAGCTCCTTTGTGTTATAAAAATGGTATTGAAGAAAAGGTATAACATAATTAACTTGCATGGTGTGAGTGATTTGAATGTGCTTCTAGCAATTATCGGCAAGATGAATTGTTCGACCATTGTTTATTCAGTACATGGGTTGATCTTAAATGAGATGCGGATGGGATATAGATACCCTATTCGCCTGTTGGTCGAAGAGACAATTCTGATAAAGCTCAGCAACTATCTAGTAACAGTATCAAACAGATTTAAAGAAGAAATTCATAAATGGTTCAATTATCCAAACGAAAAGATTCACGTTGTCTACAACGGAATCTCAGAGAGCTGGTTGCAAGGCAGCGTAGATAACTGCAAAGCTGAAACAACTAACCCATATCTGCTTTTTGTTGGAGAAACTAATGTCACAAAAGGGTTTGATACTTTGCTTGAGGCATTTTATCTTGTAAAGAAGAAACATGAAAATCTAAAACTGATAGTGATTGGCGAAAAACCAGTTGATGCTCTGCTAGCTAATGCAAGAGAATCAATTTCCGATATAGTTTTCACGCAAAAAGAGATCACAAAAAATACGCTTAAACGATTTTATAAAGGAGCTATAGCTCTCATCTTGCCGAGCCGGCAAGAAAGTTTCGGTCTTGTAATCCTTGAAGCTTTTTCGCAAGGCGTTCCCGTAGTAGTATCAAATAAGGTCGGAGCCGCGGAGATTTTTGAAAATGAACAACATGAGCTGGTATTTAAATCAGGCAACGCCACGGATCTCCACAGATGTTTAGAGATCGTTCTTAGAGATGAAGACCTACGAAGAAGAGTCGCTCTGAAAGGTCCGCTACTTGCTTCCTCAAGAACGTGGCAAAATGTGCTCCTAGACTACTTTAGATTATTCGAAGTTGTTCCGTGTGGGTCACCATAACAATAGGCAACAGGTTGCGCGCGCGCGGTTCTTGAACATGTCCTGCAGGGACACGAAAGAGGACAGTACTTCGTTTTAAAAGCCGTCTTGCACGAGCTCGCGCGAGTTCTGAAACCCTATGGAAAAGGTGTTTTGACGTTCGACGTGAAATTTTCCCAGTCAAAGTCCGATCGTAGACTCTATTTCGACGAGTACAAGGCGTTATGCGAAATGTTGAAAGTAAAGCCTACGGAGCCACCTAGCAACAGACTTTGCTCGTCCGACACGGAGGAAGGACGGCTCATGGGAGAAGGTTTGTGCACTTTCTGTGTCTTTTCACCAAACTCTAGTTTTCGTTAAAGAACTCTGAGCTTTGCCTATGACCCATCCCAATCAAGATGCGAGCACAACACGGTTTTGGCATGCACACACCTACGGAAAGAGACTGAAAAAGAAAATGGTGTGTTAGTCCAAATTTACTATTCGAGGAATCCACGTTTGTCTTTCATTTATTAGATTCTTGGCAAACAGTAAAGCGCGCGCCTGCCCCTGAAACACAAGTCCAAACTCACCTAGGCCTTCGCCTCAATACTCTAGGCCCAAGATGTCCGCTCTAAGCTATAAGATGCTTTTCCGGAAGGAGGGAACAGCCTCATCCATCTTAGCAGTAGCGCTCCTAATCGCCATCATAGCATCCATGAACTCCATAACAAATTACATCAACTCAGAAACCGAGGCGTTCGGACGGCTCCCAAGCATCGGCGGCACCTACCTAATTCTTGGTGAAAACTCCAACTCCCTAGCCGACAACAATATAGACGCAAAGTTAGCCGATCAACTCAACGACATCCCAGACATAAAGTACACAATCCCCCAAAAAGTTTTCACAGCAACCCTAACCGCCAGCTCAGGTAACCACACAATTCTCATAAGAAGCGTAGAAAATGTCACCACCTTCCTAAGACTTAGGAAAGCTCACATGAACGGCACAACAGCAAAGAACGAGACAGAAGCGAACATAGGCGAGATACTTGCCAAATCAATCTCCATCAACAAAGAAGATGAAGCAAACCTAACCATAGGCAACAACCACCTCAAAGTCGAAGTGGTCGGCATCGTCAGAACCCTAACACAAACAGACACCGAACTCATTGTCCCGATCGAAACCGTCAACCACCTCACCAGAGACAACGGCAAAGTATCTCTCATAGAGTTTGCCTTCAAAGAGAATATCAACGGGGAAGAAGCCCTCACTCGCATCACCGCGTTATTGCCTGAAGACGTGAAGGTTGTCAAGGTCCAGCAACCGCAAGGGTTTATGCAAGACATGAACCGTCAAACCCTATCCTTCCTAAACCTATGGTCCCTAG
>CAYFWY010000092.1:0-7794 GCA_964346895.1 uncultured Candidatus Bathyarchaeia archaeon | reverse complement strand
GGGGTTAAATTTTAACCTCTGAAGACAATTTTCGTTTCAACCAAGAATTTATTCAACAGTTTTTTAAAGCGAATGGAACAATCAGGTATTTTGAGGTGTTCTAGGTTGGGAGAATCTCTGACAAATATAGTTGAGGAACTTTCAAAGCAGAAGGTGCTTGTCGGGTGGTTTCTTATCTTGTGGGGGGTGTCCTTTTTCTTTGGTGGATTAGACGGGCTGCTATGGGTGAGTGAAGGATACCTTTCTGGTGCAGAATTGGCAATCGAAGTTCTTTGGGACCTGACAGAATTGGCGTTGGCTGCTATTCTTATAATGTTGGGACGTAGGGTCCGAGTAACTAGGTGAAGTACCCAACTCCAATCTTTTTTTACTTTACAACCATTGCACTTTTTGTCAAACTTTTGAAGACTCTGAAATCATGTTGGTTGACAGTGTTTCTACAGATAACAGAAGTGTTGTTGAAAATTTCAGGATAAGCGAATGCGTTATATCTGGAAAAATGAAGATAGAGGCCAATCTGCTTCGAGAAATGAGGGCATGCAAGGTAGATTTTGATCCTGAAAACCCAGCCTGAAGAGTTCTTTACTGTTCTATGAATTAGTACACGATGTTCTAATGCTTGGTATTTTATATCGTTAGTTACTCTCTATTATAGAGTGGTAGAGATAATGAAAACTAAAATTTGGATATCGGCTGTTTCAATTATTTTAATCGCCACAGTAATCGCGGGTATTTTTTATTATGAATTTTTGCTTGAGCCATCAAAACCCGAAACTTCTCCTATCCCATCTACTCCAGGAGGCCAATTGCTAGTTAACAACTTGTCAGCTTCAGCTAACGGAAAAGTTTCTTTCACCGTTACTCTTAACGAGTATGAGTCCGGGATTATAGAGACAGTTGTTGTCAATGGCGAACGTTATTCATGGTCAGATGGAAGCCAAGAGAATCCAACAATCCTCAAAGACGAAACAAAACAGTGGAGCATGGATATTGGAAGCCTCCAAGAAAACGAGAGTATCCAAGTGGTTGTTGAAGCAACCCCTAAATGGGGAAGTGCTAATGCAACAGTTGAACCTTCGATTCCTGATGGAGACAACCAAACGCTCCCCAATTATGTATACGATTATTATGGTGGAGTAAACCTGTTCAGTGAAGGGATACACGTTTTGGCGACAAGTCAGGATCCTCGAACCTTGGTTGGAGAATTCGAGGTTACCAATAATTTTTGGAAGATGCTCCTAGAATCGGAAACCATTAACGCCACTGATCAAGACTTCATAAGTATCCTCTTATCACGTGGAAATAAACCAACAGGAGGCTACCACATCCAAATTGAATCCTTCAGTCGGCTGGAGTCTTACCCAGTAAAGTTTCTCTTCCAAGTGAATTTCACTGATCCAGGCGAAGGAGTGATTGTTACGCAAGCCTTAACCAACCCTCTCGTTTTAGTACCCATTGGAAAACTTACGCCTGGAGAATACAGAATAGAGGTCCCTATTGTCCAGTATATTCTTAGTATCGACGAAGAGGGAAACCAAATTTACACCCAAATTATGACATTCGCACCAGTTATTTGGGAGCAGTCCTTTACAATCAGCAAAACAGAAGCCCCCTCTCCTTCGACAATCTTCGAAGTTATTCTCAACGGAAATGAAGCTCCAGACCTGAGTGTACAAGTGGATCTGAGCCATGGCTCAACCGAAGAAGAAGCAAAGAAGATTGCCGAGGCAGCTTTCATTCAAACAATGGGAGAAAAGCTCCGTCGGCTTGAGACCTTAATTTTCGATGACAATAAAATAATCGCACATTACACCTGGGGTTACAGTGAAGACGACATGGGCCACATATTCGATTTAACAGCAGACCTCACAACTCTTAAGATAACAATAAATCATTGCCTCTAAATGCCCCTAGTATATTGGGGTTAAATTTTAATCCCCAAACCCAATAATTCTCTTTTTTTTAACTCCCTCTCTCTCCTACTAACTCTCTCTTTAAAAAACAAGAATAAAAAATACACACGCATGCAGGGATTACTTAGCTATGCACACGCGTAAATGCGCGCGCGCGTTATTGAAGAGTTCAGACGCGGGAGTGGCTGGAGATTTTGGTTCAGTGTAGCCACCAAGAACCATGTTAAAAAGGAGTATCTTGCCGAGAAAGTACCGGAGGAAGTGGAGGAGAGTTTTATGGAGCATTTTGGCTGGAATGTATCGGTGGGAGGGGAGGAGGTTTTGACAAGTTATGAACTTGCTCCACAAGGAAACAGTTCCTTAAACCTGCCGCTCATCGTCGCATTAGCAGCACCAATTGGAGTTCTTGGTTTCACCTTCATTGTATATAATCGCAGACGGCATGGCACACGGTATACATGACCGAAAGCACCGATAAAGACATCATATGCACTAAAGAATAGCGATTCTCGGAATTATCTCCAAATTTTCATCTCTCAGAAACTTCGCCAACAACAATGCTTCCTCATTAATAAGTCTGAAAAATTTGCGCGCGCATTATTTTACATAAGATCTTCTGTTTCAATAGCAACTATGTAACTAAACCCAGTCAGGGAGTTCTATGGAATGCGGCTCTCCTCCTCCTTGCACTGACGAGATCTCGAAAGCGAATGTTGGTTGTTTCTCTGTAAATCGTGGTCTGAGATAGATTTTTGTCCAATCGTATGGCGGTATCATTACATGCCATGTTACATACATCTCCCAATCCTCTGAATAGAACATGTAGTGCATGACTACTAGGATTCCCGGGTTTACAATAGTTCCAACCCATTCTGTTTCACTAGTAATACCGAACTCGGGGTGATTGGTGGCTAGCCATGGAACAAACTTTTCCCGCATTTCTGCAGCTACTTCACCCAAATCATCTTCCCAGTCTATTACCTCAATTTCAACAGTTTCAGTTTGCTTGAACCCACTTCTTTATCCATTAATGGTGGTTGTTAAGATCTTGTTTGTACTCGCCTGATCAGGGACTACAATCACTTCAGCAACTTCTCCGGGCTTTATTGCTGGATTATTAACTGATACTGCAGCGCCAGAAACAGTTGCTGAAATGTCTACAGCTTTTTCATCTTCATTTCCCTCTCCGGTTTCCTCGACAACCACAAGAAAAACAACTCTCTGTCCGACCATAGCCCTAAGAGCCTCTTCTTCTCCTTTTATGGGAGTAAGAGGTCTGGAAATCACTTCCATGGAAAAAGGGGCTTGATTGGTTTCAGGAACTGATTGTGTGTACCACCATATCCCCGCAATAGTTGCTAAAATGGCAAACAAGATAACTGTAATTGCTTGTACACGAGTAATAGCTTGCTTAGAAATCATCCTGTATAATCTCAAAGTTTTCTGTGCCCTATGCTCTTAAAAATCTTGTTGACAACAGGTTTTTTGTGTTTGCGCACTATTTTTTCCTATGTTTGGTGAGTTTCTTCATCTTTCGATCTAACTTCTTTAGTTTTTTCTCTTCTTCCTCTTTTTTGCGTTGTTGTCTTCTTAACCAATCGTAAGCGTAACCTACTTCTTCATTCTTAGGCAATTCATTCACATGATATTTTATTGGGTTACTACAACTTTTACCTTTCCGTTTTCGTTTGTGCGCGCGCGTTTTATATTTCTCATAAGACGTATTTTTTTATATTGTTGTAGGACGAGAGGGGCTTGGGAGAACAGAACAGAGAGTTCAAGCCGTTTCCTGAATATTTTGTCTTCAACGAAGTTGAATTGTTTTCGCTCATACTTTGTATAGTGTTGGATATTAGCGAGTATATAGCTGCAGTTTTACTCATGCCTGTAGTAGGCGACATGCTTGATGTGGTTGGAATTATCGCTTGCCTTGTGATGTTCCGCTGGATTGGAATTGTATCTTTGTTTGAACTAGTTCCAGGTGCAGACATCCTCCCGATCTTCATCATTACATGGCTAGTGTGGTATCTTCTCAAAAAACAAAAAAAGGAAAGAAGGACAAGAAAGATAGCATTAAAGTGAGAGCCTACTGCGCGCGCGCATAGAACCTAGTTCTGTGAAGTTCTTTCTCAAATCTTTAGTATACCTTGAAATAACATAGTAGCGGATAACAATTGGAAGAAAAGAGAGTGAGAGAAGAAGGTGACAATTCTGACGGTTGATAAGTGGATGGTCAAACCTGAAAAGCAAGCGGAACACAAAAAGTTGATGCAGAAGTTTCACAAGTTCATGAAAGACAACGCAGAAATGTTCAAAGAGATGAGGTTGGTGGGGGAGTACACTCAAATGTTTGGCGGCGTCAGTGGCATGTACGTTTGGCTGGTGGAGTATGATAGTCTCGCAGACCTTGAAAAGCTTAACAAGAGAATGGAAAAGAATGAAGAAGCCAAAAAGCTTATGGCAGAATGGATGCCGCTCATTGATCCCGCTTCAGTATCAACCAATGTATGGACCGCTGTCGAGTAACCAAGATGCGAAGCTCAATAAGCTTTGCGCACGCAAAAATTGAGTTAGCACCACACAAGAATAAGTCATATTTTTTTGGTAGTGTCTATTTCAATCCCTTTACGTGCTCGTTTGAAGGAGATTCTGTAGAGTTTGAAAATATTTAACAATTCCCTGTAAGCTTTATCGTTTACTCTGATCTCCGTTGTTACAGGGACCTTTATCTTCAGTTTTCCTTTTTTCATCAGTTTGTCAGCTTTCTTGGAAAGCTTTCCTTCCTTCACCAAATCATTGATGCGCTCTTTTAACATATGTCTTAATTCTTTCTCACTCCTTTTTTCCTCGCCTGGGAAAGCTGTTCTCTTTACTCTGATAACATGAGACATCTGGCATCACTTATGGAAAGATTTCCAAACCGCGCACTCCACCTTTTCCTCAGTTAATTCTTTCTCCTTCTACTGCGCGCGCGTTTTTTATTCTCTCTTGTCTTCCTATGCAGGCGCAAAAGCTCTTTTTTCAAATCTTCTCCTAAACCTTTGGCTTTACCCCAACCCTCCGTAAGTCCTTTACCTACCACATCACCCGTCTTTTCAGCCACTTCCTGCGCTTTTTCACTAGCGCGCTCTAAGGCTTGAGATGGTCGCATGCGATTCCCCCTATATATTCTATATTAAGAGTCTAGATATATTTCACGAACCTCATACTTAATAAAGCTTTTCGTATATTTGTTCAACATTAATACAGTTAATACTCACAAGCGCATATTATTGTCACATCTTATTAGTTTGGGTTTGGGGTTAAATTTTAATCCCCGTACACAATACCCGTAATTGCGAAGTCTCTATTTGACTTTCACATGGAACTTGGAGAATATAATGCTGCATGCACGCACGCTTGCTTATACTGTTTCTAGTTTACAGTAATTCTTATATCGTCTATATTATAGGTCATTTCAGTTTCCCATCTTACAGTAATTCCTAAAGCAACCCACACTTTTCCGCTAGAATCCGTGTAAAAAGTCTTTTCGTGAGTATAACGTTTCCATCCTGCTACTTCGTTAGCAGGACCAAGAACAACAAAATCTTCTTCAAGCGTTGGGTTGGAAACTCCAGCATACGCACACACACCCGCTATAACGTTGAAACTCTCCTGTTCACTGTAGAATTCAAAAGAGACGCTAACTTGGATTTGGGAGCTGCTTTTTGCTGGTATTTCTTTCTCTATCCAAATTGTACCATCATCCTGTCTTCCATCAATATAAAACTCCAGCGAATATTGTCCAGAAGAAGATAAGGATGTCACTCTGGAAATGTTCCAAGCCACAGGGTGACCTGGGTTGTTCGGATCTAAGGGAAGATCAGCGTCTTTCACCCAATCACCTAAGCCCTCTTCAAAGCCTTCATAATAAAGGGCAGGGCTAGCGGTAGGATAGAAATACCATAAACTCAGAATGCCAACGAAAATCAAAACTCCAACAATGGGAAGATACTTTAAACGTAGCTTCATTTTCTTTACCTACTCTAAAGTATTCTTCATTATAGATAATACCACGCTTTAGAACAGTCTGTACCAAGCTTTGGTGTGGGGTTAAATTTTACCCAACCAACTTTTTATATCATTTTTCGAAGAGAATTTGCATGTTTGCGTCTGAGAAGTGTCTAAATGCTTTTTTTCCGTATTTTTCCTCTAATTTTCGTGTGTAGGTCTGTAGTGCCTTGAGGGCAGCTTTGCCGCCAACTTTTTCCTCAAAAGACATTATCATGACCCAACCTTTGCTTCGCAGGTACCCTGTGCCAGTCGCCAAGTCTTCCTCCTTCACTCCTTTCAATGCAACCCGTTCGCAAGAGACTCCAAATTCAGATAAAACCTTGAAAACAGTGTCTTTCACAAAGGACCAGATTGCCAGCGTCTTCTCGCTGCCTCGGTTAGATTCATAAGTTGTGGCGTCAACCACAAGATGTGCGTTCTTTTTCTCGAATTTTCCGTAGCATCCGAGTATCCACAAGAATCTCAAAAGGTGTGCCCTTCGGGTTTTAAGTTTGTTTTGTTGAGCATATGTGTCAGTATCCTGTAGTCCTAATGAAGAACGTTTTATGGTTGCCAGCAATTTGTGGACTGCTTTGAAGGCTTCTGTCTCTTCTTTGTAGAAGGGCAGATTCTCTGGAAAGTCAGCTATTTTTGTCTTGGATTTTGGAACTTTGGCGGGTTCAACAATCTCTTCTGGCATCAGGGAAGCTCGAATGGCCTCTAAACGTTTTATTCCCTCGAAGGGTTCGACAAAGGCATGATACTCCTCTTCAGAAATTGGTGCACCAAGCTTCTCCTCTATATTCTCACGGGTCCATACGCCACCAGTTGCTTTCAAGGTGTAACAGGGAAATCGAGAACAATAAGCACAATTTGCAACTCCACTCTTGTCTGCGCACTGGCGTGTCAAGCATTTTCGACTAGGCAGCTTCGATCCCTTCGGGATTTTCGAGTCTGGAATTTGGCATGTCAAACATGGGGTCTTAATCGGCATGTACCCTAGAACCCTCTTAGCGTTCTTCCTATACTGTTCAAATTCCTCGGCAGTCATGCCCTTCCGCGGGTAAGGCCCCCAAGGGCAAGCACCACAATCTATGCCACATTTAGCTACGAGTTTTGGCACTCTTTTAACCTCTCTGAAACAAACGAAAAAAAATTCGATAAAAGGTTTTCCATAACAAACTGTGGGTCATACAATGGAAGCAAAATTCTTGTTTTCGATTATGATCTTCACCAAAAAGGATTCAACTTTAGAAAAGGTTAACCACAAATTTGGAAGTCAAAGCCACCATTAATCCCTGAGTGCTAAGGCACGAAAAGAGAAGGGGAAAAGGAATTTTTGAATTGCAATTCCTATCAAGAATACATGAATAAGCTTGTGCGTGTCTCATTCTTTGCGTTTGGGTCTTCTTTTTCTTGAAGAGTTGATAAGTAGTAAGACTGCTGTGGAGTGGGAGCATCTTCCCTTTCTTAGAAAACCGAGGCAGTTGCAGCTCAACTTTCCATCATAATTTTGAACTACGGTGTAGGTTCCGTGGTCTCCAACAACGTTGTAGGCGCCTCCGCCTAGAGCCTCAACTCTACGGCTCTTTAGCAGTTTCTCAGCTTTTTCCATTAGTTTCTCAAGGGGCAACTCTATCAAGTCCATCAGCATGTATGCCCCTAATAAATAGATCGTCTAGATAAGGACCGTGGAATCTTAATCTAAAAGGATGCGCGCATCTCAAATGATGAGTGCGCATGTATGGTGAGTGAAGTTTAGTCCATATTTCTATCTAGTCATGGCTCTCCTGAAGACGGGTACTGCTATTGTTGTCATGATTACTCCGAATCCTATGAGTACTACGAG
>CAYFWY010000091.1:0-7883 GCA_964346895.1 uncultured Candidatus Bathyarchaeia archaeon | reverse complement strand
TATTCTTGGGCGTAGTTTAGGTGCTTGATGTTCTCTTCAAGGCCAAGGTCTACTTTCTGGAGCAACTTTTGGCCAAAAGTGTCTAGGCTCACCGGATCGCTTCCTGAGATCATGGTGCCTAATTTGGCGGGGCATCCACCATGTCTGCACTCTTGAGCTTTTGTCAGGGTTTCTACTGCATCGATGATAAATAGGTTAGTGGAACATGCAACGTTTACTTCTGCGATGCCTTTGTGGAGATTTTTGATTTTTGCGTGCATGAGGATTCTGTCAAGTTTGCTGAGGTATCCGAATTGGTTCTTTAATGCTCCACTTAATCCGCATTGTTTGTGGGCTTTTAATACTGGGAGGGAAATAACGAAGTCACATTCAAGGGGTAATGTTGATGTTTTCAGTGTGTAGCCTCTGGGGCTTGTCCATTTTTTCATTTTTTTCTTGTATAGATTTACCAATTCTATGCCGTGGTAGCTGCATATTTCTTTAAGGGGAGAATTTGCGAGGATGTTTTTGGTGTACCCGGTGTCCACTGCATGGCCGTCGCCTACAATTAGCTTTCTGTCGGAAAGGTGGGCTAGCAAGGCATCTATGGTTTTTGGGTGGGTTGTTGTTGGGTAAGGTTCGGAGGAGACTATATTTGGTTTTACGAAAATACTTGTGGCTTGGTCTAATTCTGTCTTAAAAATCTTCATGATTTTTGTTACGAA
The DNA here is from genome assembly GCA_964346895.1 of uncultured Candidatus Bathyarchaeia archaeon. Classification (GTDB taxonomy): domain Archaea; phylum Thermoproteota; class Bathyarchaeia; order Bathyarchaeales; family Bathyarchaeaceae; genus CAYFWY01. The sequence continues at coordinate 7,179 of CAYFWY010000091.1, read as the reverse complement.
GTCTTTTCGGTTGGAGGTTTCAGCAGTGTAGATGGCAGACATTATTTAGCGCCCTCAGTTTACTTACATAATTTCAATAGACGATTATCCATATGTTTTTTTACGTTTACACTAAACTGGCTTTTTCATTCGCGTGCATGCAAATCAGAATAGCGGGGGCGCGTCTTTCATTCTCTTTCTAAATATACTGGTTCATCACTAGGGGGTCGATATGCTGCTTTTTTTGCCTTCTCCATGGCTTTTACCCCCTCCTTATACGACATCAGCAATGTTGTCTTTACCTTCTTCAGTGCTCCTCCAGCCATCAAGGCCATCGAGAGAGCTGCAGCTTTAATATTGTCAGGCATTTGAATAATTGCGACTGCATCGTACTCACCAAAAGCCAAAAAACCGCATTCCATTTTTCCCCCAAGATGCTCAACCACCGGGCGCACCGCTTCAACACGGTTCTCTGGATGTTTGAGCAAAACGCTCCAAGCCTTTGGCGTGTATGACCCCTGCACCAAATAATAAGGCATATCTCCTCACATTAATGCATGTTAAATATTGGATATTTAAGGTTATGTTACGCGCGCGCATGCTTATGAATTGACTACTAGAGGGTACCACTGCGTAACATAGTTGTTTTCGTGGAAATGGGGGAATTCTTCTGCCCAATTTTGCGTATGCGTGTAAGCAAAGTTTCTCAAGGTGGGCTGAATTTTTAGTGTTCACCAGCTGCTTTGGGGTAGCCTTCGTCCTCTAGTTGAATTGTGGTATGATCGATGCCAAACTCTTCTTTTAACATTTTGATCAAAGTCGTGATCAACTTTCTTCTATCTGCCCCTTCTTCCGCCACGACATGACTACTCATGCAACACATTTTAGTTGGAGTTATAGACCAAACGTGAAGATCATGAACGTCTTTCACACCTTTCACCTCAAATATTCGGCGCTCCAGCAAAGTTACGTTGATGTGAGAAGGAACGCCTTCAAGAAGAATGTTCAAAGAGTCTCGAACGAATTTCCCAGAACTATAGAAAATCAATACGCCAATCATAATGCTGATCAAAGGATCTACCAAATACCATTCAGTGAAAAACATGATTATCCCGGCGAAAATCGCCCCAACTGATCCCAAGGTGTCAGCGACAACATGTAGAAACGCACCTTTAACGTTTAGACTCTCATCCTTCGACCTTGAAAGAGTGGCTGCAGACAATCCGTTGGCCATCAGGCCTAAAAAAGCAATAATCAGCATGCCTAGACTTTCTACTTCAGCTGGTTGTTGAATCCTTAGAATAGCCTGGTAGAAGATGAAGACCGCAACAGCCCAGAGGAAGATGCCGTTCAAAAAGGCCGCTAGAATCTCTGCGCGATAGTAGCCGTAGGTTTTTTTTACAGTGACAGGTCGCAGAGCAAGCCATGCTGCTATGAGGGCGAAGACTAAGGCAAGGATGTGGTTTAACATGTGCCAAGCGTCTGTTAAGAGGGCTAGGCTGTTTGTTAGTATTCCTCCAACTAACTCAACGATGAAGAATGTTATGGTGATGCCTAGGGCTATCACCAGATATCTTATGCCTCTTGTTGGATGGAGGTGTTGAAGCATCCGAACGTCGCTCATGATATAAATCTTCTATCAGTTACTATTAAACTTAAATTTCCATATGTTTCCAGTATTTTTATTAATGAGTAAATATTGTTGACCCAAAAGAAGGAGAAGATATTTGTCTGATCTGCTTTACGCGATTTTAGCTGTCGCAGTAGTCAGCATGTTATCGTTGGTTGGAGTTTTTGCAATATCTGTTAAAGAAACCACGTTAGACAGGATCTTGTTTGTTCTTCTTAGCTTTTCAGCAGGTTCCATCTTGGGAGCAGCTTATCTGGATTTGCTTCCGGAAGCCATAGAATTCCTTGGAGAAGAACAGCTTCCAGTTACTGTTCTTTATGTCACTCTGGGTTTTCTTGGCTTCTTCTTCCTTGAACGAAACATTTATTGGTATCATGGACACGTGCACGGAAATCAATCTGATCTTGAGGAGAAGATGATTGTCAAGAAGTTCGTTTATTTAAATGTGATCGGAGACGGGGTACACAACCTCATTGATGGGATGATAATTGCAGCCAGTTTTTTTATAAACATTACAGTTGGATTATCCACAACCGTCGCCGTAATTTTTCATGAACTGCCCCAAGAAATAGGAGACTTCGGAGTATTGGTCTACGGAGGTTTTACACGATATAAGGCTTTGTTCGTCAACTTCTTGTCTGCATTGACTGCGGGCGTTGGGGTCTTCATTTCCAATTACCTTTCAATACACACCGAAAATTTTGTTGGTTTACTCATTGCTTTAGCTGCAGGCGGTTTCATTTACCTCGCAGCCTCCGAATTGATCCCAGAGATACAAAAAGAAGAAGAAATCGGAAAATCCATGATACAGTTTGTCTTATTCGTCTTTGGAATAGTTCTTATATGGTCTCTAGGCTTTCTCTTCCCTGAATAGAAGAATTAACTCCAAGAAGACAAGCTCATTTCCGAAAAGATGCGGCCTTCCATCTTTAATTGTTCAATCCAATCAAGGTCCACGGGGTTCTCCTTAAGATTAGAGAAGGCTAATATCACGTACACAAATTCTTGAGCTAAGGACACAAGCGAAAAAACATTAAAACCAGATATTACTTTTTGTGCTTGGAAAATTCGCGCACACGTCGGCTAGGAAAGCGTGCATGCAGTTTACTCTATAGGTATTTCTTTGCCTTTCAATTTTTGAAGATTCAGTGGCACCATAACATATAACAAGCCGTTGTCGTATTTTGCTCTAGCCTTTTCTTCTTTCACTGAGTGAGCCAATGTCCAGCATCCTAGAAAATCAATGTCTTTCCTTGAACCTTTGATACAAAGACTACGTTCAGAAATGCTTACTTGAATGTCTTTCTTCTTCACTCCAGGCAACTCTATTTGAATGTAGTAGTTTTCGCGATCATGATCAAAACATCCCCCTGGGTTCACTACTGGCTTAATTTTCTTGGACATCATCATCCACCAAAGCCTACTGCGAATACTTGGAATAAATATATCGACCATCTTTTCCAAATATTGCCCAGATTTTTGGGTAGAGAAATGTATGCGATCAAAGCCCAATGTTTAATTCATCATTGTTACGCAACTGTGAATGTTAAAAAACCCAAAACCTCTACCGTAATGGTAATTCCCATATGTCAAGTAGCATTAACAGTTACTCTGTTACAAAATTGTTGATGACGTCACTTTATGTTGAGTCGTGATGCGCGCGCACATTCAGAACCTAAGAGTCAAAGTCTCTATTCTTATGTATTAACCATTAGAAGATAGTGAATGTGAGAAATGTGGAAAGTATAATTGAACTGAAAGGATTAATTAGAATGGGAAAGAAGAAATGATTACCAGCAGAATTAAAACACGGTATTGGCTTCTTTTTGTCTTGCTTATAGTTGCTCTTGTTTTATTTCCTATCATTCTTGCTTTGTCTATGGGCGAACAATACCATGTTGTGTTTGAAGAATTTCAATCAGTCTTCTACCTTTCAATATTTGCAAGTTTGGTTATCCTTGTCGTATCGTTGATAATCGGAATATTGTATTTTAAGAGAAGGAGAAGAAGGTGATGGTAAAAACAGATGTAGAAAAGTTGTAGCAGAACCAAAGGAACTGGTTAGAATTTTAGCCTTCAGTAAATTAAGAAAATTCTACTTTCCATTTATAAGTGGAGAATTGTCTATGAAGTAAGGAAGACAAGTGTCATTTTTGGAAACTAGCGCGCGCATGCATTAGAGTCTTGTTCCGTGCATTATTAATTAAGATTTCAGTTTCACAAAAAATAAATTAATTTTGTGGATATAATCATTAGAAATGTTAGGTATAGGGATTTTTTTCGTATCTTTCTTGTGTCTTTTTGGCATTACCGTAATTGTTCCTTCCTTACCTCCTGGAGAAATAATTTATGTTTTCTTGGGGATTTCAGAAATAACCCTTCCAATATCTGGAATATCTGGAGTGGTTTTCGTATATGGAATAATAAATGGAACCTTTTGGGGAATCATCGTTTTGATAACATATGGTTTAGGTACTCGTCTTTCAAAAAAGAAGACCTATCTGCCTGAAGGGTTTACTAGTTACCCATCTTTGCTTAAGTCTACATCAGAGTATATACCGCCAAAATCTTTTGTAAAAAGACCACTTTACAAAGATAGAAAAAGAAAAACACATGCTCCTTTAGATCAAAACATCGAAACAATCGAGGGAATAGGACATGTATATGGAACTAGACTTAGAGAATCCCGTATCAAGACCTTGGATGATCTATTGAGAGCAGGCTCTACTAGAAATAAACGATACTCTTTAGCTAAAAAGGTTGGCGTTTCTCAATCAACAATACTAAGGTGGGTTTGTCGAGCAGACTTTTTTAGAATAGTTGGAATAGGGAAGCAATATTCCTCTCTTTTAGAGTCAGCTGGAGTTAATTCAGTGACAGATCTTTCGAGAAGAACTCCCAATGAGCTATATAAAAAGTTGATGGAAACAAACTGGGAAAAAAATCTGGTGAAACGGACACCACCTTACAATAAGGTTGAAGATTGGATAGAGAGTGCGAGAAGTCTTAGGCGTATAGTGATATATTGAACTCGCCCAGGCAATTTTCTAGACGCTTCTCATTTCATTGGGAAACATAGATGGAGGTAAAAATGGTTTACCGTTTTTCCTTCCTTTCTATCGTCCATTGTCAAGCGCGCGCACAGACTCATGGGGATGAGGATAACCGTATTTTTATGCTGAAAGCATGCATTCCTATGTTTCTAGAATATTGACAAAAGATAGCAGCCTCTTCTATAGAAAAGTTGCATAGAATTTATATAGTAAAATAGACAAAACTGCTAAAACGTTAAGGCAATTAAAAATGAAAAAAATAATATTGGCAATGCTGTTTTCATTCTTGCTATTGTCTGCAATGACCGTTCCAGCTCTGGCTCAACCCCTCGATGTGGGCGTCCAAGTAGGCGACTGGTTCAAATACAAAGCTGAAGTCACTGAATGGGTAAGCACCATGGAATTTCTTCCAGAGGGTTATATCGGTCCCTTAACCTTGGCCGAGAATGAGACAAATTATATACTATACAATGTTACGGACATAACGCCTGTTGAAGGTGGTTCCAACGTAACCTTCTCAATCACATATGACTGGAAAAACGGGAGTGTAACAGAAGGGACCTGGACAGAAAGCGTAACCACTGCGAACACGGGGATATTTATGATCGGCGCAAACATGTCAGAAGGTGACATGGTAAGCGATGAATGGTTATTCTTTGGCATGGTGCCTTATCCAGCACGGTACATAAATGAGACAATCGAAACTGAGTGGTATGTATCTGGACCAAGAGAAACGAATGTATGTAATTATTCTATTGAACTCTTTGGCGCTCCTTATGACTACGTATTCCACTGGGACAAAGCAACTGGAATGCGTGTTTATTACGAAAACCACGGAGACGTACCTGAAATTATGGGCCAACCCCCGTACGTATACACTGTTGTATGGACGATAATGGAAACAAACGTAGAGACCTGGATAGTACCTGAGTTTCCCACAGGGACAGTTGTGCTGCTTTCGTTTGTTGCAATCGTAGTTTCCATAGAACTCTACAGACGAAAAAAAGTAAAACACTAGTCAGCTAAACAGCTATTCTTTTTCTCGTTTTCCTAGTGTACATAAGACCTAAGATTGATGTTATTTCTAAATTCTATTAGTCCTTAATCCAAATGCGTGTGGGGGGGTTAAATTTTAACCCTCCCACACACCCCCAAGTACGAAAAACACAAAAAGAACTGAATGCGCGCGAATGGTTATGTTTCAGCCTTGGCTAAGAAGTCTTCAGCTTTTTTCAGAGCGAACCTATAGAAACTGTAGGTCACGACCGCTGCTATGGCCCCACTTATCGCCAATGCAATGTAAATGTAGAACTGCGGTAGATAATCAAAGAATCCAATAATTGTACCTGCGTAGGGAAATAGTGGAACAAGGATTACACCAGCTATTACCAAACAAATGATGAAGTTGATGATTGCCGCTAGTGGCCTAATCAGTCTTGGTCGTGGTATTTCAACGAAGTCTGCACCGTTAATTGCCGCTGGAAGCGAAACCGCGCTGAGAGACACAATTAGGAAAATCGATTCAATTAGTACGGCAAAAATAGTTTTCAGTGATGGACGAATAATGAAAATGCTTAAGGTGCTACATGCCAACGTTACTGTACAAGAAAAGATGACTACAAAAGAGTACTTGCATTTGACTAGACTCTTCGCGGTGACGGGCGATGAGTAAAGGTGCCACACGGGGGCGCCTTCCTGTCCAATTATCATTGAGCCCATGAGAGTGGCCATTAAGGCTCCAGGTACCAGGAGACTGAAAGCAGAAAAGATAGATAAAGCCGGGAAGTAGGGTGTTTGGGTTAAAGGCATAATGGACATAATCGTGATCACTATGGGCAGCACGAAGAAGTACATCAACTCTCGACGTCTTGTGAAGGCTTTGAAGTCCTTCCTCATGATAGCCGCCTCCAACAAGGAAAAACCAAGCCTTCTCCATATGCTGGGCCTTGGCGCATAGGCACCAATCGAGATTCTTATGGCGGGTGCCTCATAAAGTCCAAACCTACTGTTCAGCTTAACCGCTACTGCGAAAAGGGCTAATAGAAAGGTTACAGACCCTAATGAAAAGACAACCGTTTCTACAATTTGACCGTTTATAAAGGAAAATAGGGTCATCCCAAGCCAAAGGTAAGGGATGAACCACACCGTCTTTTGGCCGCTTGCGAACATCTCTAGAATTGCGGGGAAGTTTGCTCCGGATGTAAAGAAAAAATAGACGATGTAGAAAGCGATGAAGAGAATAATTGAACCGAAAAACCTTACCCAAATTGCGGTCTTCCCCGAGGTCTTGTAAACAGCTCCTGTGAGTCTCATCTGAAGGACCCTGAAGATTTCCGTGGTGGCGCTGGCCAAAAATGCAATCGCCAGTAGAGAAAAAATCGTCAAGATGGCAAGAGGAATCTCTCCGAGGAAAATGGAGACCACGGATATCGCAGAAACAATGCAAATCAATGCAGCTAGTTGGATGCCGATAAGGTTTGCCAAGATGGCTGCAAGTGTATGTTCCCCCCAAGTGAT
>CAYFWY010000090.1:0-8250 GCA_964346895.1 uncultured Candidatus Bathyarchaeia archaeon | reverse complement strand
TCCAAGCGGTTTCTCTTACCCCTACACATTAATTTAGACGCATTCTTTTGAGGTGACTGGGTATGTGGGCGATCTGGAGACCTGATGCAAGGGCCGTTTTGAGGGATAAAAAGGCTCGAGCGAGTTTGTCAAGATACTTTGACGTTATGGAAGACGACAAGCCAGCTAGGTTTCTAATCGCCAAAAAATTGCCCGCTGACTTCAACAATAATATTTCACTCACAAAGTTGTGGAAGATCCATGATCAGCTCACCGAAGAATTTTACCGTCTTGAAAAGGAGATTGATTCTCGTCAAAAGCACCTAGAAGAATTGGATGCCCCAGAGAAATCTTATCTCGATTTAAAGATCGAGATAGCCCGTCACATTCTTGAGGGTTGTCACTTCTGCACCCGACGGTGTGGTTTCAACAGGCTTAAGGGAGAGCTGGGATACTGCAAGTGCGGAACCCAGATCACTGTTTCGACGATATTCGAGCACATGGGCGAGGAACCCGAACTGGTTCCCTCCGGAACCATATTCACGTTAGGCTGTACCCTAAGGTGTCTTCACTGCCAAAACTGGACCATATCCCGATGGATCGAGAAAGGAGACATTTTCTCGCCTAGGCAGTTGGCTGGGTCTGTGGAACGCCTGCGTAGAGGTGGATGCAGGAATGTTAACTTGGTCGGTGGGGAACCTACGCCTTGTCTTCAGCAGTGGCTTGAAACCTTCAAACACGTGAATGTGAACGTTCCGGTGGTTTGGAACTCCAACTCCTACTACAGCGAAGAGACAGCAAAACTTCTCGCCGGATTCGTGGATGTGTATCTCCTCGACTTCAAGTACGGGTCTAATGAGTGTGCCGAGAAGATTTCTGACGCGCCCGCATACTGGGAAGCCTGCACCCGAAACCATTTGTCCGCCAAAAAACATGGAGAACTAATAATCCGCGTCTTGGTTCTACCCGAACACCTTGAGTGTTGCACAAAGAATATTCTGAACTGGATCGCCCAAAACCTTGGAACCTCAGTTCGCACAAATGTGATGTTCCAATACCGCCCTCACTGGAGAGCCAGCGAAATACCAGAGCTTCGAAAGAGACTTACAGGAAGTGAAAGAGAAAGAGCCATCGAACTAGCCAAAGAAGCAGGCTTAACCAACTTTATAACATGATTTTTTGAGGTTAAAATTTAACACAAACCATAAAAACTGAGTAAGCAGACATGTAACACTGTTTATTTTCATTTTAATGGAGGTGATAGAACTATGACGGAAACTACTACCGAAAAAATGAAAAAGGACTGGAGGAATGCAAGTGCTGTCCTCTTGATTTTAAGTATTATCTTAGCTCTGGTCTGGTCGTATTTTTCCTCGGAATGGTGGTCTGTTGCAATTGGGCTTCTGGCAGCATATTTCTTCATTGGGTCCATAACACATGGCGAGTATGTTGAATTGGTGGACTTACTACGTATACGAGAGCGTGAATAAGATACTTCAAGAAAGAAATCTGTCTCTTTTCAGCCTTCTGCGCGCGCAATTAAAAATCAGTTAAATGCATGTGGAGTTAGTTAATTACCCAAAAAAAGAGGGGAGTTGCGGGGGAACTCGGGAGATATCTCCAGCGTCGTGGACTAACTAACTTTATAACCTAGTTTTTTGAGGTTATAACATACCATTTTATTTTTGTATGCCTATGCATGCATGAACGATATGATTATTCACGATTTGAAATTTGCTTGCAGTTATTTAAAATCTAAACACGGAATTCGCAAACTATTTCTAAGTTGCGAGGTATATGCTTGTTTTGGGAAGAATAAATGCCCGAGAAGATTCATGCTCGGTTTTTCGCCTTTTTAGGCGCAATACTCGGGGTCTTGTATGGCCTTATCTTCAGCGTGTGGAACCCACCGGGCATAGCGATAATTACTGATTTATATGATCCGGTAATGTGGGCAATCGCTATTCTTAGTTTCTTCGTTTTGCAATTTGGTTTGGCCGTCATTTTAAGAAGACCAAATACGACAAGAGAAATCTACTTCGGCATGTTTCTTATCCCTATCGTCTACACGGCGTCTGTGGCAACAACCTCGATTTCCGATTTCTTGCGAACGGTTGTGGCAGTCGAAGTCCCCGTCCTAGTTCTCTTCTTGGCTTCATTTTACTTTGTTTCTCCCTTTGTTGCCTTCTTCTCTGGACTTGACACAGAGGCATTAGATGATGCAGAGATCCCTGCTGAAACCGTCTTCCGTTTTGATATTCAGCACTCGATGGGGGACCTCAATCTCCTCCAGAGAATTGTAAATGGAATGGGATTTACCATCTTACTGAAGAATATTGAAGATGATAATGGTTTGATTATTTGTCGAAAAGAAAAATTGCACATGGGGATCTTCCATGAATCCAAAGATCAGGTCTTGAGAGCAACGTTTGTTCCCTTCACAATAGCAAATGACAAAGTGAAAGAAGTTAAAGATGTGGATGCAATATTAGATTTTAAAGCGCAAATTAGTGGAATGCTATACGCATGGCTTCAGAATAAGCTTGTTTTGAGGTTTAATGAAACACTTCCAAATGTTGAGTTAGGACTTAAGAAGGTCTCAAGGGGCCTTGGGCCATTAGAAAAGTCTCTTCCAGACTATCTAAGAGACTCAGTGGTATCCTTTCCCAAAAACCACCCGTATCGACTAGCTTTGCTCACAACGGGGTTTGTGATAATCATTAATATTATGCTTTTTATCTTAGGGAGATTAGTCTTCAAATGACGAGCATGTATCCAATTTGTATTGCATGCATATGTTGATTAATTGATGTGAAAAACGTAGTTTCTCAAGATGTACATGCAACGTTATAAGCCCTGGGACGCGTGCAAATTTGCCACTTTGGCCAGAATTTCCGTTTCTTTTCCAAAGATCAGATACTTGATCGTTTAAGCGCTTCCGCTTTCAACAATTTTAAGATTTTGAAAAAAAGATTGATAAGACTTTTTTCATTCGACTGAATGAAACTCGATTCCGCAATCAGGACACACCAACTTCTCGGGCTTCGAGCCAACCGGACAACAGTCCCCACAGAAGAGCTTCTGGCAACGCTTACATCTCCAGGCTACTACCCCTGAAAAGCCGCCGGTGTTCCTTCCGCAGACCAAGCAAGAGCCGTGGGCTAGCCTAGCACCCTTTCTACTCTTTCTTTTGTTTCTTTTTGGATGCTTTCTTTTTCTTCTTGGGCACACTAGTCACCTCCCTTTCATTACCTTATTATGCGTTTTCGTTCTTTCTTTCGAGAACGCGTTGTGGTCTTACCAGTCTTCCTCTTCTTCCTCGTCCCATTCCCATTCTTCTTCTTCGTTCAAGTTTGTTCCTCCCGTGTTTTACGCAAATGGCTTGGTTTAAGAGGTTCTTAATAAATTTATTGGAGGTAATTAAGACTTCCTAAAGACAAACATTTTAGGGCGCAGTCTTCCTTCATATTGAGATGGTGAAGTGGAAAAAATGAAGTTAGATGAAGTCGACTGGGGAATCATAGAACATCTCAGAGAGAATGCTCGCATGACTTTCGTGGACATCGGCAAAGCGCTGGATGTCTCCGATGCCACCGTATACAACCGCGTGAAGCGCCTTACGGAAATGGGTGTCATAAAAAAGTTTACGATAGAGATTGACGAGAACGCTGTAGGCAAAAGGGTCTCTGGTTTTATAAAGGTGAGCGTGAAACCCGGCACTGTGAAGGAAGTTTCTCGGCAACTTTGCGAGATCGAGAGTGTCAATGAGGTCCACGAGATACACGGCTCAGAAGATCTCATAGTGAGAATCCGAGCCAAGAACTTGGGTAGGTTGAGATCCGTGATCTTGGATGTTCGAAGAATCTCAGGTGTGGTTCAGACCGAGTTTATCCCTGTCTTCAAGACCTGGAAGGGCTAGGCGATGTGCGCGCATTCATATTTGATTTGATAGTAAGCCCGCAAATTATCTACACGATTCTTCGGACTTTTATCCTAGTAATTTTAGCGTTTGTTATTGTAGATAGATGCGCATGCGCTACATGTCGAAATTTTCGTGCTCCCGATTCCTTTCAAAATAGAGTTCTTCTATGTGAATAACATCTTCGCAATGTCATGTTGATCTGAGTTTTGTGCGTGTTGAGGCTTGGTGAAGATTTTGAAGTATTTTTTCGCGAGTTTTCTGACTTTTTCTTCGTCGCTTCCATATTTCAGGTGCAGAAGTTCATGTATTAACGCAGCTTTAGCTCTGCCTTTGATGTAAAACTTTACGTTTTTCTTGCCAAATTCTTGCATCTGTTTTTGGCAAAACTTTAGTCTTTTTGGATATATGCGAATTTGTCCTTTGTCATTACACTTGCCAGCAAGTCCATGTCCATTCTCATTTACAGATGGGAAAGTCCTGATTTGAATATCTTTGATCCTGTATTCTTCTATTTTTTCTTTTCTCAGCATCCATTTAAGAAATGTTTGAAACCGTGGCTTTCTTAAGGCCTTCAAGACAAGGGCAGCGTACTTTGTGTAGAACCGCAAGTTTTCAGAAGCCTTCACAACTTTTTGAGGGTAAATAACCTTTCTGATTTTGCCTGAGAGCTTTGGCCCATGTGTTTCATCTAGCACGGTCATCTAACCCTTTTTTGTTCGCTGTTTCTTTACCATACGCGAGAATCCAGCATATACATATGTTTCGTTCTGGTTATAAATGTTTAGATTTTTAAACAAGTGTTATTAAGATCTAGACAGACGTTAAACATAAATACTCATCTTCAACTTATCACTTCACTTGTATGAAAAGACTAAACGAACTATTTGGTCCATCAAAATATCTGATCGTTCTCGACTTGTTCCTCCAAAATTCAGAAGAATTCATGAACCTAAGAGAGATCGCTCGGAGAATAGATAAGAACCCTGCAAGCGTTATGAAAGTTCTTCCCAACCTCGTTAACAAAAAATACATATCTCGCACTAGAATCGGAGCGAAAGTAATTGCCTACAGACTGAACAAAGATAACAAAAAAGTGAGACTCCTCTTAGAATTTCTTCAGAAGCTTGAGGAAGAAGAACTCTGAATGGGTATACTCTAGTATGTAGCCAGCGAATATATGAGTTCTATTTAGAAGTATATTGGACTATTCAAAAGAGTGGTTTGCGGGGATGTCTCCAGCCTCGTCGACAAATTGAATTTACAAATTCGATATGTAGTTATAGGTGCGACAAAAATTCTCTAAGAGTTAAAAGTTTATTGGAAGATCCATGTTCCAGTTTTCCTGAAGCTCAACTCCTACGTTGTCTCTTTTTTTATTATCTAAATCTTAGTTATGTGCCATTCGAAACCAAAAGCTATTTTTCTCCCTTTCCCATCAAGTCTTGACATAGAAAATAAAGAGAGACGGGCGAATATCATGCGTTATTGCCCTGAATGCGGCGGTGAACTGCAATATGTTTCAGTCACGAAACGCTATGTATGTAAAAGTTGCGGACTTTCCCTCACACATCAAGAACTCATCGAGCTGCGTCAACAACTGAGGCCACGGTTCGAAACAGAAGAAGATCAGCGACAGAAAGAGAGAAAAGAGTATTTGAAGTGGTGGCTCGGAAAGAAAAAATAGTGTTGGCGAGACACATAGTGTTTTGACAGACCATCTAGGTAACAAGCTTTTTGACTTAATATTAATCCCTGAACAAAGCAGTTATTATCGCTTAATCTTTTACTATGAAGTGAGTTTCAGAAAGATTGGGGTGTTCATATGACCCAGTCTATAGAAATCATCTGCGTCGGAAACGAACTTCTAATAGGCAAGACCCTGAACACAAATGCCCAGTGGCTAGCCAAACGGATTACGGCTCTAGGGTTAAGTGTGCGGCGTATCACAATGGTGGGCGATGATGTCGATGAAATATCCAGCGCTGTATTAGAAGTGATACAACGCAACCCTCGTTTTCTCATAACTACAGGGGGATTAGGGCCTACATTTGATGATAAAACTTTGGAGGGCCTGGCTAAGGCTTTGGAATTAAGAATCGGAATCAACGAGGAAGCCTTCAAGATGGTTAAAGAAAAGTATCGCAAGTATGAGGAGGAAGGCAAAATGAAGAAGGGTGATTTAACTCCTTCTCGAGTCAAAATGGCGAAGCTTCCAGAAGGCGCTAGGCCTTTGTCTAATCCTGTTGGAACCGCACCAGGCATAATAATGGAACATGGAGACATAACTATCGTGTCTCTTCCCGGAGTTCCTCCTGAAATGAAGGCCATATTTGACGGCTTGGTTGCATCTTTTCTAAAGCAAGTTGCGGGAGACGTGACTTATTTTGAAATGAGTATAGAAGCTACAGGGGTTATAGAGTCAGAGATCGCGCCTCTCATTGAGAGGGTAATGTATGGAAATCCTTATGTTTATATAAAATCCCATCCCAAGGGAGTTGAAAGAATCCCTCGCATAGAATTCCACTTCTCCACCACCGCGAAAAACTCTGGTATTGCCAAAAAACGTGTCAGCAAAGCCTTCGTTCAACTCTCTGAACTAATTCAGGAAAAAGGTGGAAAAGTCAAGCCCATCAAGACAGAAAAGTGACAAGGTCGAAGAAACTCTGTATGGCCACGCGCACAGCATAATGTTAAATCGCTCTCTCGTGCATATCTTTGATGTAACTGCAAAGTCCATAATTCTGGTAAACACCTACGTCTAATCCTAATCTTCTTTGAACATCTTAAGTTTTTGAAAGCTAAAATGAAGCGCAAGTTAGACACCTAATACACCAGAGCTCTATGCAATCTTTTAGTGAAGATCACATAACTAAGTTAGCAGAGATAGGATCTTGGTTCCTCTTAAAGGATACACCTTAGATATGATAGGCATTCTAAACTGCGTCATAGATCTCATGAAAGATTTTGAGAGCAAATGAAAAAAGCATTGTGTGATCAACAGTATATCGAAAAACCTATTTTGCTTAACCTTTCCTAACATCATATGTTGGAGTGAAGGGTAGGCTAGACGCTGAAATGTGATGATTGAAAAACGGAGTTTCCGAAGCCCCTTCACTTGTTAGGAAGGAATGTGTAAATGTTCATTGTCTTCATAATCGGCACAGCTGGCTCAGGAAAATCCCTCCTCACCGCGGCTCTTAACGACTGGTTCAAAGTTGGAAAACAGAAGACGGCAACATTAAACTTGGATCCAGGCGTCTCAACTTTGCCATACGTACCCGACATCGACATCCGGAACTACATAAACGTCTACGAAATCATGGAAAAATACGGACTTGGACCCAACGGAGCCCTACTCCTAGCAGCAGATCTTATCGCAGAGAGGGCTCAAAGGCTTGGGAGAGAAATTGTAGATCTCAATTCTGACTTAGTTATCGTTGACACTCCTGGGCAAATGGAACTTTTTGCTTTTAGGGCCAGCGGACCCTACATAGCAGATGAGATGACAAAGGAGCCCAAGGCCATCATTTACCTTTTTGACGCTGTTTTTTCCTTTAGTCCCCTCAACTACGTCTCTAACATGTTCCTCTCAGCTGCTGTTTACAATCGCTTCTTAGTTCCACAGTTGCATGTGCTCTCAAAATGCGACCTTCTTCCCCCTGAAGAAGCTGATCGTATAGTGGACTGGTCTACCAATCCCAGAGCCCTGGAAGAGGTAATAGAAGAGAAACTCAGCGGAACGAAACGGCTTCTCAGTCGAGATATGATGCGCATTATTTATCGCTTGGGGTTACGTTTCCCTTTGATCCCTATTTCCGCAAAGACAAACGAGGGACTGATAAATCTTAACACTGCACTGGAGCGCATTTTTTCAGGGGGAGAACAATTTACTTTTTAACTTCTTCAGATCCACAGGATGATAATGCGCGCGCAAAGTTAGCAACAATATAAAATAATGTTGTTTGGTGACAAAATAGGTAACAAAAGGGTGACTTACACCTTTTTTTCTGAAAATCACGATTTTCAATATGTAATCATGTTGAAAAGATTGCTTAAATCATGCTCTGACACCTATTTTTGGCTTAAATCTTTTTTGAACATGAAAACTGTGCAAAAGGCTTCTTTTTTGAAAAGAAACTGCCATTTCTTGAGCCTGAATTATTGACCTGAAGATCACAGGGCAAAAAAGACCCTAAACCTATAATTTCTAATCGATTTAACATTCTTTTAAGGAGCAGAACTTGAAAAAACACAGATCAAAAGCGATGCGCTCTCTCTCTGGCGGGCTGAGAAATTGACACAGAGGCTAATGAAACTGCACATAAGCCCAAAAGAACTTCTACAGATTT
>CAYFWY010000089.1:0-8306 GCA_964346895.1 uncultured Candidatus Bathyarchaeia archaeon | reverse complement strand
GATTATCATTATGGTTGCGTTTGGCTTATGCTTTGATTTTTGAATTGCTTATGCCCCCCGTCACGGCTTACATTGCTCTGAACTTTACTGGTTCGACCCCCTTTACTTCTAGAAGCGGAGTTGAAAGAGAGATATTTAGGTACATCCCCATCATTGCGGGTAGCCTTGTATTGGGCGCAATACTATATATCGGATTACTGGTAATTCTTTATGTGAGATGATGGGATGTTTAACTCCTACGGCAAGAACACTCTGCAGTATGATGAGGACAAGTGCATCAACTGCGGTATGTGCAGCATCGTCTGTCCTCATGGAGTTTTTGCAAATGGAGAGAAAAAGGCTGTTGTGAAGAAAACTGAGGCATGCATGGAATGTGGGGCATGCCAGCTAAATTGTCCCACCAATGCAATCACTGTTGACAGCGGCGTAGGCTGCGCAGCAGCTATGATACTAGCAGCATTGAAAGGAAAGAAATTGGAAGAAACAAGTTGCAGCTGTACCAACTAATTGCCCATTCAATTGCGCGCGCGCCTTGAAGCTGAGCTTCTAAGACCCTTTTTCGATAATCTTTGATTTTGTCATCTTTTGTCTATTTGAGTGAAGGTTCTTTTTTCGTCGCCAACATATTTCTGTAGGGGCCTAACGATTCTGTTATTTTGATATTGATCCATCATGTGGGTGAGCCAACCAACAATTCGTCCCATGACGAACATGTTAATATATTGATCGTCTGGTACCCCTAGATTGGCATAGACGGACGCAGCGTAAAAATCAACATTTGGATAGATTCTTTTTTTACGATAGACGATTTCTGCCAACGTGTCTGAAAGAGAGAGCCAGTCATTACCCTCTAATATGTCTAGTTTTCTTGCAGATTCTCTCAATTCTTCTGCCCGAGGATCCAAGGTTTCATAAACTCGGTGACCAAAACCCATTATTCTTTCTTTTCTTTGCAGTTTTTCGTCTACCCACTCTTCAATATCTTTCTTATCTTTTCCCTTCAACTCTCTGAGCATTTCGATTACTTTTTGACTAGCACCGCCATGAAGTGGACCAAAGAGAGTGCCTGTGGCGGATACAACACCGGCATACATATCTGATAATGTTGAAGCAGCAATTCTCGCAGCAAAGGTAGATGCGTTAAGAGTGTGTTCAGCATGCAAAACCAAATCAAGATCCATAGCCTTTTCATAGAATCTGTTGGGTTCTTCGCCTTTAAGCATCCACAAGAAGTTAGCAGCATGCCCCAAATCTTTGTTTGGATGTATTACAGGTTTGTCTTCTCTTATTTTTTGATAGTAAGCCACAATTGTTGGGGTCTTAGCTATAAGATCCATAGCCTTTCTACGATTTTCCTCTGGATTGATCACAAAAATTTTCTGATCCATGTCCCCCAAATAAGAATATATTGTTCTGAGGATTACTGTTGGGTAGTTTATCGTTGGCAAATTATATAATACACCAATAATCTTACCAGGAAGCTCTCTTCTTTCAACCAGCTCTTGTGAAAAATCGTTTAGTTCAGCCTTCGCTGGTAAATGTCCGTTTAATAGAAGAAATGCAACTTCTTCAAAGGATGAATTTTTTGCTAAATCATGAATATTGTATCCTCTATATTCAAGTATACCATTTACACCATCTACTCGAGATATATCAGACTCGACAGCTACAATGCCCTTTAATCCGTGATGCACAGACATAATAACATTCATATCTTCAGGCGATATTGAAATCTTTTGCTCTTTTTGGAATTACGGATGATTCAAATATCTTGGAGTGCGCGTAGGAACAAAAATGAGGATTTGCAAGGAATGTCTCCAGCGAGCCTAGAGAAAGGCATATCCGTCTGATGTTATTTAATCTTGAATGCGCAAAGCTTAAAATTCAAGTTATGGAAAGGAAAATAGTCGTTGGTGACTAGGATGGAAATACCGTTCACTGATTTTCTGAAGCTTGATATGAGAATTGGTAAAATCGTTGAAGCTGAACAAATTCCTGGATCGAGAAACTTAATCAAGATGATGGTTGATTTTGGTTTCGAGAAGAGGCAGTCTGTTGCAGGACTGCTGCAATACTACAAACCTGAAGAATTAGTAGACAAAAAATACGCCTTCGTCTTGAACTTGCAAAGAAGGAAACTCATGGGTGTAGAATCCCAGTGCATGGTGCTAGCCGCCGAAGACGATAGGGGGAAGGTCATTCTGATAAGCCCCGAAAAGGACATCGAAGTAGGAAGCAAGATCAGATAATACTTCTTAAGAGCTCCTCCTGAACTTGTTTTATTGTTCTGTCCGCCTCTACTATTATCCAGTTGTCTTCCAGAGCGAGGGTAAGCGCCTTTTGCCTAATTTTTTCCAGTTCTTCAAGACTCTCAAACATTTCCAGCTCCTCTACTCTCTTACTAGCTCTTTTATATGCTTCTGCTGGATGCACATCAAGAAAAAACATGTAACGTGAGGTTGGAACAGTTGTGGCAAAGAAACGATAGGCGAGCCTGTCTGCAGGTTTAGGCAGGTAAGCTGTCCCCATGAGATAACGCACAAAAATAATGTAGTCATATCTGCGCCACGAGTAGATAATAATCGATCGAATAACATCGCACATATAGAAGAGCGCTGCGTTGAAATGGGCGCTTTTTCCCTTCTGCCTAAGGAAATTTTTGGCTCTTATTCCAAAGAAGTTGTCGTTACAAGGATGAATCCGCAGAAAAACTGTCCATCCCCGCTTCTTCAAGAAAGAGGCCAACAATTTTGCTTGAGTGCTTTTCCCAGAAGCATCTAGCCCGTCGATCACGATAAATTGCATTTTTCATGTTCCCCTTATCAAAAAGAAGGATATGGCACAAATAATAGGAACAGTCATGTTGTCAAAACCAAGAGGAGAAATAGCCTCCACCACCGTTGCTATGACGGCTGTCCAAAGAGATAAAACAATTATCTCCAAAGGGGAGAATTGGTGGAAAAGCGAATAGAATAGGAGGCCACCCAACAAACTTAAGAAGCTACCTGCAAATACGGCTAACGAACCTTCTAGACTCTTTTGACTCAGAATTTTGTATTTTCGTCCTCCGTACCGTTCCCCGATTAGGGATGCTAGTCCATCACCATACGCCATTGGTAGGATGCCCGCAGCTATGACGTGGGGTACGTCAAAGAAAAGGGCGGCTAAAACAGTGTATGAGATAGCATAAAACACCAGTCCCAGTGAATGCCCCTTTTGGGTGGTTTCTTTAAGTCCAAACAGCATACCCTTCAAACTTTCGATGGGAGAATGTGGAGAAACCAGAAAGGTTAATAACACGAAGGGCGCGGCAACCATTATCGGAAAAATACTTTCACTGAAGAAGGGAACGATGAAGGGAAAATTCCCTATAAGGATGTGCAGAACCTTCCGAGACGTTTTCTGGGACCACTTAAGAATTTTTTCTGTCTTCTTTGCGACAAAAATCATTGAGATTATGTAGAGGTAACTGAGGAGTACCAAGATCAAGTTTGTCAACAGCGTTTGGTTAAAAGAGAGGGACAATCTGCCTCACCTATTTAGACACAAAACGTTATTTTTTACGGATATAGCAATTGTAGAATTCCAGATTAAATTCTTAGCTAAAAGTTCCAGCAACGAAGGCTAAAAGAGCTGTTGTAAACCAGATAAAAATTGAATTTTTTATCCTTCGGGCATTTTCTCGGGAAGAATCTTTAACGAGTAAAATTGAAGACAGAATTAATCCTGCATCCGTCAAAATGACAAACGGAAGAAACCAGCTAGAAACGAGTCTCCAAAACCAAGGTAAAGGACTTAAAACCACAGCAAAAAGTAAGAGAAACGATGCCGTAAACGCCGCAATTTTATTGCCAAACAATACTGCTATAGTCTTTATATTCTGAGACTTGTCACCTTCAACGTCTACTATTCCTTTAGCGACTTCTCTGCCTGTGATTGAAAGAAACACCATAACGCCAAACAGGATAATAGATAAATCAAGGTTCTCTACCACGAAACCACCATATATGAAAGGAATCATAACACAGGTGCCTACTAGAAGATTTCCTGGAAGTCCTGTTCTTTTTCCCTTGGTAGTGTAAGCCATAGAGACTACCCATGCAAGCAATGCAACGATAAGACATGGTATGCTTGTCATCAAAGCTGCCGCGAATCCGACTAGACTTAAAACTGCAGCGAAGGACAATGCTTCATTAGGGCTAACAACGTTGCTTGGAATTGGACGATTCGGTTCATTTATGGCGTCGATTTCTCGATCGTAATAGTCGTTTATTGCCATGGAAGCTCCTGTTAGGGTAAACGAGGTTATGAACCCTAAGAGGAGTCTGATTGAAAAGCTTAGGGATGAAACTAGAGAGGCTCCGACTACCACTGCGAAACCCATCATTAGACAGTTCAACGGTCTGATTATTTGCAGGAATCCTCTAGGTTTACCCATTTCCCTCAACCTAATGTCGTTCAAGATCAATCTAGACGAAAGCACGCGCCATTTCAATTGAGATCAGTTATAGTTGCAATACTTTTAGATTTATCTCCGAAATAGATAACTACCCTCTGACAAAGCCTTACTATTGATCTGGTTTGATGGGTTACTATTCGTGCGCGAAAGATTTGACACCAGAGAACTTGGAGGAGTGTAAATGAAATATCCCAAGAAACTTTTTATCAGAGGGCATAGTTTCCTCGTTGACGAAAAAGTTTACGAACCAGCTGAAGACACGTTCCTCTTAGTTGAATACTTGAAGGTTGAAGAAAAAGAAGTTGTTTTAGATTTGGGAACTGGCTGTGGCGTCTTGGCGGTGCTAGCAGCTAAAAAAGCCAAAAAAGTTGTGGCCACCGACATAAATCCCTATGCAATCAAGTGTGCCGAGAAAAACGCAAAAAAGAATCGCGTAGAATCCAAAATAGAGTTTCGTTTGGGAGATCTTTTCCAGCCAATTGGATCAGATGAAATTTTTGATCTGATCCTTTTCAATTCGCCATATCTGCCTTCTGAACCTCATGAAGAAAGAAGTTGGGTTGGTAGGGCTTGGGCGGGGGGTCCAAGTGGAAGAAAACTTATTGATCGTTTCATTATTAATGCCCCAAAATTCTTGACGGGGAATGGTCGCATCTTGTTTGTCCAGTCCTCTCTTTCAGACATAAATAAGAGTTTAGAGAGGTTTGAAGAGTCAGGTTTGAAAGCCAGAGTTATTATAGAAGTTGGATTTCCATTTGAAAAAATAGCCTTGATTGAAGCCGCCTTCAGGAAAGCTTCTGAAGGAAAAGTCCGGTGAGTCTGATCCTATGGGAATTTTGGTTTAATGGCTTTTGTTGTGCAGGCGTCAGCACATTTTAGGCAGTATATGCATTCGGGATCGGTGAACTTTTCCCAAGGCAAATCCAGAATGGGAACGTACATTGGGCACACCTCTACGCAGGTGCGGCATCCCGCTTTCGTGCATTTCAACGGGTCTCTCTTCAATCCGAGGAAACTGAATCGGTTCAGGAAGGCTAAGGCTGCCCCGTGGGGACATAGATATTTACACCAGCTTCTGGGAATGTAGACTGCCAGAACCAAGATCGTTACCATAATAGCGAGACGAGCCCACAAAAGTGGGCGAACAACTAGAATTCCAGCTGCCAAGGCGTCGAGGCTGGTGTTACCAAGAGCGGAAACCATTGTCGGTAGGACAGCGAAGAGAGTGTCGGCTGGGCTTAAGGCGCTAAAAGGTGCTGGAGCAAGGGCTCCTAGAGCCGCCTTGTAGCCCTGAATCACTCCCGTAGCTAGTGATAATGCTAGGGTTACGCTGATTAAAAGGATGATTCCCAAGATCACATACTTTACGTTGACCAGTAAGTCGTGAGTTCTCATAGAAAGCTCCATGCGTTTTTTCTTAACGTATCCCAACAGATCTTGAACTAAACCGAAGGGGCATACCCAACCACAGAGGGCGCGGCCCAGAAAAACAGCTACAAGAAGAAAGGAGGCTAAAGGAAGCCAAGGAAAAACGAGGTCGTGGAGCATCCACTGTAACATTGCAAAGGCGTCGCCCACAGTTTTTTGTTGAATTCCTAAAGTATACATGACTGGAAGGAGGATTGGCCAGGATCCAACTCCAAAAAGGCCTGCGTTGAAAAGTATGATAGAAAGAAACTGCGTGATTTTTCTCGCGGTCTCTATTCTCCAAAAGAACCTTTTGACGCGAGACGCTGATTCTTTGGCTTCAGTCAATTCCGTTGCTTTTCCTCCTCATTCAATTTTGCGGTTTTGATGTTTTGTGACTCTAAAGACGTGAGGTTTATTTATAATAAAAAGGTTTTATTGTCTACCAATGACTTTAACGTTTTCTACTTTGATCCAAGGTGCAACTAGTCCTCCTATCTTCCGGGTGTTGTTGCCGAGAGCAGACACACTCTTTAGAAAATCAAAGATGGTGCCTGCCAGCATTGCTCCTTTTACGGGATAAGCTACGTTACCTTTCTCAATTTTCCACGCGGGGGTGGCCACCACGGAGAATTCTCCGCTTTCTGGGTTGCTACTGTGGGCGCCCTGTACGCCGTAAACTATGAGGCCGTTATCGGTTCCGTTGACCAGGTTTTCCGGAGATCTTTTTCCCTGCGTGAAGATGAAGTTGGTTGCTTCCAGAACTGGCGTGGAAGCGTAGGGCGCTAATCCGCCTCTAAAAGCGTTTCCTGTGCTCTCGACGCCTATCCTGTTTGCTGTGTAGCAGTCATACAAGAAATGTTTTAAGACACCTTTCTCAATAATTGTGGTTCTTTGGCTTGGAACACCCTCCCCGTCAAATTTCGCTGTTTGGAGACCTCCGTCAAAGGTTCCATCGTCGTGGATCGTGACGAGTTTTGAGGCGACCTCTTCACCAATCTTTCCTTTCAGGGCGGATCTTTCCCTTTGAACATAATCGGCTTTCACGGCGTTTATCAACGTGTAATAAAGGAGGGCTCCCAACGCTGGTTGAGTGATTATCACTGAAAAGGTTCCTGACTCGGTTTTTTTCGCTTTCAAAGAAGAAACTGCTTGTCTCGCAGCCTCTCTTCCAACCCATTCAGGCGCAATCTTGTAAACTCTTTCTGCATTCAGTTCAAAGCATATTGGAGTGACCTCACCAGCTTCTCTAGCTATAGTTTGGATGGAACATTCGATGCCGGTGCCCTCATCATAGGCTTCTACGCCGTGAGAGTTGACTATGGCTTCAGATGCGAGATAGGCCCCAACTCCTCCGCCTACAGCTAAAACACGTTCGTCGTATCCTTCCGCTGTATCCAAAAGAACAGAAGCGGTTTCCACAAATTCATCAGAAGAGACAGAAGCTAATTTATTGTCATACGTGTTTTTTGTTTCGCTGAGTTTTTTGGGGCTAGGCAGACCGGTCCAGTTTTTATCTGGTTGGCTGGCTTTGGCAGATTTCAAGGCTTTGACGGCAACATCTTCCACGGTTTTGTTGGTCAATATGTTTGCGTAGGAGAAGCCGACGGCTTTATTGTAAATAGCCCTTACTCCTAAACCTTGATCAGTTCTCTTGGCGCTCCTAACGATCTGTCCTCTTTCGATGCCTACTGATGTGCTGGAGATTCTACTTAGAAAGGCCTCAGCTTCTCCAGCGCCATTTCTAGTTGCAACCTTAACGGCTCTGTGTCCAAAATCTATTAATTGTTCTGGGCTAACCTTCGCCACCAATAATCACCTCTCTCACGCGAATGGGTGGTCCTCCATCACAAGTGAAGGCTGTTTGACCCTTCCCGCATCTCCCTGGCCATAATTCAAAGTCCTTGCCTACAGCATCAACCTTGTTTAAAGTTTCAAGGGTGTTTCCGCTGATGGAGCAGTTACGAACGGGAACTCCTAAATGGCCTTCAACAATTTCATACGCCTCCTGTATTCCAACTTGAAAGGTTCCATCCAGGTTTGCTTGGCCGCCTCGAAAGCTTTTGAGGTAATAACCAAAGTCTATGTCCTCAAGTAGTTCCTCGAAGGCTGAATCTCCTGGAGCGAGGTAGGTGTTCCGCATCCTGATGATAGGTTCGAAACGGAAATCCTCAGCTCGAGCGTTTCCAGTGGGGTCCATATTGAACTTGTAGGCGGTTTCACGGTTGTGCATGAGCCCCACCAATTTCCCGTTCTGAATAAGGATGGTTTTTTGTGTGGGAACCCCTTCGTCATCATATTTGGAGGATCCGAAGGCGCCGTTGAATGTGCCGTCATCATATACTGTGACAGCTTCAGATGCAATTTTTTTCTCAAGCTTGTCAGAGATTACAGATCCAGATAGGGTGAGATCTGCTTCTGCCAAGTGTCCTAGGGCCTC
>CAYFWY010000088.1:0-8308 GCA_964346895.1 uncultured Candidatus Bathyarchaeia archaeon | reverse complement strand
AAAAGAAGGGGGGTTGAAGGGTTTGCTATCGTTTTCTGAAGAATATGTCGTATACAACGAGGATTGCGAGTACAACGATTGCTGCTGTTAAGCCTAGGAATATTGGTGTGTCGTCCGCTGGTTCTGGGTATTCTGGCCATTCAGCTGAACCGTACTCTGGCGGTTCTGGGTAAGGCTCTGGCGCTTCTCCTACGCCTACATAGGTTTGTGCGAAGGAGCTGCCGTAAGATTCGTCTCCCATGAATGTTGCAGTAACAGCGTAGGTACCTGGAACCTCGGGGGTCCATGTGTAGCCGAAGGTGCCGCTATACCCATCAGTGGTGATGTCGGCGATGTGGATGAAGTTGCCGTTCGGATCAAGGGTGTCTAACGAGACTGGAACTCCAGTTACGTCTGTAGGAATCGGTCTCTGCATATGTATGTAATTCATCCAGTCATCCATAGATTCTTTGGATACGCATGGAGTGCCTGGTTGACCTGGAGACTGATCCAAGACTGTGCCCTTTAGTACGACGCTTTGTCCTAGCGGTATAGCTGTCATCGGTGCTTCAATTGTTGTCGCGCTTTTGCCCTTGCCGAAGACGTACATGTAGCCGTCATAAGTGTTGCCCGCTGTGATGTAACCGTCAGCGGCGGCGCCTGGGTTCATTGCTCCAGCTATTGACCATATCTTCTCGCCTGTAAAGGCGTCGATGCAATGGAAGCCCCAGCCTCTGGTGTAGGGTGCAGTAGGCGTGTGTTCATTGTTGCGTACGTAGATTTTTCCGTCAGCAACTATGCCCCTTCCGGTTATAGACATGGAGGGGTTGCCCTCCATGTCAAGGTATGGAGTTTCGAAGGGAGTAGCTGGGGAGGTGTATATCCATTCTATGTCCCCGGTGTCTTGGTTCATGGCGACGACGCCAGCGTAGGTCCACCAATATATCATGTTGTAAGCTGCAGCCTCGTGGTAACCTGCCCACTCTGCCCAAGAACCGGGTGGGCTACGTAGCTCACGATTTTCCCATAGTTGTTGGCCGGTTTTTATGTCGTAGGCTCTGACGATTCCCTGACTAAAGTATATGAAGAACTTTCCATTGTCAGCTACAGTTGTACTTGGGCTGAATGGTGCTTCTGCTGTTGTTTTATTATATAGGATTTGTCCTGTTTTCAGGCTCACACCTATATAGCTTCCTCCCCAAACTTGGTCTTGATGGAATCTCCTTGTGATAGCAGTTACGCCTGATTCTACATCTACCGTACCTAGCCTGCCATAGAATCTGTATCTGGACGAGGGCGGCCACGCAGAGCCTCTATAGCTCGGCACTAGCCAAAAGCTTTGGTTGGTTACTAGCCTATTAGCGAAGTTGTTGGTGCTTCCTGCTACGGTCCAGTTGTACAAGTATGTTGGAAGCCCCGGGAGACCTTGGTTCACTATTGCATCGCGCGTCTCGGAATTACCGGAATCTCGGACGCTGAGGAAGTGCCCGTCTCTGTAAAATAGTATCCGGCCGGCGCCTTCTATATTATATTCACTTACTGCTCCAGTTTCTTCATTGATCTTATACAATGTGTCTCTGTTACTTGATGATCCTCCTACTGCGATAAGGTCTACAAAGATGGTGTTTGTTTCGGTAGCGCCAGGTACGGCTTCGCTGGTTCCTCTTCGGTAGTGAATCCAATTGGGTGTGACACCGCCTTCCGCTGTCGGTATTTCCCAGTATATTTCTCCGGTGCGTAGGTCAAAGCATGCGGCGACGTTTCCCACTCCTGGCTTATAATAGGTGTCGTAGCATCTTCCCGCATAGATTACATCTGGAGTAGAGGGGTTATCAGTAATGCCGTATACACCTGGTTCCCCTCCGTGAATGCCCGCTAGGCCACGAAGTACCTTCCATGCAACATGTGAGGTGTTGGGGGCTGTGATGTAGGGGCCGTAGTAGGATTTCTCTCCAGTAAATTCGCCCCCCAATTCGAGTTTCTGCCACGGGTAGTTTCCTGCAATGGTGTACCATTCTCGGTTCTCCAGTGATATTGGGCGTGTCCAGTAGTCTGTTGGAAGGTCACGATGCCAAGAAGGCACCAGTTCCTCCTGCACCACAAGTTCCCACGGTCCGTCAGTGTAGGGGTGGAAGTAGTGTGCATCATAGTAAACCCAGTTCGGGGCTGGGGATGTTGCAGAATAGTCCCCATCATCGTAGTATCCAGCTGGGAAGTACATTCCAAGGAAATCAAACTGGAGCGTCCATGTGCCAACCTGGTCGGGTACGTAAGGGAACCAAGCCGTTCCGTCCGCAACATAAGAATCCATCACAATGACATCTTCGTTTCCGTCGGGATCTGTGATTGTCACCGTGTAATCTTGCATAAATCGTTGGTGTGAAGGTGGGGGTTTAACGAAAAGGTTTACCAGCAGTTGTTGACCAACTCCGATGGGGTTAGGTGTAAAGCTAATGTATGCTATTGGATGAAATTCCCAGTCAACAGTGACTCCGGGTGGTAGCGGTCCACTTTGTCCCGGTCTTTCATCAATTTGAGCTTTTACTGGGGCATATACTGTCAGCAATACAGAAGCCATCAACAGAACTAAAGCGAATGTAGTGATTTTCTTGTTTCTCAAGATTGTTTTCATTTTCTTTCATCCCTCAATTCTTTAAGGCGAAAAATTCTTTCGTGGGTCTCTACTTAAGTATTTTTCTATAACTATCAAATCTATAAAATAAGTAGAATTGTATGGCGCGCGCGCGCGGTTGCGCGCGTAGGTAGTTAAAAACAGTAAATCTTTTGGATTAGAATCACAGTCACTTAAATTGTTACTAAAGTATCTATCAGAAAACATTTATGTAACGAAAAGAAGATGACATGGGAGAAAACTTTGTCGAACGCGGAGAAAGAAAGATATCCTCTGCCATTGTTAACTGAAGAATGGCTCAATACACGTTTTTCCACCCTCAATTCTAGAATAAGGGTTGTTGAAGGTCTAGGCGATCATTGGAAAAGACAAAAATCCAATTCTGTTATAATAGTTTCATGCCACGCTGATCTTGAGGTGGGGCAGATCAAACATTTTTTCCCGTTTTTCTTTCTTAAAGACCTTATAGACAGTGGATATTCCATTAATCCAGTGATATACCTCGGAGCTCTAAGAGATATTGGAAGAGGTTATCACCGCGGAGACATTAGAGAAAGAGTTGCAGAAGCACACAAGTTTTCCCAAGAATTCTTTTGCATGCATGGGTCCGTATGCACAAAAGTTTTGATTGTAGAAGACAGAGCGGAAATCCAGAGAGACATTTACAGTGTACTTGCAATACTCAATTATGAAAAAAGCCTTCAAAACATTCTCAATCAAATGGATACTCGAAAGAAACTTCGCGAAATAAAAATGATTAAGCTCAAAGAGAAGAAAGTTCCTCTTACAGACTACGAAAAAGAGCTTCTTGAAATATATCTCTTTGATAGGCGCAAGCTTGAAACCGAACTGAAAAAATACCCATACGTTAGCTGGGGACTTGAAGCGCTCGCAAATCTGGACGCGTCCTACGACGTTTTTGATAAATCAAACGCGGGCCTCGCCATTCTTAAGAAGCTTATCTGTGCAGATCACGAAAAGGAATACCCCGCCGCCATCGTTCTTCCTGACCCCGTAACGATATCCGGGAATCCGGTAAGATACGTAAACCCTAGAGAACTAAATCATTACGAGACATTATTCATCTCTGACTCGTATGCAGAGGTTAGTCGAAAAATTCTCGAACAGAACAATGTATCCCACAAATTCCTTGACTACCTAGTTAACGACATCATTCGACCGTTTGCCTCACACTCTATCAGAAAGGAGTTGAATTCCACCGAAGAGAGACTCAACATCAGAAAGCAGATTGAAGACAATGTGACAGATCGTAATCTCAAACGGAGCGTATTAAGATGTTACTGGAAATTCATAAAACCTTACTACGACTCAATTGAGAGGATTCTCGGTACTCACGAAAGCTTGTTTGTTCCAGAAGAGCTCACTGTAAAAACACTGGATGCTCTGGGTTCGAAACGGAACAGAGAGATTCTTAGAGAAATTGCTTCATACTATGAAAAGTATGCGACTGGAATGACAGTGAACGAACTCTTTGAAAAGATGGGTCTTAGCAAAGGGGCGAAGAAGGGGCTTTGGAGAAACTTAGATACGCTTGTAAAAAGCGGACTCGTCACTAGAATCCCTGAAGGAGAGAGGCTACACAAATACAGTGTTTATGGGAACAAAAGCGAGATTAGAATTAGATTGCCTCTTGCCAAGACAAACGAAACCCACAGTTGAAAAAGTATGCGCGCACGTCAACGAAGAGGATTCTCTAACAAAATTCTTTAGTAAGAAGGAGATAGCCGAATGCGCGCGCGCAATGTCATTACTGTGACAGAGAAAAAATTATTTTTGGAATAAAAACTGCAATAAAACTTATAACACTGTTATATAACACTGTTATAGTGCGATGGTTGAAGGTTTTTTTGCCGGGGTGGCCGAGTGGTTCAGGCGGTGGGCTGCAGACCCGCTCTACGTGGGTTCGATTCTCACCCCCGGCTCCAAGAAAAAAAAGGCCTTTACCCCTCGTCTAAAGATCAATCGAGCAATCCAAACATGAATTAAGGTATTATAGTGATGCATTATGGTCGAAAAAGCTGTAGAAGAAACATTCGCCATCTTATTCGCTCTGACAGACTTAAGGCAAACCTTCAGAGACACCAAGCCTACCTACCAGTTCAACAAGGAACAAAGGGAGAATATCAAGCGAATCATCGAAAAAGTGAGGCAGAGCTTGGCGGTGATCGAAAAGGAGCTGATAAAATGAAACAAATGATTGAAGATATTGAAGTAAGAGCGAGAGAGGAGATCTTCATCAACATTCACCCCATCCAAGCCGCTGGTAGGCTAACCCCCGAAGCTATGAAAGCAGTGATTGCTTATGGAGATGGCTACTCAACCTGTGACTGGTGCGGAAAACCATTCAGACTCGACAAGATTCAGAGACCCCCGATTATTGATTTCCACCGTGAACTAGCTAGATTTGTGGGAATGGACCAAGCTAGAGTTGTTCCAGGGGCGAGAAGGGGCTTCCAAGCTGTTGTTTCCTCCGTCATAGAGAAAGGAGACTCCGTGATCGTTTCAGCGTTAGCGCACTACTCGGAGTTTTTGGCTGTGGAAGACGCTGGTGGTATAGTTAGAGAAGTTCCTTTAAATGAGAAAAAAGTCGTCACTGGAGAAAATACTGCTCACAAGATAGAAGAGGTAGAGAAAGAGACAGGAAAACTTCCCAAGTTGATCTTGATAGATCATTTTGATTACATGCTTGGAAATGAGCACGACATTCATGGAATAGCGAAGGTTGCGAAAGAGTATGGGATTCCCTTCTTGGCCAACTGTGCCTACTCAATAGGTGTGATGCCAATCAACGGAAAAGAAATTGGAGCTGACTTTCTGGTTGGTTCAGGGCATAAAAGTTTTGCGTCACCAGCGCCTTCTGGGATTGTAGCAACGACCGATGAGTGGGCTGACAAAGTCTTCAGAACGACCCAGATGGTTGGTGACGTGACCAGAAGAAAATTTGGAATAAAAGAAGTTGAAATGATGGGCTGCACCTTGATGGGCGCCAATCTAATCGCCATGATGGCTAGTTTCCCTAGGATACGGGAGAGAGTTAAACACTGGGACGATGAGGTCAAGAAGATCAACTATTTCATCAACGAATTCAACAAGATTGAAGGAAACAAGGTTCTCAGCGAAATGCCCAGGAAGCACACCTTAACCAAAGTGGACACTACAGGAAGCTTTGACAAAATTGCGCGCACACATAAAAGAAGGGGGTTCTTCTTAAGTGATGAGCTGAAAAAAAGAAGAATTGTCGGGGAGTTCGTTGGAGCCACGAAGCAGTGGAAGCTAAATACCTATGGACTTACAGGGGATCAAATCAAATATCTAGCTCAAGCCTTCCAAGACATTGCATATAAATACGGCATAAACGTATCCTAAACGAGTATTATTGGAGATGAGAATAAACGCGCTCGCAAAATCTGGAAATAATTCTTGTCAGATTCCTCTAATTTTGGTACCTGTCTCTACCCATAAGGTCTATTTAGAGTCGAATGGTTCTTGAAGATTCTGCTAATGGGTGCCCCTTGGTTGTAAGAGAAAAGATTTTTTCCCAACCGAAGGGCGCTCTGTCTACTAGATATCCTAGAGACATAAGTCTTTCCTGAATATCCTTCATAATTCGCATGGCATTGTCGGGATCACTTATTTCTTCAGATAAATGAACGAACGGGAATAAGACTAAGTTCTTGACGCCAAGCTGCTTAGCTTTGTTTATAGTTTCTTCCACACTTTTTTCAACCACCATATCCCTGTTCTTTTGGTCGCATTTCTCCGCCGTCACAAAAATGACTACCGCGTTCTTGAAGGCACAACTCTTACACCCATTCGCTATTTCCTCAGCGATTTTGGTTGGCCTGGTTGTGAGATACGAAAAGTAGTCACAATGGATGAATAGCATTTTCAAGGGGCTCACCTCCGTATCTGTCTTCTTTCGAGCTTGCTTGTTCTGAGGGCGCATAGAGATAAATCTATAACAGTGTTATAAATGTAGCGGCGGCAACACGCTGAGAGAGTACGGATCACAAAACAAGTTCACATGATAAGCGCGCGCATAACATTCCCCTAACTGCAATAGGCCTATTGCTCCCAACTGCAGAGCATCTGATGATTTATGTGGATGCAAGAGTGAATGGTATTCCAATCGGAATAAAAATGTCAGCAAACTATTAATAACTGAATAATCCTTATGTCCTAAAACCGTTATAGGAGGCATCAACACTCGAACGTATCAAAACCCTCAGATGTAGAGAATGTGGAAAAGAGTATCCGCCCACCAAACGCTATGTCTGCGAAGAATGCTTTGGACCCCTAGATGTAATATACGACTATGACTCCATTGAACTCGATAAAGGCCTTTTTCATGAGAGGCCGAAAACGGTTTGGCGATACTTCGAACTTCTTCCCTTAAGCAAAAAAACGAATATCGTGGACCTTGGCGCGGGTTATACGATTCTACATGAGTGTACTGGATTGGCTAAAGCGCTTGGGCTAACAACCCTGTTTATAAAAGATGACACTGTCAACCCAACCTATTCCTTCAAAGACAGACCTGCCACGGTTGCCGTATCAAAGGCGCTTGAATTTGACGCCAAAGCCGTGGGATGCGCCTCAACAGGCAACTTGGCTGCCGCCGTAGGAGCCCACGCAGCAAAGGCTGGACTACCGTGCTACGTGTTCGTTCCAGCTGACATTGAACTCAACAAAATTGTTCAAGCGTCAACCTACGGAGCCAAAATAGTAGCTGTAAAAGGAACATACGATGACGCTAACAGACTCGCTGCCCAAGCTGCAGAAGCCTACGACTGGGCTTTCGCCAACATAAACATCCGTCCCTACTACGTTGAAGGCTCAAAAACCTTGGCCTTCGAAGTGTGTGAACAACTAGGATGGAAGACACCGGACCACGTGATAGTGCCAGTAGCCAGTGGAGCCCTACTCTGCGCCATCTGGAAAGGCTTCAGAGAATTCAAACAACTCAACCTAATCGATGACACGCACATCAAGGTTACGGGTGCCCAGCCTTCCGGCTGCTCACCAGTGGTGAGCGCCTTCAAATCGAAAACCCTTGACATCGATCCAATTGAACATCCAGACACTATTGCGAAAAGCTTAGCCATAGGAGATCCAGGCGATGGAGTGTACGCTGTGAAAACCATCCGAGAATCCGGAGGCACAGCTGAATCAGCCACAGACGCAGAGATCTTAGACGCAATTGAGCTTTTGGCGAAAACTGAGGGAATATTCGCCGAGCCAGCTGGCGGTGTAACCATCGCGGTTCTGAAAAAACTGGTTGAAAAAGGAGAGGTTTCCCCAGACGAAAAGGTTGTTTGCTACGTCACGGGTAATGGCTTGAAGGCAACCGAGACTATGCTACATAGCACCCCAAAGCCAGTTGAAATCGAACCCAACTTGGAGTCCCTTGGAAAGATCATAAGCTAGGAGGTGTAGAAATGAGTAAAGTGAAGTTGCGTCTTTTGTCAACTCTGGCAACCGTTATTGGAAGAAAAGAAGTGGAAACAGAAGCATCGACATTGAAGGAGGCTTTCGATGCCTTGACTGCAGAGTATGGAGACACATTCAAAACAAAGGTCTTCGATACGACTGGAAATCCGAAAAGGCAGATCAAAATCTATGTAAATGGCAAAGACATACGTTTCCTCAACAAGCTTGACACTCTACTCAACGATG
>CAYFWY010000087.1:0-8358 GCA_964346895.1 uncultured Candidatus Bathyarchaeia archaeon | reverse complement strand
TCGTATAAAACGAAGAAACCATTTTTCTTTTTTGTACTAAATTTCAGTCCCCAAAGCCAAACCCAGTGCGCACTCTACAAACCCCGAAAAGTTCAAAACATCGTGAAATACGGGCACTTAACCAATTGCGCGTTAAAACGAAACCTCTTATAGCCATATCGACAATCATTTTTAGGACAATAAAATATATTGAACGAGCTATGAAGAAAAATAACTCAAGTGGAAGCCGCAAGCTATTTTTGAAGAATTTAGTCCTCTTTGTTTTCGTAGTAATTACGGCGCTCGTCGTAGTGCCAGTGGTTCTGGTTTGGTTGGCAGCCGATTTTTTAGCTTTCTCTATTTACGACTTCAAATTTTTAGGGTTGATTGTGGGTGTGGTTGGAGCGATTTTTTTGCTCAATATGTTCGTATATTTTGCGTTGGCAGGCAGAGGCACTCCTGCTCCCTTTGATCCTCCCAAGAGGCTTGTCACCAACGGACTTTTCCGTTATGTCAGAAATCCAGGCTACATTGGGGGTGTACTCGTAATAGTAGGAGAAGGCATCTTTTTTGAGTCAACCGTTGTCTTTATTTACGCTACGTTTATGTGGATTATGTTTCACACGTATGTTGTTTACTATGAGGAACCAAGCCTGAAAAAGATTTTCGGAGAGTCTTATGATGAGTATTTGAAGATAACCCCTAGATGGATTCCGCGACGACCCAAAAAAAGGGCAGAAACCTCTTCATCTCAAAACCAGTAATTTAGACGCCTAACTTTGCGCGCGCGCAAGTTGGTTCTGAACTGTTCAAGAATGGATAGGTTGGATGAGGTTTTAGCATTTACCTGTCTACCGCGATGCTTCTATTCTTGAAGTTTCGAGTAGAGTAGTGACTTTCGTCTGTTGGATATAAAAACTGTTGACACGTCTTTTGAATCATGATTGGTAATTCACAAGAGTTAAAAGATTTTATTAAACATGATTCAACATAGTTGAAAATTCGAATCTGAGGTGGAAGTTGCATGACAGAATATCTGGTCTTACTGAAACTTGATCAAGGGAAAATAGTCGAAGCGATAAAATCTTTGAGACACCTTCCAGAGAATCCTAGTCCAGGAGTAAACCTACAATATCTAATGAACATCTTCGGAACCTGGGACGTAGCCATGTGGTTCAACGCTGAAAACCCAAACAAAGCCATGGACTTCATACAGAAAAAAATAGCTGGCGTCTCAGGAGTCGCCGACGCCCACACAGTATCTACCTTCCCAAACAGAAAACTTCAGCAAGGACAGAAAACCACTCCAAAGACAGAAGATTCAGAAGAATAAACAGACACTACCCTTTTTCTTTAAGTTACTATTAGACATGCACGCGTATGAATTCTGATTCAGAGATAACCGTAAGTCCAATTAACACAAATTGGAATTTAATACACATACATTTTTACACTTAAGACTAGCTTACATAGGTCCAGTTGTCAAGGTTGCAAAGAACCAAAATCTACGCGCGCGAAACACTTGTCATACTCTTTATGAGCTAAAATAGATCAATCTTAGGATTTATTTAACGAAAGAAGCTCATGGTGGGGCCGCGGGGATTTGAACCCCGGACCTCGCACGCCCCAGGCGCGAATCTTAGACCATACTGGACCACGGCCCCAATAGGCGTTAACAGACTTTGTATTCCTTGTTTTTAAAGCTAAGCTTGAATCAAGGTTCTTTGAGAACCACTATTTTCATGATCTTTTTATCAATTCTCTTGCTCTTTTCAGCATGCACCTAGGTATAAGCTTCTTCAAAGTTCTAAATGTAGGGAATAGGGAAAGAGAAAACATAAAGAAGATGGCATCTTTGCTTTTTCGATGAGAAAGAAGGTTTATGGACTAATAGACCTAGCAGTCAAAAGATCATAGAGGCAAAATACACCGGCGCGAGCATCTATGTCAAGTATATCTTATTATAGATTACAGAGGCAATTGAGATATAGTTTGTATAAATGTTGCCAACTATATTGAATTGTAAAGGCAAAGTCACTGTTATAACAAGAATCATACATTATATCTAACAAATAGATTTAAATAGATGCAGTGTTTACTTTTGGCTCTGCAAAACAGGAGTGATGAAGCTTGAAAGCAGCTATCAAAAAAACGGATCTCAAACTTTTGTTCGAGTTCGTGAAGAACTGTAAGAGAAGCGACAGAGAAATAGCCAAGATTGTGGGAGTTTCACAGCCAACCATAACCAGAAAAAGAGCGAAGCTAGTTGAGACAGGGTTAATAAGGCAATTCACCGCTATTCCAAGCCTAGACAAAATCGGATACGAAATAGCAGCACTAACTTTCACCAACAGGAGAATATCCATCAACGAGAATTCAAAAAGGTCCAGCGACAAAGAACGAGATTGGATTCAGAAACGCGATGAAATAGTTTTTGCGAGCGCAGGGCTAGGCATGGGAATGGACGAAGTGATCGTCTCAGTTCACAAGAATTACACAGACTACCAAAACTTCCTAACAGAATTACGAACCTTCTTGGCAGAGAACAGTAAGAACATCTATTCGTTTATAATGAGTTTACGAAATGGTGACACAGTAACAAAAGATTTCTCGTTGGCTTCCTTGGAAAAAACCGCAAAAGTATCCTGATGATCTATTAACAACCAAAGAACAAGTTAAATGCAGGCAAGATTAGTCAGCCAATCACTATTTCAATATTCAAATCAGAACCATTTAACGACTGTGGGCAATCTGCATTTTGGCTCCCTGCCAATTTGTTAGATAATCAAGAACGTTTTCAGGGTATGCTACTAAATTAGAAACTCTGCTGAAATGAGAGACGCATTAATGCAAAGAGGCTGAAATTCT
Source organism: uncultured Candidatus Bathyarchaeia archaeon (assembly GCA_964346895.1). GTDB lineage: Archaea > Thermoproteota > Bathyarchaeia > Bathyarchaeales > Bathyarchaeaceae > CAYFWY01. The sequence goes on along the minus strand of CAYFWY010000087.1, from coordinate 5,511 downwards.
AGGAGTAAAAATATTCGAATTTTGTCATCATTCTTTAAAAAAATTGTTTCATCTAGGGCTTCCAGAATATTCTCCCATCATCGCAGGTTAACTCGTCTACGGTTAATATTCACTCATACATTAGATAGGATAGCTTCTAAACTCGTAAAAATCTAATTAATTAGCAACATTAAAGCTAGATTCAAAGTTAGATCCAAGACTTGACTCTTCATTAAACATCGCTCAGACTTTATGAAGCCTGCATATATCTAGAATGGTCTTGATGTTTTCTCGAGTCTGCTCTTGTTTATAGTTTCTCAAGGCGTTTACCAGCTCTTTTTCGTCGATTTTACCTAGTTTCCGTTTTATTGTCTTTGCCATTTGACTTCCTAAGAAAAGAAATTGGCAGAGGGAAGTTACATTTGAGACCCTTCGGTTGAAGCTGGAAGTCTCAAAATCAACCAAGTGGGGACGATCGTTCGAGTCTACGATTATATGTCTCCGAGCTCTGCTCAGCTCCCCATGATCCAACCCAGCTTCGTCCAACCTAAAACATTGCTCCAAGAGAGCTCGCAAGACCCGACGAATTCTAGACCTCGTTCCTCTTCCCCGTAGGGCCTCAATCCATTGAGGGAGAAGCGTTCCGTCGATAAACTCCATGAGAAGAAAGTTTTTGGTGACGCTGAAAAGTTTCGGTCCAATGTTAATGGCGTTTGCCCGTTTCAGCATCTCTGCTTCGCGTTGCATTCCAACTCGGTTAGCGTCTATTCTACGAATTTTCAACGCGCTTTTCTCTGAATTCGTGTGAACTACAACAACGATCCCCACGCATCCCTTCCCCAAAACTGGCACATCAAAGACCATTTTATCTCCGGTGAACTCTACGGCTCTAACTCCGAGTTTTTTTAATTCCTTTAGGCGCTTTTTCATTTCCTTCGGATCATATTTTGGATAGCACAAAACCTGACGGAATCTATCTTCTTTAAGCCTTTTCGTGGGGATCAGTTCGTTTGGTGGCAAGGAAGCGCCTCGCTCTAGATATAGGCTTTCGGAAAATAGTTATTAATTATTGTCAACTCTACCATTAAAGTTAGGAAGCTAGATTGGTGTACGATGAAGAGAACGTTTTGCTCATGACGCCGGGACCAGTTCTGTTCCATCCTCGAGTCTATCAAGCCATGTCTAGGATTGTTTTTCACCATAGAACGCCAGAGTATAGGAAAACTTACGGAGAATGCGTTTCTATTATGAAGAAAGTGCTGCACACAGAGAATGATGTCTTCATCCTCACAGGTTCTGGAACATCCGCCATGGAAGCTGCCATCGCTAACTGCGTTTCTCCAGGAGACAAAGTGCTAACCTTGATAGGTGGAAAGTTCAGTGAGCGATGGAAAGAACTAACAGAAACCTTCGGAGGATATCCTATTTCTTTAGAGGTCGAATGGGGAAAGGCAATCAAACCTGAACTGGTCTCCGAAGCCTTGGACAAAGAGCCAGACATAAGATTTGTAACAATATGTCACAACGAAACCGCTACAGCGGTTCTCAATCCACTTCCGGAAATTGCCAAGATAACAAAGAAATATAACAAGATACTCATAGTTGACGGCATCACATCTGTTGGGGGTGACTACGTTTATCCGGATAAGTGGGGCGTCGACATTTTGGTTACAGGTTCTCAGAAATGTCTGGGATGTCCACCAGGTCTAGGAATAATTATGGTTGGACCCAAAGCGTGGGAAGTGATCAACGAAAGAGAAAAAATCCCCGCATACTACCTTAACCTTCCCGCCTACAAAAAATATTTCGAAAAAAGCTCAGAATCCCCATACACTCCAGCTATATCATTGATCTACGGGTTCCATGAAGCCCTCAAGATAATCCTTGAAGAAGGCTATGAAAATAGGGTGAAAAGACATAGACTCATGGCTAAGGCCTTAAGAAACGGAATACAAGCCCTTGGTCTGCAGCTACTAGCTGAAAAAGGATATGAATCCAACACAATTACCGCGGCGAGGTATCCAAGTGGAGTCGACGACGGTGCTTTTCGTAAAACCATGCAGAGACACGGCATTCTGGTTGCCGGAGGCCAGTCCCATCTTAAAGGAAAGATCTTTCGAGTGGCTCACATGAACATCATAGCCGAGAGAGAAATTTTGCTTGTACTAGCTATGATCGGCCTTGCTTTAAGAGAACTTGGATTCAAATGCAAAAGCGGAGCTGGAGTCTCTGCAGCGCAAGAAACATTTCTAAAATATCTGAAATGATTACCATGCTTTACAACCGAAAATAGTGGATGAAAAACGGTGTCCATCATAACTCTGCTTTCGGATTTTGGTTTAAGGGACCCCTACGTAGCAGAAATGAAAGCGATAATACTTTCCATTCACCCGCAAACACAAATCGTAGACATAACTCACAAAATTGAAAAGTTTAACGTACATATGGGCGCCTTTGTCCTCGCCTCAACTGCCCCACGCTTTCCTCCAAGCACAATTCATGTGGCTGTCGTAGATCCAGGGGTCGGAACTAAAAGACGTCCCATAATCGTCGAAACCAAGCGCAACTTTTACGTGGGACCCGATAACGGGCTCCTAATGTTGGCTGCTCTAAAAGAAGGCGTAAAACATGTTTACCATGTTAATAATCCGCAATACATGCTTCACCGAATCTCAAGAACCTTCCACGGAAGAGACATTTTCGCCCCAGTAGCAGCGAATCTAGCAAGAGGACGCTCTCCACTCGAATTTGGACCGGAAATCCAAGACTATGCGCTTCCTGAGTTCGCGAAACCACATGTTGGAGAGGGTGAACTATTGGGAGAGGTCCTACACATAGATGATTTTGGCAACATCATAAGCAACATTTCAGAGGAAGACCTAGAAAAAATGGGTATACGTGAGGGATGTTCTCTTCGCATTAAGCTTGATGGAAGATTGATGACGGTAAAACTTTGTTCAGCTTACGGAGAGGTTCCAGCAAGAACTCCATTGGCGATAATTGGCAGCAACGATTTCTTTGAGGTATCTATAAATCAGGGAAGTGCTTCCAAGATGCTCAAGGCGAAGATTGGTGATCCTCTTCGTGTCTCTCTAGCATTTTCTAGCTAAACTAACTGAGAATCTATTCTTGCACGAATGCTGCTTTATACGCCCTAATGTAATCTTTCACAAACCCTTCAGCATGCTTCTCGCTTTTAATTCAGGGAGCAAAACATTGTAGTATCGGCTCAGAGCCTCAAGGGCATCTGCCTGTTTTCGAGAGAATCAAATACACAATTTTGGCCTTGAACAACTGGTTAGAATTCAAAAGTTTGATCCTTCCAATCTTTGTCTAAAATACGATTTTTCGGCTTTTTGCCAAAGCATACCCAATTATCAATCCAGCTGCAAGTCCGCCGAAATGCGCGAAAATGTTAACGTTTCGGCCAGTGGTCATCATTAGAAGTAAAAATGAATATAATAATGCTCCCACTATAGATTGATCAAATGTTTTTCTCAGGTATATAACGCATGCACCGAAGATTCCGAATATTGCTCCTGAAGCTCCAGCGGAAAGTGTTAACGGATGCATCAGTAGCAGAGTTAATAGGTTGCCAGAGAGACCGGACAGAAAGTAGATGAAGAAATATTCTTCGGCATTGAAGAGATCATCGGCTCTAAAACCGAATATAATTAGGAAAAACATGTTAAGTGAAAGGTGAATTATGTCTACATGTACGAATATAGATGTTAAAAGTTGCCAGTACCAACCGTTCGTGACGTGAAGATTAAATTGCCCCCACTGCTCGAGAACACTATAGCTTGTTTCAATGAAGTTACCGCCGATAACTGAAGTGTAAACGTAAACAAGTAGGTTTACTGTAACCAAGAGAGAAGTTGCTGTTAGTTTGGGCAGAGTTCTCATTCCTAACCCATCTTACTTCATACGAGTAAACCCTAAGGGTATATATGTGTGCCGTGTTAGATTTTTCTGACTGCATGTAAATACATGCATGGTTAAAAATCTCTAAGATTAGGTGCCATCTCTTTTAGGCTTGGTACTCAAACCATAAGAAATAGAAATAATTGGGCTAGCTTCCATTGTAACTATAACCGACTTTTTTAGTTTAGAAAATTCCTCTGCATACTGGCTCGAAAGGTTTCCAGTCACGGCTTTGGTTATCAGTAAGCGGCTAATTTCGCTCGGAACTAGATATCTCTACAACCAGCAGACACTCACAGGCATTAAGATGCAGTGAAAACTTTGACGTGCACGCGGACAAGTCCAATATTTAAACAAATCATCAAGTCTGAACGCAAGTAGAGAGACATAAAAGGGAGAAAAGCCCCTATGAGCTTGGATTCTTACTCTGGGTGACTACATCAGTCTTAATTAATTCTCTAAGTCTTGCTAAGCCGTCAATCTCCTTAATGAAGGCTCCAACGCTCCTTGGAACAAGTTCCTCCCAATTTTCTCTTTTCAAAATTCGTTTCCGTATTTCCGTGGCTGAGTAAATCTTCCGTTTTACAAAAGGCACCGGTTCAACTTTGAATCCAGCTTCCATGAAAAGTCGGTGGGTTAAAGGCTCGTTGGTGTAAACTACCTCAAATTTTGGAGAGTACCCGACAATTTGGGAGACCCAAAGCATGTGTAAATTAACGTCTGGTACCGTAGTGATCCAGTATCGTGATCGCTGAATGCCCTCTTCTTCCAATGCTTTTCTAAGCATAGTGAGGCGTTCACCAGCGGTAAACGGATTGTCTATGTTATGGCTATACTGGGAACTACCCAATATTATGACAAGTTCGTCAACCTTTTTTAAGATGTTCTTGATGGCCTCTAGGTGCCCTTTATGAGGGGGTTGAAACCTTCCCACAAAGATCCCGCGTTTCACCGCAATTACATCCTTGTTCGAAACTCTATGCATAGTGGGCGTATATTAACTTAATTTCACCTAGTTTTCCACGATATATTTGATCCAAAAAAAAGGATAACCCTTCGTCAGCCACCTTCAGTCTTTTTCTGCGTAGCCTTAATCTTTCCTCAGGAGAATATTGAGCTCAACTTTCTCTCTCGAGTCCGTAGTTCCCAATGCTAAAGTCTGCGTGTACAACCCGGTGGCATGGGATCAACAGTGGAAACGGATTTGAGGCTTCGGCGCGTCCCCCATATCTAGGGCTCCCTCCAATATCATCTGCTTGGGCACCATTGGTTGTTACGTATCCAATTTGAATAAGAGAGGTGTGGTTGAACATTTTTCTTGTATCGCTGGACAAACGGTCTGAAGCTATCTTGAAGCCATAAGACAGGTTATTCATTCCTTCGAAGATCACTAAGTTTTCAGGATGTCGACCAAGAGTGAAGTGAGGATTTCGTTGACTTGAGATGGAAAATTATGCGCACGCTTTGGATCCTAAAAATGTTATCAAGTTTACCTAAATCCAAGAATTTCGAATCGTTGAGCTTGTGCGCCTTTTCCCCTCCAGCCAGCTTGCGTTTACTTAGGAGGTGATCCGGCCGCAGGTTCCCCTACGGCCACCTTGTTACGAC
>CAYFWY010000086.1:0-8372 GCA_964346895.1 uncultured Candidatus Bathyarchaeia archaeon | reverse complement strand
CGCCTAGGATTCGCCACTCATCTAGGCTTGGTGATAGGCAAACCAACAATCGGTGTAGCGAAAAGTCGGTTGTGTGGTAAGGTAGAGTCAGTTGAAGAGCATGATTGGATGTCTCTTGTAGATAGCGGAGAAATCGTCGGCGCCGTAATTGCTACAAAACCTGGAACAAAACCGATATACGTTAGCGTTGGCCATCAGGTATCATTAAGAAGGGCCATAGATATTGTCAGAAGCTGTACACGAACCTACAGAATTCCAGAGCCCATTAGAAGGGCTCACATATTAGCAAATGAAGAGAAAAGGAAACTTGGGTAAACAAATTTTCCCCAAAACAATATAAAAAGAGAACATATGATGGTCTTTAGATTGATGGAGGAATAGTTTTGCATCTTCAGCTTGAGAAACTTGTTAGCAAAATTAAGGATGAACCTCTACGAGAAAAAGTGGCTCACTTTCTTGAAAATCCTACAATCGAAATTGGTGGCAAAATTTACACAGGAATGACATTGGAAATTTCTCCAGCGGGTATTTCACATCATCACAGCTATCCGGGTGGCTTTATTGAGCATATTGTCTCAACAACCGAAATCGCTTTGAACCTATGTAACATTTTGAAGCGAGTTTACCGCGGTAAAGTTGACAAAGATCTAGTTGTCTCCGGAGCCATCTTACACGACATTTTCAAGCCCCTAACCTACCGGGTGGCTGAAGACGGAACCTACATACCAACATCCTTGGCTGAAAGATTAGATCATCTAACCCTCATAGTTTCAGAGATGATTAGAAGAAAATTCCCCCTAGACCTAATTCACATAGTCTGTGCCCACCATGGCGGCCAAGCTGGCCCCATATGGCCTAGAACAATAGAAGCCCTAGTCTGCCATCTAGCGGACGTTACTGACTCGAGATTGAACGGTGAGGTGCTTAGAGCAGCAAAATATCTTTCAAGAGAAGCCACCGGAGAGGAATTAGACATAATCTCCTCGAAGGAAGCCTTCGAAGTGGTCAATTCAAAGGTAGCCGAAGGTTGGGATGGAGTCAAGAAAACCGTAGAAAAAATAAGGCAAAAAAGATTACAGACCTCTTCCTATTCACAGCAAGATCGCCCACACAATCAGCTCAACTCTTGAGAGGCCTCGCACACCACGATAATCACACGACATCTAATCTAGGCAACTCGTTTATTCTAATCTTGAATGTCTTGTTGATAACTTTTTAGACAATTTCATATTTCTATTTTGGATGAGTTGTCTCTTCGTTTAGTGGTCCGATTTTTGATACTGAATAATTTTGCAGGGAACGGTTCATTAAGACCTCTCGAAAGGAGGTGATTCCAAAAGTAGAGATCCTAACAAACCATTTCCTCTCTGCATCTCATATAAACACAAAATCTCTTCGCATTATTTAATTGTTTACGCCTGAGGTAAAGGTGTATGAGTAATGGTTCTTCCAAATCTAAGACAATGAATGTGACATAATGGATGAAATCAGAGATTTTCTCGGTTAGAAGAGGCCTTTCTCTTGAAAGTTTTTCCCACAGGACTTATTCGTTTAGGGCCCACAACAAAATCTTTCAGCCTACTCAACAGCACTCCATATCCTTATCGAGAAAGTAGCTGGTTCTACAAGTAGCACAAACTCCTTATGGATCTTCATGAATTCTTCGTCTCTGACTCCTTCATCTCACGTTTTTCGAGGTCTGTCATGCTATCAAACTCCCACATTTTAATGTACGCACCAGCTAAACAACCAAAGATTTGATGGAAGAGTCTGAATGATTTCACCTCTTTGAACAACTTTGGATTCTCTTTTCTGTATGCAAGAAGCCTTTGCATTAACGCCTTATACTCCCCTTGCTTATCTGGTGTGATTAAGCATTCTTCCACCGTGAAAGCACTCATCTTCGCATCCCCCTTTCTGTATGACAAAATCATTTCAGGGCCTACTAAAGATTTAAGAAAGAACTTCACAAGTATGAGAAATGACATGGTAAAAGAAGAGAAGAAGGCTAGTGTTTCAGAACTATTACGCAAATTACGCCAGAGATCTGGAGATAGATGTGAAAGCTGTAGACTGGGTTTAGATTGTGTTGAGAGGTTAAAAGAAGATTTGGAATCACATATATATCACATAGATGGCAATCCAAAAAACAACGAAATTAGTAACCTGGTTCTACTTTGTCCAAACTGCCATTCTAAAGCAATGGAAAAGTTATCTGAAAAACGTAGAAAGACCTATGTAAAGAAAGTTGTCAAGGAGCTAAAAAAGTATTATTTTGGCAATATACATAGTTAGGGTTCTTTTGGTTCAGTGCGTATCTGAGCACGCTTCCTACAAAAAGTTGTTTCTAATGGTTCATGCATAGGAACAAAGGCTTTGACTTCAGGTCCCAGATTATTCTGTTCAATGAAAATCTTGTTTGACCAAAAATAGAAGGTTCTCGTTAAGTGGATGGATGGAAAACGTTTTATGATTATCCGTCCGTAACATTGTACCCGGGTAATTTTATGGCTAAATGTCCTATGTGTGGAATGGAAGTAGCTACTCCTAGAAAGTCTTGGAAGATGGCGGGTAGACCAGACAAGAGTGGAAAGAGAACAGAGCTTACTATCGGATTGTTTGACCATTGTGGAAAGACTTTCAGGGCTGTACTGGCAAAAAGAAAAATCTAATCGAATCGCCCACTACACCAATCAAAGTCCACAAAGACAAAAAAATATACAGTAAAGCTGAGTTGACAGTACTCAGCTAGCCTCTTTTTTTGTTCTATCGTTTAATTAATTAGCGTTTCTGATGCATTCACGAATGAGAGAAAGGCAATGCATGAATTCGGGCTTGACTAACATAAAATCCTTGTCTATTCTTTCGGCAGTGCTTAGAGATATGAGGAAGTTCATCCATTAATGGACTGGTTAAATGGTGTTTCACATGGTTGGGTATGTCGGCATTCATGAAAAAAATAAACTTTCACTTCTCGACTTGCTGAAAGCTGTGAAAGATAAACCAGATTTTCATAAAGCAGGGGCTTTGGTCACGTTTATAGGAGTAGTTCGAGGCGAGACTTTAGCTGGCGAATCCGTGAAAAAGTTGGAGTTAGAGGCTTATGAGGAAAAAGCCAATGAGGTTCTTGGTAAAATCTGCAGGGATCTTAGGGAAAGGGAAGGTGTAATTGACGTCCAGATTCATCATTTTGTTGGAGAATTTAATGTTGGCGAAGATCTGGTCTACGTTGCGGTCGCTGGAGCTCACAGGGGTAACGTGTTTCCAGTTTTGGAGGAGGCTGTGGAACGCTACAAAAAGGAAGCCCCAATATTCAAGAAGGAATATACAATCGATAAAACAGGTTCACCAAAATCATATTGGACTAGCGAACGTGAAACTAAAGAGTCACGTGAAAAACAGAGATGAACTGACGCAAACTCATGAACTAAGATTCTTGTGGTGGCTCTCGTTGTTCGCAACACACTTATTTCCATAGCCATAATGCGTTATGGCTCAACTTTTTGATCGATATCTTTAAGTTGAAAAGGGTCCTCAACTCTTAATCTGGAGATAAATAGAATGACTACCCTCGCCTATGTTTTGGTTACCTTGAAGTCAGGTGCTGAAAGGGATGTATGCAGGAAAGTTTCCAATCTTGAAGAGGTCATTCAGGTGGATGAACTATACGGAGAATACGATGCCATTATTAAGGTACGTGTCGAGGACCTATCACGGTTGGATAAGTTCTTAACGGATAAACTTAGATCATTGCCTGACATCTTTCTAACGACAACCATGATCGTGGCCAAGGAATATAGAGAGAAATAGAAACATTGCGCAGGCATTTTTAGGACGGCTTCGTTTATCTCTTCATTTCTTCTACGGTGGAAGTAATTTTTCCGAATTTTGATTTAAAGGTTGTTTTTAACGGCCAAATTTTAAATACTATAAACGGGCTGAGGTAAAGAAGTAGGGGAGCTGGATTACCCGGCTGAGAGGATGGTTTTTAACCATCGACCCTTTGAACCTGATCCAGATAACGCTGGCGTAGGGAAGAAGATATGAATGAAGTAGTCAAGTCTGAAACGAGGGTGCTTGCTGAAGGAACTATTTTTGTGGCTCTAAGTGTTGTTCTTAAAGATGTTTTGCCCCCGATTTATCATCTCCCTCAAGGAGGCTCTGTAAGCGCAGCTGGTATGGTGCCTTTGTTATGGTTTTCTTTGCGAAGAGGTTTACGCTCAGGTTTAGAAGCATCCACTGTATATGGCTTGATTCATATGGTCTTGCCAGGAAGTTACATTGTTGACCCTGTGCAGGCTTTACTTGACTACCCCATAGCCTTCGCTGCTCTAGGTCTAGCTGGAATCTTTAGGAAATATCCTTTGTTAGGAGTTGGTGTAGGAATATTTGGCAGATTCTTAGCTCACTTCGCTTCAGGTATCTGGTTCTTTTCAGCGTATGCTCCAGCCGGAACACACCCAATGGTTTACTCAGCTATTTACAACGGAGGTTACCTAATAATAGAGTTGGTAATTAGTGTCATCATAATTTACTTACTTGTCAAAAGAAAACTGATTAATATCTATCTTTAAGTGGCAACTTCAGATAAGCGCATTTATATTTCATCCAAACGCATCATTGAGACTCTTAGATCAAAGGATAAAGAGTGAATTCACATATTTTTGACTATTCTAAACGTGATGTTCATAGGGAAACTTCAGTGAAGTGACACGCGCACCTCGATGTTTCTTTTTGGTCCTTCCTACCCGAATCTTCTCACCTACCCGCAGCCGCATCCCATCAAAAGCAGCTATGGTGGGAACTCCGGTCTTCTCTTCGATTAATCTAACTTCGCGGCGAGGTCCACTGAAAATCATTTTCATCCCAAAATGGGTAGCTACAGCCATCTCAGGCTTGACCTCCTCCACAATTTTGATTGCATCATCTGGAGTCATATGCCCCATCCAAGGATTTCCAGAGGGTCTCATAACACAAAGGATAAGGAGCCTAACGCCCTCGTAGGCTTTTCCAACTCCTTCAAAGTATTCGGTGTCTGACGTGTAAGCTATGTCTCCAACTTCTGGGCTTTCGAACCTGAATCCAACAGCGTCAGTGTCAGAGTGTTTAGCTTTCGTGGCAACAATTCTCGTATCCTCAATGTGAAAAACGACGCCAGGCTTTACTTCCACAACTTTTTGAGGGATCTGTTGATGGTATCTGGAAATTGCGGGGCCGCTTTCTTCGTTGCCGAATAAGACGCTAGGGGTTGCGGCTACAGTTCCCCGTTTCTTTAACATCCCTCTTGTCATGGCTTCAATCAAGATCTCTGCGTTAGTGTAGTGGTCTGGATGGCTGTGGGAAACAAGCACTGCCATGATTTTCTGGGGGTTCAAACCCATTTCCAATGAGTATATGAGAGCTCCAGGGCCAGGGTCCAGATGCATGTTGAGCCTTTTGGATAGGAAACGTATTCCACCAGTTCTTCGTTTTTGAGTTATTGTAGCGAATCTTCCGCCTCCTGTTCCCACGAAAACTAGTTCAACTTCAGCCATGATTTTTCACCGAGAAACGTCTGAGGTCGATTTTTTTCATGTACTTCAGAATATTGCGGAGAATCGTTATAAGCCATTTGAATCTGATGGAGTATGTAGAGAGAAAGTTATATGGTAAGTTGTTGTGAACATTGAAAGGTGAGAGTGTTTCGGATGAAGATTGTGGTTCGCATCGGCGGTTCGGTGGTGGCTTCTCCTCCTAACGCGGCTTTAATTAGTAGATATGTTGATTTGTTGAAGGATTTGAAGGAGCTGGGACATGAGGTTGTTGCGATTGTTGGAGGAGGCGATTTAGCCCGTGATTTCATTAGGGTTGCGAGCGAGTTAGGTTTAGATGAAGCCAAGAGAGATTGGGCTGCAATTTATGTTTCGCGTCTGTTTGCTCAATTGTTTGTTATGCGTTTGGGTGAAGTTGGTTGCGGAAGGGTGCCTGCTTTTTTGGACGAGGCTACTGCTTGTTTGAAGCGTGGAAAGATTGTTGTTATGGGTGGTTTGGAGCCTGGAATGACCACGGATGCGGTGGCAGCGATGATCAGTGAGAGAATTAATGCTGATTTAATTGTGAAAGCCTCGAATGTAGAGGGCATATTCACTAGAGACCCTAAGAAATATCCGAACGCAAAGAAGATTAATGAATTGCAGTTTAAGGATTTGACACGGCTTTTTGAGGAGAACAGACATAAGGCGGGGATTCATCAGATTCTCGACCCTGAAGCTGTTAAGATTCTTCGTAGGGGTGAAATGAAGATTGTGGTAGTGAATGGTTTCAAGCCTGAAAATGTTTTGTTGGCGGTTAGGGGAGAAAAAGTTGGGACAGTTATCTGTTAGGTAAGGCTTAAATTTTTTGTAGATTAATTTGGTTGGGTGGGCGGCGGTAGCGAAGTCAGGTCAAACGCGGAGGACTCAAGATCATCGTTGAGGAGCTATCCTCTCCTGTAGGGGTTCGCCGGTTCGAATCCGGCCCGCCGCACCATAAATATAATCACATTTGGATCCTAACTGCAATAGTATTTTAAAGGCATGCCCGCGCTTGAGCTTCTGCCACCTTGTTTCTGAGGATTCCGATGTTCTCTATTTCCACCTCAACCAAGTCACCCTTCGAAAGAAACTTTGGAGTAGGCTTCATGAAAACTGCTACGCCTGCAGGCGTTCCCGTGGCAATTATGTCGCATGGTTCCAATGTCATTACGCGACTTATGTGATGGACCACATTGGAAACTTTAAAAACCATGTTTTCAGTCGAGGAGTCTTGCCTCAGTTTTCTGTTCACGCGGGTGCGAATTTTCAAGTTGTTTAAATTTCCAATTTGGTTGGCGGTTGTGATGCAGGGTCCGATTGGTGCGAAGGTGTCGAAGCTCTTGCCTCTTGTCCACTGGCTGTCTTTAAATTGGATTTCTCGGGCAGAGATGTCGTTGAAGGCAGTATATCCGAAAACGTATTTTTCCGCTTCTGAAACTGGGATATTTTTGCCTTTTTTCCCTATTATGATTGCTAGTTCCGCTTCGTAGTCTAACTTTTTCACAAAGAGTGGCTTGATTATATGTTCGTCTGGGCCAATTATGGCTGTTCGGGGTTTTATGAAAATTATTGGTTCTTTAGGTATTTCTGCTTCCGCCTCTTTAGCGTGGTCTTTGTAGTTTAAGCCTAAACAGATTATCTTTGGAGGCGAAGATAATGGGGCTAGAAGTGTTGCTTCGCCTATCTTGATTTTTGCTTTCCTTATTTCAGTTTTTGTTGAATTGAGCATCAAATGTTTTACCATTTGCATGCCTTCCTCACCGAGATCTATCAATTCTTGGATTGTTGAGGGAAGGAGGTTTTGTGAGGTAGCTGATAGAGCATGTAGATCTATGATTTCGCCATGATTTAGGAGACCATACGATTCAACACCCGATTGCATGTAACGAGCAAATCTCAAAGTCTTATGCCTCCTTTCAACATTATTATCGATTGTACTTCATAATAGTTTTAAAGGCTGCTTTTGAAATTAAGTTTTGATCAACTCTGCCTCTGTGATGATTCATGTACCCATCAGCGAAAACTGGCATAGATTTCCTGCAAAAAATAGTTAATCCTTGGTATGAATCTTTACAGAACCCCCACGAAACGCAACAGCAAGTTCTAGAGAGCCTAATTAGAGGTTATGCAAAAACATTTTACGGGAAAAAACATGCTGCCCTCGACGTTAAGGAAGCTACTGACTTTCGATCACACTTTCCAAAGATAAACTATGAAAAACTTTGTCCATATCTTGAGGAAGTCAAGAGAGAGAATTATGCGATCATTCTGTCTGAGCCACCTCTATGTTGGGTTATGACACGGGGGTCTACAGGAAATGCCAAGGTTTTTCCAGTTACGAAGACCCATATTGAACAGATTTTCATGTGCGGGGCACGGGCGCTCGTCAACCATGCCTTAAGAAAGGATGATTTTCAGCTTCTAACTGGAAAGATATTGAACCTTAACTTTCCGTCAACTGTGACTACAATGGATGCGGGCGGGCGTAAAATAACCTATGGATACAGCTCAGGAATTTATGCGAAACTCAATCCAATGTTAAACCAAGTTAGTCTTTTGCCGCGACAAGAAGAAATTGATTCTCTTGGTCCTGGAATCACGAAACCAGACTGGGAACGAAGATTTGAATTAGTCTATGAACGCACATTGAACCAACCGATAGTTGCTGCAATGGGCGTTACACCAGTTATCTTATCTTTTGGTAGATATGTTAAGCGCAGACATGGAAGAAGACCCAAAGACATTTGGAGCTTCCGTGCCCTTGTCTGCACGAGTGTTCGAAAGATACAGTTCAAATATGGACCTGTTCTTAGAAAATAC
>CAYFWY010000085.1:0-8377 GCA_964346895.1 uncultured Candidatus Bathyarchaeia archaeon | reverse complement strand
GAAAAATCAACATCATTGACCACAAAATGGTTGGAAAGAACGTTGCAGTAGTCGATGACAGCATCGTTAGAGGAGATACGACAAAGGTTGTAGTGAAGAAACTACGTCAAATGGGAGTAAAGAAAGTCCATTTGTGCATCACTTTTCCCAGGATAATAGGTCCTTGCTTCTATGGAGTTGACATGGCAACATATGGTGAGTTAATAGGGTCCAGATATGAAGCTGAAGAAATAGCTAAAATAGTAGGCGCAGACTCGGTGAAATACCAATCAGTAAACGGACTTGTCAAAGCTACTGGTTTAAGCAGAAACGAATTGTGTCTAGGATGCATCACTGGAAAATATCCTACTCCAAATGCTCAGAAACGGGCAGATGAAATGAAGGAAAGATTTGAAAATGGATATGAAGAAACTGGAAGAATATACGAGGTTGTCACTCATTAACGATTGGCTGAAACTTCTCTCCTTTGAGGGATGATCTAATGGAAAAAGTCGGCATTTTAATTGTTTCTTATGGATCAAGGGCGGCTGCCATGGTAGACGCCTTCAGTCGGAGCGAAAATTACTCAGTAGAGATCTACGTTGCCGACAAACAAAAGAATCCCTTCAATATGGAAAAAGCAAAAAGACACGTTGTTATTCCAGACCTCAACATCGAAGAAATCTGTAAATTTGCCAAAAAACATGAAGGCCACATAGACTTCGGGATAGTTGGCCCTGAAAAGCCCATCATTGACGGAGTAAGAGATGTTGTTGAAAAAGAAACTCGCATACCTATGATCTGTCCAACCAAAAAATACGCGATCGAAAGCAGCAAGATTGCACAACGACATTTATTCCAAAAAGTTGCTCCAGAAGTTAACCCAAAATTCAAAGTATTCGACCCAAAAGATAATACCCGCCCAGGGCAAGTGAGAAAGAAACTCTACGCTTGGTTAGATGAACTTGACAACAAAGTTGCCGTTAAACCTGATAACCCTGCTGCAGGAAAAGGAGTCGGCGTCTGGGGTGACCATTTCAACACTCGCTCACAAATCTTCGACCATTTCCTAGCTAATTATGAATATGGCCCGGTAATAATAGAGGAAAAAATTGAGGGCGAAGAATCCAGCTTCCAAGCCTTTTGCGACGGAAAACATTTGGTTCCTTTGCCAGAGACACGGGACTACAAGAGGGCATTCGATGATGATGAAGGCCCAAACACTGGGGGAATGGGCTCCTACAAAGATGTGAGCGCCATACTACCGTTTATGACTTCAACAGACCGCGAGAAAGAAATCGAAATAATAAACAAAATCTTCAAAGAATTGAAGGGAAAAGGAAGTAACCCTGAGTTAAGGGGCATCCCACTCTATGACGCCTTCATACACACGAGCAAAGGACCAATAATATTAGAAAATAATAGTCGACCAGGGGACCCAGAGATACTGAATCTGCTGCCTATACTGAAAAATGATTTCGTTGACCTATGCTACAAAATATTGGATGGAAATCTGACGAGAGTTGAATTTGAAGAAAAAGCCACTGTTGTGACCTACAAGGTTCCACCAAACTATGGTGGCTACGCAACCGCATTCCCTGAGAGGGTAAACAGAAACGAGATAGATAAGCCTGCTGACTTAAGTGGAGCCTATAGATTGACTGAAAAATATGGAAACGAAATTAGGGTTTATCCTGCTTCCATGGAGTTAAGAGAAGGAAAAACCTACGCGCTCAAGTCGAGGGCTGTTTGTATTGTTGGCGTAGGAGAAGATATTCAGAGTGCTAGGGAAATCTCTCTAGAAGGTTTAGACGCAATCAAAGGCGGAGCACTCTGGCATAGAAACGACATTGCTTCAAGGAAGCATATAGAAAAAAGTGTAAGGCACATGGAAAAGCTGAGGACGCTGTAATGGCCGCAGAGGCGTCGCAACCAAAAGACCAGAGAATATTCATCACTGACTGTGAAGGCCCGATTTCAAAGAACGACAATGCCTTCGAGTTGACAACCCATTTCGTTCCTAGGGGAGACCATTTTTTTGCCTTGATAAGCAAATATGACGATGTTCTAGCGGATGTTGTTAAAAAATCTGGATACAAGGCTGGAGACACGCTGAGGCTAATCCTTCCTTTTTTGAAGGCTTATGGAGCAACCAACGAGAAGATTAGAGAATACTCCTCTGAACACATACTATTAGTTGCTGGCGCACTGGAGACGCTACTATTTGTTAGGGATATCATTCCTTCCTTCATCGTCAGCACCAGTTACGAACAATATCTCTCTTCTTTATGTAGTCTAACCAGTTTTCCCTACGACAATGTTTACTGCACCAAACTAAACATCGACAAGTATAAGATGAGCATAGAAGAGAGGAAGAGGCTTGAAGAAATCAAAGAAGAAATATCAACTATGCATATGATTGAAATCCCTGAAAACACCAAGGGGATTCACGATTTCTACAAGAGAGACCAAGAAACCATTCAGAGGTTAGATGAGATATTCTGGGAAGAGATTCCTAAAATGGAATCGGGCAAAATGTTGGAAGAGGTTAATCCAGTTGGGGGACATGAGAAAGCGAAGGCGGTACAAGAGATTGTTGAAAAGATGGATAGCCACCTTGACAATGTGATGTACGTAGGCGACAGCATAACAGACGTTCCACCTTTTCAGTTGGTGCGAAAAAGGGGAGGATTAACAGTTTCTTTCAATGGAAACGCATACGCCATTAGAGAAGCTGAGGTCGCTGTTCTTTCAAACAACACCATCGTAACTTCGATTCTTGCAGAAGCCTTTAGTAGACTGGGCAAGGACAATGTCCTCAGACTGGTTGAAGAATGGAGCCCTTCGGGAATCAAAAAATATTGTACTACTCCAATGCTTCGGGAACGTATGTCTACGGTCTATCCTGACGCCTTTCCCCAAGTTGAAATGATAAATGCAACTAACAGAGAAAGACTGAAAAAAGAGAGTAGCACCTTCAGAAAAACTGTTAGAGGAGAAGTCATAGGAAAACTCGGATAAAGTTAGGAAATACGTGCTCTCCCATCTTAATATTACCTCACAAATGTTGTTGCCTTTGTTTCTTCCTCTTGTTTGGTAACAATCGGCGCTTTTGTCTATTCCTTTCATAAATACAACATCGTATTTTTCTATAGAGGCAGAAGCTTTTGAATCTCCAGTGTATCTTATGCGAGTTCAAATTTACGCGAATCACTTTTAAATAATCTCTTTGATGTTATTAAATGAAACATGCTGAGACGCAGGGGTATGATTGCTTTGACAAATACCGCTGAGATCGGGATAATCGGTGGAACAGGTGTGTATGACCAGAAGATTTTCGAGAAAGTTAGAGACATTAAAGTCTTCACACCTTTTGGTCAACCGTCGGATCTCGTTTCTGTTGGCGTTTACAAGGATATGAAGGTAGCGTTTATACCTAGACATGGTAGAAACCATACTATTCCTCCTCATCGAGTTAACTTTCGAGCTAATGTGTGGGCACTGAAACAGCTTGGTGTTGAAAGAATAATCGCTTCATCGGCGGTGGGTAGTTTAAGGGAAGACTATGCGCCAGGAAACTTTGTTGTCCCAGATCAATTCATCGATAGAACTAAGAAAAGGTTGGACACCTTCTATGAGGGAGGACAGATATATCATATATCTTCGGCGGATCCCTTTTGTCCACAGCTGCGGATGTTTTTCACAGACTTTGCTCGAGGACTTGGCTTAACTGTTAAGGAAAACGGGACATACGTTTGCATAGAGGGCCCAAGGTTTTCAACTAGGGCTGAATCCAAGCTTTTTCGGATGTGGAATGCAGATGTCATAGGAATGACGTTATATCCCGAATGTGTATTGGCTAGAGAAGCTGAATTGTGTTATGTTTCGATTGCGATGGTTACAGACTATGATGTATGGGCTGAAAAACCCGTGTCGACAAAAGAGGTAATTAAGACAATGGGAAAGAATGTTGAAAACTTTAAGAGGCTGATAGTTGAGGCTATTCCTCGGATACCTAAAGAGAGACAATGCTCATGTGGGCTCTCTCTGAAAGATGCATCAATCTAAACAGTTTCTCAAGTTCTCCCAATACTCATACGATGTCGTAAACCTTTCCGGTTTTGAGACAGCTTTCGTTGACTATTTCTTTAGAAATCATTTACTTGAGGTCCTAGACCAAGGGTTACACTTTCACACAGCACCTATTGGATAGCTATCCCGCTAAGTGCGGTTTTTCCAAGGCTTTTTCTGTTCTTTCCTCAGTAACTCTGGAAAAACAGGTTTCAAGCTTGTCTTAAACATTCTCTAGTTCAGCTATTTTTATGTCACTATTAATGAGTCCTCGACGTTCAAGTTCCCGCAGGACCTCTTCTATTCTTTCTTGGGTGATATCAATCTTGTAGAGTTGTTTCAGTTTGGATTTGATTTTTGAAATGTCAATATTATAGCCAATGGACTTCAGGACCTTTGGAATAATGTTGGACATGTCCTCTGTGAAGTTCCAAGGGAATATTACCCACCGCCAGACTATCTCCTCGGCAAAGTAGTCTGGCAAAAACTTTGACCCAGTAATATGTCTTAGGGTAGCGGTTTTGATTTCAGAAGGGTTCAGAGATTGGATGTACTCGACCGCTATACGCATGCTTTCGCCTGTATCTGTGATATCGTCTACTACGAGAACTCTTTTTCCGGTCAAATCTATGTTGAAAGGATACTTTAGCTTTGCTTTACCGTCTGGGGTTGCCGTGACTCCCCAGTGCTCAACCTTGAGACTTACAATATCCTTCACGCCCACCAAATCGCAGAGAACCCGGGCTAGAATCCAACCTCCCCGAGCTAGACCGATTATTAGGTCGGGTTTATAGCCCGAGCTGTTAACTTTTTTTGCTACCTGCTTAGATAAGACATAAAACAAATTCCAATCCATGACTTCGCATTCAAAGGTATCCTCAGACATGAGAGACTCCGCCCTTCTTGTTTTCTAGATTGAAACCGCGCACCTTTAAGTTTTCCTTCTTTCATTACAGCACGGTTTCTAGAGGTTTACTCTACTTTTTTCTTAAAAAAACGCTAAACTTGATCTACTAGGAGTCGGGAAAGAGAAGAGTCATCGTTGCTGCCTTGAGGTTGATTCCAAAAGTGTATGGCTAACGCTTGATGTTTCACTTCTTAATCGAATTTGGCAGAATTTAAGAGATAAATTGAGTTTTGAACTAGGAACTAGACCCAATTTTTACATGTAAAACATGTAGTCTGGTGCACGGGCAATGATTGCGCTGACCAATAAAAGAGTCAAAATAGCTCCATGCGCCCACAGGGCTGTTGAACCGCTCATAATTTATAGTTCGAAGTAACAAATAGGATCTTTCTGGAACTATTAATGAGGGAGAGGGTTGACGAAAAAAAGGATACAGCCTCACATAATGTGTTGTGTAGGGGATATCGAGAAGTATGTATTACTTCCAGGCGATCCGAGAAGGGTGGAAAGAATTGCGTCGTTTTTCGACGAGGCTCACAAAGTTGCGGAGTACAGAGGCTATGTGGCTTACTCAGGAAAAGTAGATGGCATAGGAGTCTCCAGTTGCTCAACAGGGATTGGGTGTCCATCCGCAGCGATTGTTGTGGAAGAGTTGGCGAAAATCGGTGCGGAAACCTTCATCAGAGTGGGGACGACAGGTGCTCTTCAAAGCGATATAGAGATAGGTGATATCGTTGTTGCAACTGCTGCTGTGCGCGCAGATGGCACAACTAGAGCTTATATTCCAATTGAATACCCCGCGGTTGCGAACTTTGAAGTAATCTCGGCTCTACTTCAAGCATCTAGGAAAATGAAGAAAAAGGTTCACCAAGGTATCGTTTTGACTTCAGACGCTTTCTACAGCGAAAACAATGAAGCTATAATGCGATTTGGCGAGGCAAATGTTCTGTCGATCGAAATGGAATGCTCCGTCTTATTCACACTCACAGCTTTGAAAGGGCTGAGGTCTGGAGCCATTTTGGCAGTTGACGGCAATCTCATAAAGGGGATAAAGAAGGGCGAGTTTGAGCCTGGTGAAAGGACGGGGGAGCTTGATGACCGCGTTCAAACGGCTATTGATGATGAAATTAGGATAACCCTCGAAGCCGTAAGACTACTTGAAAGTGAGCACACTCTTACATAAGGCATATAGTCGCTCGGAGGAATAGCCTGTCCAACTACATCCATTCATAATTCTATAATCAGCAAAAGGCGAAAGTGAAAAACCCAAAAACTCTTAGAATGGCTATTACTTGTGTAATTATAATAATTTAGACAGATGTCTATCCGCTCACGTAGTCTGATATTCTCTTTTGAAGCCCTCCTTCCTTCAGACCTATAATAAACTCTATTACATCGTTAGGTTCTTTGAACCGCAGATTTACGAGGCTGTTGAAGCCCCAGTTAGAACATTTTATGCTAGCAACTATCGATGCAACGCTCACAGATTTTGTCAAGTCTTCAGTCAAAGTGTGGGTGGCTAGAAATGCCCCACACCACACGTCTCCAGCTCCTGTTGTGTCAACAATTCTTTCTGGTGGTATATTCAAAGCGGGAATCATCTGCATTCCTATGTTCTCTCCGCTTATTATAGCTCCGAGGCTTCCCAAGGTAACAATCAGCATCTTAGCTTTAAGAAGTCTAAGGGCTGAGGAAAGGGAGGTGGTCTGCGTTAGAGCTTTAGCTTCAGAATCGTTTAAGATGAAAAAGTCGGCTTTCAGAGCAAGATCCTTGAGGGTTTCTCTGGTTTTACGTCCCTCCTTGATGTAGCCCATCCACGTCATAATCGAAACTTTAGTCTCTGGCGAAAGGGTTCTAAGTTTGTCGAGGATTTTGGCGACCTTCGCGGGTCTCATAGGCGATATATGGAATGTGCTCTTGGGTCCAAGCAGTCTTTCTGAAATTGTTCTGGAAGTTATTTTGGAACCAGCGCCGTGGATGGTTTTGAGGTATCGGGCTTCCCAGCGTTTATTGTATTTGATGTGAAATCTTGTGGAGGGCATGTTATACGTCTTCACGTCTTTGGAATCCATAAGTTTCAAGGCGTCTGGAAAGTCATAGTCCTTTCCGACAGCTGAGATTAGTGCGACATTCCTTGAGAGTGTTCTAGCTGCCATTGCAGCGTATAATGCGGCTCCTCCTGGTTGAACCTTGGTGCCGTTGATGTTCTCTATTTTGTCGACGGAGACGTGTCCCATGAATACGAGTCTGTGAGCTACCAGCTTGCTTCCTCCCACCTCAATTCTCATCCAATTCTGTTTTCCAACCAAATAGATAACGTAAAACCTATTTGAATAATATTCCCCTTCACATCAATATTCAGACAGGCTCTCAAGCTTGCGCGTGCGGTTGCGTTTCTCAATCTAACTTCTTTGTTCGAGCTGCTATTCCGCTTCGATCTAGGGCCTCATACAGCGTTTCTTCCGCCTTTCTAAGAACCTTGGCTTCATCTACCGTGAGAACGTTTCGATGGTGCATAACCACTTGTCCATCCGCGATTGTGGTGTCCACATCGCGACCGCTGATCGCATACACGAGATGTGACAACAGGTTAGATTTTGGGCGCTCTACCAGTGGAGTCAAATGAGGCTGTTTTAGTTCGACGAGGATCAAGTCGGCCTTCTTCCCCACCTCAATGGATCCGACCTCGTTCTCGATTCCTAGAGCTTTTGCGTTGCCCATCGTAGCCATCTCAAGCGCCTTTTCTGGAGAGAGATGCCCAGGGTGCATTTGGTTGAAGCCTTGAATTAACGATGCCACCCTCATTTCCCAAAACATGTCAAGCGTATTATTACACATCGCCGCATCTACACCGAGACCAACATTAATTCCTAATGCAATCATATCTGCAACCCTAGCTATCCCAGCGTATGATTTTAGATTGCTTGTAGGATTATGGATTACGTTAACCTTCGCTCTCTTCAGAATCCTCATCTCTGCATCGTTAAGCCAAACGCAGTGGGCAGCCAGGACATCAGACCCCAATACGCCCATGTCGTTGAGGTACTTGACAGGTCTCTTGTTGAAACGATCTTGAGTAAACTTGACATCCTCCTCTACTTCGGATAGGTGAAGGTGAATTCCAACCTTGTGCCTACTCGCCAATCTTCTGGTTTCTAAAAATAGCTCAGGTGACGCAGTTCTCACAGTGCAGGGACCAAACATGCATGTGATTCTGCCACCAGCCTTCTTATGCCAATTCTCGATAAGATCCTTGTTCTGTCTAACCGCTTCTTCCAAAGTTAATGGTACGTCACTTTGATCCATCATGGCAACTGAAAGTGAAGCCCTCAGACCCGAATCTTGAACGGCCTTCGCGACCTCTCCCATGTTAAAATGCATGTCAGCGAAGCATGTTACGCCGGCCTTAATCATTTCTAG
>CAYFWY010000084.1:0-8412 GCA_964346895.1 uncultured Candidatus Bathyarchaeia archaeon | reverse complement strand
AGGAAGGCCAACCTTTTTCCCCTCTGTATCTTTCCCGCTCTTTTCAATTGGCTATCCTGTTTGCGATCTTCAGCTTTCTCTTTTCTAATTTTCCTGATTATGTTTTTTCCTCCCCTTTTATAATATAATCCATGCATGCACAATTACGTTTTTACAAAATTACACATAAGTTATTTTTGTTTTTTATGCCATTCTGTGATTTGGCTTATCATAGTGTTGGAGCTTAGGTTGATTACAGGTATTTTAACCTTCTCTCGCGTTTCAAAAATTGGCTTGTACGGAGGCATATCAGCGTAGCTCATGTTTATCTAGTAGATTCCACCCTTCAGCAACTCGTCATTAGTTGAACAGCACCAGGGAGTAGACGATCCTAAATAAACACCAGACCTTTAACCAAGTTGGGGGGGAAACCAGAGCCCCACCAGCCCTTACCTTTGCGAAGATGCTAGTAAGATCCTCAATTCTTTCAAAGCGTACATATTCTTTGATTACAACTTCTTTGAAGGTCTCATAGGTAATTTTAACCATGCTACCCCTTCTAATTGCCCGAACATAGTAGGTCTAATTGACAATATATTTCCATAGTTCCCTGTTGTTGAAGGGGGTAACATGGGAAGCTGGAGAGATTCAAGGAAAGCTAGATTCGAAAATGTTTAGCTCTCTAACGGTCTCGGGCTAAACACGCACAGTCTTCTATTCTGCTTTACCTTTACCTTTTTTCTTTCCTTTTTTCTTCTTGGGCATATCCTACCACTCTTCCTCTTCTTCCTCTTCTTCCTCTTCCCAATCTTCCTCCTCTAGATAGTTTTGCAAGTTCTTTCCTCCTAAAATTCTCTAAGGGCGCTACAACTCGTATATATGCGTTTTCTTGAAAAAATAAGGGGAAAAAACTCGTTTTATAGGAAAATAATTCACCTGGATTCTTCTTTTTCAGTTTATAAATAAAATTGGATGATACGCTAAATGCGCGCAATAAGATGAACAAAGAATTCATAAAATTTACTCTTCTTGGACTTCTGCTTTTTTGACTTAAGGGTTGCTTGATATAAACTAGCGCTCCATTAATCGACATTACCGTTGTGATAGAAAAATTTAGCCACTAGATTAAAAAAGAGACACTTGTAAGGAATAACTCTTTATAAAGGCATGCTCGTGCGTGAGGTGATACTTGGACTTGCAGGTTTAGTCGCGGGATTGGCGCTTTTAGCCTATTCTGGCGACAAGGCAGTTGAGCACTCGTCAATCATCGCTTTAGAATTAGGAATTTCTCCACTTATGATCGGTCTCCTACTCGTCTCTCTGGGAACGGATTTACCAGAGATCGTTAACTCTGTCATCTCGTCAGCTTTAAATCATGGAGACATAAACGTAGGAGACTCCCTTGGATCAGTCTTGGCTCAAATGTCTTTGGTGTTGAGCCTCCTTCCATTCTTAGCTGGAACTTTTAAGGTTAAGAGGAAAGAGGTGGGAATAGTTGGAGCCTGTGAGATTCTAGCACTCATGCTTGCAGTGTCGATAGGTGAGAAAGGAAACATTTCTCAGATGAACGGCCTCTTTTTAATGGCTAGTTGGCCCATTTTCATGCTTCTGATTAGAAGCGCCACAGCAAAGAACGTTACGGAAAAAGAGGAGCAAGACCCACCGCCTACCAGTCAAAGGCGTCTACATCACTTCGGGGTAGCCATCTTAGGCTTCGTGGGTGTTGCAATCGGATCCTTGATTGTAATTGAATCTGTGATTACGCTGTCATCAGTTTTTCAGGTTTCCGAGTACCTCATCAGCTTCTTCGTGGTAGCTATTGGAACTTCTCTTCCAGAGCTTGTGGTCGATTTGACAGCCATCCGTAGGAAACAGTACGAGCTTGCCATAGGAGATGTCATAGGAAGTTGTATCGTAGACGCCTCTTTTTCCGTTGGAATCGGACCTTTAATCTTCCCAATTGAAGTAACTGGAAAACTTGTTAAGGTAACTGGCTTGTACGCGATATTTGTTTCCACCTTGGTTATATTAACACTCACATTAAGAGAGAAGGTTGATAAGATAACGGGAGTCTTCTTCATCTCTCTGTACTTACTTTCCTATATTACACTGAGCGCTTGATGCGCTCGAAGATTTGTGACAGATAGAAGAATGTGGGAGATTGTACACGTCCATAAACGGGGAAGTAGAAGCTTTGAATAGCTTCTTATGTCCCTGTTTTGCGCGGGCGCGAGTTTGATGCAATAGTAGTTGACAAAAAATTACAAAAAATATAAAGGTAATGCCCTTATCGTTTAGATTTGGTGAGGGCCCGTTGTCCAGTTGGTTAACTTATTTTTGAGGCCAAAAGACGCTTCCCTCACGCGGAAGAGATCGCCGGTTCAAGTCCGGCCGGGCCCACCAACATCTACTTGGTTTACCGTAAGTTTAAATAAGGCAAATTGTCAAACTGACTGAACACGTAAGAATTAGAGTTTCGACAGAGTGCTAGTTCTTCGTTGAATATAGGAGGGAGGTGTAATTTGTTTGTCGTATAGAGAACCCCGAGAGATGCATAAAGCAGTCTGCTCCGATTGTGGTCAAGAATGTGAAGTTCCATTCAAACCCGATCCTAACAGACCAGTTTATTGTAGAGATTGTTGGTCAAAGAGAAGACGCTCGAGAAGACCTAGATATTAGGTTTAATCGCTAATTCGTCTGATTTCACTGTCATTTTCGTCAATTTTCTCAAAGATTCTTATATTTTTTCTGCAATTTCTTATAAATAATGTCTTTCTACTTTTTTAGAACCAAGCTCGAGCATGATCCCAGTGAATTGTGACATAGCGACTTAATTACACGAGTATATGTATCGAAAAACTAAAGTGGAATCGCTGCTACTCTGCTTATGGAGGTGAAGGCTTTGCCAGTTGTGAAGATAATTGAGCTGATAGGTAGTTCACCCGATGGTTGGAACGAGGCAGTTGAAGATGCCTTAAAGGAGGCAGCGAAGACGGTCAAGAACATTAGAGGAGTCCACGTGAAGCGATGCACCGCAAGAGTGGAAGACAACAAGATTGTGGAATACCGGGCTGACGTTAAAGTCTCTTTCATTGTGGAACGATGAAACATAGGTTCACAGGTTCTGCATGGGCGCACGTTTTCCCTTAACGAGGACACGTCCTTTAAAAGGACATTTTATCGCCAATGAGCAACTCAGTTAAGCAACTCGCCAGGTTAGGGGTAAAAGAAGTTCTCTCTGTTTCCATGGATCGCACTTTATCGATTTGAATAATGGCAAAGTTGAGCCAGAAAATGAATAGACTCTCGGAGTGCGGGTTCCTCAGAAATTAGGTTATAGTGCATATGACAGCGATGTGAAATTCAAGAGTTCAAAACGTTTTCAATATTGTTGGTCATTGGAAATCAAGGGTTTAGGGAAAAAAGTGATGGTAATTGGTCTACTAGATATTTTGTCACCATCTCATAATATTTTGTTGCGTATTTCACTTTGCGCGTATAGAATCTTTTAAAGTCTGGTTTGTAAAACTGTTTTATGGATGTGAAAAATTGGTTCTGCCAGCTAAAATCTTTGAGATAAAAGAGGAAGCTGATTTTGGATTGATGGTACAAAAGCTCAAGGATTTCCGTGAAGAGGAGGCCTATGAAGAGGAGAATGGAGAAACCGTAGATTTAGTGACAGAGATTTTAGACCTAAAGCTAAGGGAGGGCTCGGTAACAGGAGTTTTCAGCATGGATTTCATGCGTGGACGTTATTTCAGGCGTAAGCTTGTTGAAGCTCCAGTCACAGAGGAAGCTCCTTTTTGGATTAAACGTTTCAGGGAACGGACTTTCATAATTATACTGGCGCCTTCTGTAGCTCGTGGAGTAAAAAAGCTACTAACAAACAAAGTAGCAAACAAGCTTAGCAAGGTTCTTTTCATCAAGCCTAAGGCAATTGTCGAAGTAAAAATTTCCCACGAGACCCTTACAAAACTCCATGAGTCGAACCCTCAAGGAACGAAACTTATATGGTTTGACGATGTCGATCTCCCTGGCGTAGAGAAGCTTTGTCTAGCAGGATCCGATCTCGCTGACACTAGTCTCTACCGAGATTATCTTGAGCATGGAAAGATCTGGTATGTTGTCTTTGAAGCTCAGAAGCGAGGAATTGTAGTCGGGATCACAAGGAATTGTGTGGTGACACTCTTCAGCAAAAGCACTACAGAAGAGCTGGTAGATTACGTCTTAGAAGACCTTCTAACGCTCGTTGAGTAAGCAGGGATTCGACTAGAAGTTCTATTTGCCCGTGCAATACATAACAACCCATGGATGGATTCACCTACTTTTTACTGTTTTTTAGTCTTTAGAAAAAACTCGTTTTCAAGCTAAGCCTTTATTAGGATTCAAATATGCTTAGCCATTTGGCTTGGGATTTTAATCCATACGCGCGAATATAGATACTACTACAATTCGAGTCTATTTGCTGTAGCAAAGTTCCAACTAAAATTTCTGCAATGCGTTCATACAGAATAGACGTTATCGTCAGAATTCTCCTCTTCTTTGAAGGCATATTCACTTCAGAAAACTTAAAAAAAGACATACCGTTCATGTTCATGAGTGCCGAGGTAGCTTAGACTGGGAGAGCACCCGACTCGATAGAACTCACCGAGGGTGAAGCTGAAGACCGGGTTGTCGCCGGTTCAAGTCCGGCCCTCGGCACCACAATGTTATTGCGCGCGCTTGTAAAAGGTGATTGCATTTGAGTGTTGACGCAGATCTTTCAAAGCTTCAAAGTTACTCTGAGGAGCTTGAACTAGACTTAACTAAGTCAAAGGACAAATTCAAGTGGTTCCTAGCCTCCATATTGTTTGCCAAAAGAATCTCAGCAGAGATCGCTAAGAAAACCTACCGTCGATTTGAGGAAGAAGAAATTACTACGCCGCAAAGAATATTGGAGGCCGGATGGGATCGCTTAGTTGAGGTATTGGATTCGGGAGGATATGTGAGGTACGATTTCTCAACAGCCTCAAATCTCTTGACGATTATGGAAGAACTCAAAGAGAAGTATGGAGATCTAGAAGGTCTTCATAAGGAGTCCAGCAGCCCAATGGACCTGGAGAAGCGTCTACAAGAGTTGAGGGGGGTTGGTCCAGTAGGCGTCAACATTTTTTTACGGGAGTTGAGGGGGATTTGGGAGAAGGCTAAAACAAAGCCATCCAAAATAGCTATCAAGACCGCTCAACGTGTAGACTTGAAAGATGTCGAGTCTTACGAGTCGAACCTTGTACGACTTAACCTCGAATACTGTAAGAAACGTAGATGTGGGGAGTGCCCTGTCCGAAACCATTGTAAAGATTTGTCTTAGGAAAGGGGAGTTTCCGGGAGACATAATAGACACACTACAGGTTCCAATCGTACACCACTATTAGCATGCAACTACACGGTTTTTCCACAAGTCATTTTAACGAATTAATTCAGTATCATGGGGAGTTGATAGAGAGGTCGGCAAGTATGAGGCGAGAGACAAAAGATGTCACGCACGAAGAAACGCTTGACCCTGAAGACTGGGAATCCATACGAAAACTGGGTCACAAAATGCTTGACGACATGCTAACATATCTGCAGAATATAAGATCTGAACCATCTGGGTCTCCCCCCCAAAAAGCTATCGACGAGATTTGCGTTCCTCTAACACAAGAAGGGGAAGGCGAAGAGAAGGTTTACGAGGTATTCCAACAAAGCATTCTTCCCTATACACTTCCACACACGAGGCCACGGTTTTGGGGAGTAGTTGCTGGAACAGGCTCCCCATATGGGATGCTCGCTGAGATGCTGAGAACAGGGATAAACGGTGCCCAAGAAGCTTTTTTCGCAGAATCATATGTCCACAAGCAAGTAATCAACTGGATCAAGGAGATGCTCGGCTTCCCAGAAGAAGCTGGCGGAGTTCTAGTAAGCGGGGGTTCAGAAGCTAATTTTACAGGATTAGCTGTAGCCCGAAATGCCAAGGCCGAGGTTGACATGAAAGCAAAGGGTGTTCAAGGACTCAATCGAAGAATGACCCTCTACTGTAGTGATGAGACGCATCATTGTCTTGAGCGTTCAGTTGAGATCCTCGGCCTCGGAAACGAAGCCTTAAGATGGATTCCAACAGACGACGAATGCAGGATAAGGCTCGATCTCCTGGAAAAAGCAATTGAAGAGGACAGAAAACGGAACAACAATCCATTCTGCATAATTGGGTGCGCTGGAACCGTAAATAGCGGCGCCTTTGACGATTTAAACGCTCTAGCTGATCTGGCGAAGAAAGAAAACATGTGGTTCCACGTGGACGGCGCTTTTGGAGCCTGGGTGAAAATCTCTAAGACCCATCGACACCTCGCAGATGGCATGGAGCGTGCAGACTCTTTAGCTGTTGATCTTCACAAGTGGATGTACGTGCCCTACGGCATTGGATGCACCCTCATTAAAGATAGACTTGCTCACTACAGCACGTTTGTCTACGGTCATGAGGCGCGATATCTCAAATCAGCATTTGATCAACTCAAAGATCAAATAGTCAATCCTCACAACCTAGCCCTTCCACTGTCCAGAAACTTCACTAGCCTGAAGGCATACATGCTCCTCAGAGCATATGGTAAAAACAAGTATAGCAATTTAATCCAGCAGAACATTGACCAAATGAATTATTTAGCTGAATTAATCAGGAAGGAACCTAAAATGGAGATTACTGCTCCAGTGGTCTCCAACATCGTCTGCTTCCGATACAAGCCAAAAGGGCTCACTGAGTCAGAGCTAGAGAAGCTGAACAAGATGATCTACAGCGACTTAAACCAGAGGTCATTCTGGATGGTTTCCGACACAACGATCAAGGGCAGGTACATGCTACGTGCGTGTAATGTCAACCACCGGAGCCAAAAACAAGACATTGACTTCCTAGTGAATGAGGTAAAGAAAACCGGGGAAAAAATCGTTTCTTAGACAAATCCATAAACCATTTTTAAGTTGGATTTAATATTCAATAATGTGTGCGCGCCCATAATGCGCGCGCGAATGGGCGTACGACTATTTTACTATTGCTCGCGCTTGTTGTTTACTTCTCTTTCCTTTCGACTTGGCGAGCGTAGTTTATCTGCAGATCTGTTATAAGGCTCCTAAGTCTATTCGTCTCATCTTTGGTCAGGTGTGGCTCCAGCTTGTCTACCAAGGATATGATACAGTCGATAGCGACATGAGCCCTTTCGAAATCTGTTTCTATTTCGCTTGTTATAGGATCTACAAGCAATCCTATATATCGCCAAGCTTTTTCGTTCAGTATCGTTATGAAGAACTGAAGAAGATGGTAAAGGTCTAGAGTCGAAATATCCACAAATCCTGCCTTCTGTTTTTCACCATCGTGCGTATCAGCTGAGTTCATGCTAACTTCCTCCATAGTCACTCTTGCATCCAACAGATTATTCTTTCTCTCTCCTTCTATTGCAAAGAATTTGAAGAAGATAACACTGCCGGAAGATGCTTGCGTGCGCGCCACAACAAACCTGGCGCGCGCCGAAATCATTTTTAGCTCAGTTTTGCTAGTTGATGGGAGGCTGGCTCTTTGAAGAGTGATGACAAATCTGGGTTGTTGGAAAATGAAAGTTCCCCTGAGATTAGGGTGACAACCTGGTCGACGGGAATTGCAGAAATGAAGGACCATTTTTTGGCGCGTGTCGGCTTTAATCGTATGGGACATCGCGTTGCGCCTGGGTTGTATTCGATTGGACACCCTGGACTGGAGTCACCTGTTTTTGTTACAGCGAATTATACGCTGAGTTTCGACGCTTTGAGATCATCGTTGAGAGGCGTGGATTGTTATATTTTGGTACTTGACACAGAGGGGGTTAATGTGTGGTGTGCGGCTGGGAAGGGGACATTCGGCACAGATGAGTTAGTGAATAGAATAGCAGTCACTCGACTTGAGACGGTGGTCAACCATAGGAAGCTCATTTTGCCCCAGCTTGGTGCTTCTGGCGTTAACGCTTTTGAAGTCCAGAAAAGGTCTGGTTTCAAGGTGGAGTACGGACCTGTCCGTGCAAGAGACATTCCAGAGTTTCTCAGGATTGGCAAAGTGACTCCTGAGATGCGTCTCGTCCGGTTTGATTTGGTTGACCGTTTGGTGCTCATACCGATCGAAGTAACTGGCATAGCTTTGCCACTTACCGTTGCGGCGGTGGTGTTTGGTCTACTCGGAGGATTGTTTTCTGCTGCAGCAGTTGCCGTTGCGGTGCTCTCTGGTGTTGTTTTGTTTCCGATATTGTTGCCTTGGCTGCCAACTCAGGATTTCAGCTCCAAAGGCTTTATTTTAGGCGTGTTCACGGCCTTGCCTTTTGCCACCATGACCTTTGCTGATCATGAAGGATTATCATTATGGTTGCGTTTGGCTTATGCTTTGATTTTTGAATTGCTTATGCC
>CAYFWY010000083.1:0-8438 GCA_964346895.1 uncultured Candidatus Bathyarchaeia archaeon | reverse complement strand
AGATCCCAAAAAAAGGTTTTCCGTTCTCCGCTGCCTGCAAAAGGACGTCAGAGATTGGAACTACGTTCTTAACAGCTTCGGCGAAGGCACCTACGCCTGGAAATACTATTGCATCAGATTGGCTCAGATCCTTGGGGTTGTGGGTTATCAAAACTTTGGCCCCCGATTTCTCGAGCCCCCTCTTGATACTTCTCAGATTTCCCACACCGTAATTCACCACTGACACTTGAGGCAACGTTAAAGCACCCCTTTTGCACTTGGAACCTGATCTCCAATCCTCGGTTCCGAAACTACAGCTTGCCTTAATGCGAGCGCCAGAGCCTTCACCGCAGCTTCAATTTTGTGATGGTCGTTGCTACCATAAAGAACCGTTAGGTGCAGGTTTGACTTTGAAGCTTGGGCGAAAGAATCGAAGAAGTGTTCAATATCTTCAGTTTTCAAATCTTCGATGTTTGGTTGGATGAGTTTAAGGTTTCGAATAGAGTAGGCTCTTCCACTCAGATCTACTACTGCTCTAGCAAGGGAATCATCCATAGGCACATAGGCTGAGCCAAATCTTTTGATACCCTTCTTTTTATCTATGACCTTACGTAATGCCTCTCCCAGAGTCAACGCAACATCTTCGCTAACGTGATGCTTCAACTCTCCCATAGCTTTGACTTTTAAGTCAAAGAGACCGTGTTTCGCTAAGGTGACCAAAAGATGGTTCAGAAACTTTATGCCTGTTTCCACTTTTGCCTCTCCTTTTCCGTCAACGTTTAGCTCGACGACAATTGTGACCTCGTCTGTTTTCCGTTCAACCTTCACTTCTCGCATTTCAAATCTTTCCTCCCAGACTTGTGAGAAGATATGGAATGTCGTTCACATCCGTTAGGATAGCGTCAGTTTCATGTTTGATATATTGAGAAAGGAGTTGGTTTGGACACTCAGAAGAAGATAAGACGCCGAGAAACACCAAGTTGGATAGACCGTCTAATCGAGCGTTTTTAACTAGCAAGATATCTGCGACACCATCCCCAACATACGCCACCGTATCAGCTCTTCCCACAAAAGTTTTTATCAATTCGATGAAAGGAGTTGGATTCGGTTTGCCGAGCCTTACACTTTCACCAGCCAAATCAGATTCAACTAAGTTCTCCTGAAAAAATAAAACCTTCTCGTCGAAGTATCCTTTATAGTCATTTTTCTCCAAAACATATATCCCCTGAATTCTAGGTCTCTCCGAATATATGGCAAACTTCCCAAATTTCAGACGAAGCACCTCAAGAGTCTCTTTTGTAGGAATAATCGTCTCTTTTTCCAAAAAGCTTTCATTAAACATGAAAACAGATGGAAAGCCGTAAAATCTCTTGAACAAGTTCTTGCCCAGATAGGTTTCCTCAAATAAACGTTTCAGCAAGTCAAGCTTCTTAAGATCGTATGGAATTAACTTTTGGATAAGTGATAGTTCATCACTTCCAACTTGTAGAAGGAAAGACTCAAGAATTTTGATGGGATTTTGATTTTTCAGGGTGGCTTGCGCCAAGAATGAATTTAAGCCTAGTGTATCATCCCTCTTCATGTTGGCAAGTTCGGTTGCGGTTATTTCGTATTTACTAAGAAAAGTTCCCACTTCTCTAAGGATTCTAACGAAACTTTGTATTTCGGAGAACTGAACACCATTGAATTGTTTCCTGAATTCTTGGAGTGCGTGTTTTTGTTGAAGTTCTCCTATTAGGAGACCTAGGTAGTAGGTTATAATGGCATATGACAGGTTCCAGTCGTTGTTGTAAAGTCCTGTGTCCTTGAATTTCTGAATATCTCTTAATGTGGCTAGTTTTCCCTGTTCTCCTTCAAGACCGAGAATTTCGAGGAAATAATAGTTGACAACCTTTCTTATGGTTTGACGGTATGACTGGGAAGTAGAGGCTAGTACGCCGTCGAAATCAAAGATTATTTTTGCGGTGTCGCTTAGAGCTTTTGCAGAATCCTTTTTTATGTATATTCTTCTTTCTTTGCTTAGACATTGATACGGCATTTTGTTTATTCCTCCAAAGCTTCTTCTAAGGCTGAAACAAAGGTTTCGTTCATGGCATGCGTTCCAACGGTTACGCGTATGCAATTTATTAGAAGAGGAAAAATTCCCCTATCCTTCACTAGGACGTTTCTGCTTTCCAGTCTCTTCTTAAGGGTTGAGGAGGTTAGGTTGTTTTTGGTTACTTTGAAGAGGATGAAATTTGTATCTGAGGAGTATGGCGTTATGCCATCAATTTTGCCCAATTTATTTCGTAGCCATTCACGTTCTTTAATTGTATACTGAATTTGCTTTTTGAAGTAATTCCAATTATTCAACGCTAGTGGTATTAATCGTTGAGTTACAATATTCAAGTTAAAGGGGGATGTAACTTTTTTAACATACTCTACAATTGACTTGTTTGAGACGAGATAACCAAGGCGAAGTCCAGCTAAACCGAAAGCCTTTGAGAAAGTTCTCAAGATTATTAGATTGTCAAAATTTCTTATCCAGTCGATGACTGTATATTTGGCGAAATCAACGTAAGCTTCATCAACAACAACAATGCCATTAAACTCCTGCAGAATTTTTTTGACATCATCTTCTTTGAATTGGTTGCCTGTTGGATTGTTTGGGGAACAAATGAAAAGTAAAGGAGTTTCGGTGTCAATTTTTCTAAATATTGCGTCGACATCCAACTCAAAGTTAGGTCTAAGCAAAACAGTAACCTTTTTGCCTCCATATAACTGTGTAAAATAACTATACATAGGAAAAGTGGGCTCAACCACCAAGACCTTCGAATTTTCTTTCACAAAAACTTTCATAAGTAAATCTAAAATCTCATCCGCACCGTTTCCAACAGAGACTTCAGATTCGCTGAAGCCAAAGAAGTTTGAGATAGCTTTGATGGCTATGTTACCGTATGGTGGAGGATATACCCGAAGGTCGATGTCGCGGCAAGCGTCAACGATCAGTTTTCCCATCACATCACTTGCCACAGCAAAATTCTCGTTCAAATCCAGTTTAACAGGCATTTCATCAAACTTTCGCTCAAGAACGCTCTCAACTTCATAGAGGGGCAGCCCAAAAACTTCTTTACGAACCAATTCATCAATTTTCATCTTCTTCCCCTCTGATAGAAACAGACTTTGCGTGCCCGTCAAAACCCTCCATTTTTGCAAGCGCGATAGTCGCACTTTTCAAATCCAGGTAGCCTTGTTTGGTACACTCTAGAAAGCTGACCGTTTTAACGAAATTCCATGTTGATAGTCCCGAGTAAGATTTTGCGTAACCTCCGGTTGGTAGGACATGATTCAATCCAGAAGAGTAATCACCAAAGGCAACGGGTGAATAATCCCCTAAAAAAACTGCTCCGGCGTTCTGGATCTTGTCAAAAACCTCGCGAGGCGCCTTTGTTTGGATGTGAAGGTGTTCTGGAGCTATTAAATTGGTGTATTCCACTGCTTCTTCGATGTCTTTGACGTTCACTATCAAACCGCCTGTGTGGACGGAGGATTTCACGGTTGCTGTTCTGGAAAGAGACTTAATTTGCTTGGAGACTTCTTCATCAACCGCTAATGCAAGGTTTTTAGATGTTGTTAGGAGAATTGCCCATGCTTGACAGTCGTGTTCTGCTTGGGCAAGGAGATCCGAGGCAATGAAAGAAGCATTAGCTGTTTCGTCTGCGATTATTAGGACTTCGCTTGGCCCCGCTGGAATGTCTATAGCAACATCTTTGCTTACCTCAAGTTTTGCGGCTGTCACAAAAATATTCCCGGGACCCACGATCTTGTCGACTTTGGGTATGACATCTGTGCCGTATGCTAAGGCAGCTATTGCTTGTGCTCCTCCAATTCTATATATCCCCGTCGCTCCTGCTATGTCAGCAGCCACTAATAGAGCTGGGTTAATGTTCCCACTTTTCTCCGGCGGGGAACACAAAACAATTTTTTTAACTCCGGCGACTCTGGCGGGAATGACACACATCAACACTGAAGAGGGATAGGAGGCTTTTCCTCCGGGTGCGTAAACACCGACAGTTGATAGGGGGCGGGTTGTTTGTCCAATGGTTACTCCTTTTGCCGCCTCTAGAGACCATGTGTCTTTTATCTGCTTCTTGTGGAAGTGCTCAATATTATTTGCAGCTTTTTCTAAAGCGTTGATTTGACTTTTTTCCAGTTTTCCATATGCTTCTCTAATATTTCTCGCATTGACTTTGAGTTCTGATCTAGTGAGGTGTACATTATCGAACTTCTCTGTGTAACGTAAGAGAGCTTCGTCACCATTTTCTCTGACATCACTTATTATCTTTCTAACCGGCAAAGAGATCGAAGACAAATCTACTTTTCCTCGGTTGACTACCCGATCTAGTATTTCGCTTCTGAACTGTTGGCTACCTATAACTCTCATTTTATTCCAGCCCTCCTTGCTGCAGTCTGGCGAGAAACTCGTCGAGTTCGTTTTCGAAAATTCTGTAAGCGATTTTGTTGCATGCCAGTCTACATGTTGAATCAAGAATAGTGGCGATTACTTTCAGATTGTTTTTTCTTAACGTTTCACCGGTTGAAGAGAGGTCTACGATTATTTGAGCCAAACCCAGTTTGGGAGCCAATTCGGAGGTTCCACGAACCCTCAAAATCTCTACCTGCTTTCCTAAACCTTCAAAGTATTTCCTACTGAGGTTTGGATATTCCGTAGCGACCCTCGCTCTGGCCGGAACGTGGTCTATCTTGCAGATTTTCGATTTTTCAGGAGCCGCGACTACGAGTTGACATTTTCCAAACCCTAAATCCAGCAGTTCATTAACTTCTACTTCTCTTTCCAGAATCAGATCGTGACCTGTTATGCCCAAGTCTGCTGCGCCATAGTGGACGTAGAGAGGTATGTCAAAGGCTCTCGCGAAGATTGCTTCAAATCGTGGGTTGGAGGTCTTGGAAAAGTAGGATCTTTCCTTCTCAAGTATTTTTAAACCTGCTCGTTGCAACATTTGGATTGATGGTTGCTTCAGTCGACCCTTGCTCGGTATCGCCATACGAATTTTTCTTTTCATTTTATGGTTGGCCTCCGATTTCTTGAAGAAAAGTTTCGATCAGTATTTTTCTGTAGACATCTGACTCTACATCATATATCTTTGCGGACTTTTTGAAAGAGGAATCAACGAAAACTACGTAGTTTATTCCAGCGAGCTTCGCATAGTCAATGGTCTTCTTCTCGACACTTTCCATCATGTCCAGTAGGGCGGTAATTCCAGCATCCCGAAAGATTTTGACAGCTTTTATCGCAGAATATCTGAATTTCGACGATACAAGAATTTTGGTTTCCTGCTTTTCTGGAATTTCAAAACCTTGAGCCGTAAGAGCTTGTAAGCATTTTTCAATTTCTAAGGCGAAGCCCGTTGCTGGAAGTTGTAAGTTCCCAAATCTTTCGATAAAATCGTCGTAGCGGCCGCCTCCACCCAGGGGTTGACCGAGGTTTGGAACAGAAGCTTCGAACACCATTCCAGTGTAATACTCGATTTTCCTTGTCAATGAGAAATCAAAAAAGACAAGATTATCAATACCGTAGTCAGATAAGGCATCTTTGAGCTCCGAAAGGGTTCTTAAATGATCTTTCGTCTTTCCATTTTCTGAGGAACCAAATGACACGGATGAAACATCATTTAACCGTCTGAAGCGCGAAAGTTGTAAAAAGGTTTCTCTTAGTTTGGAAGATAAATTGTTTTGATCCATGAATTTTTCTAGACGGAATTTATCTCGATAGGTCAAGAGGTTTCTAAGAATGTTTTCCTTTTCCTTATTTAGACCTGTTGCCTTCAGTAGGTCTTTCAGGAGACCAGCGTGCCCAACATCAATTCGCACGTCCTTCAATCCTATTCTTCTTAGAGACGAAACAAGGAGAGCGAGTATCTCTCCGTCGGCTTTTGAATTGTTGCAGCCGAGGAGTTCAACTCCAGCTTGCCAGAACTCCCTTGCCCGTTCAATGTAAGATTGGCTGTACCTGAAAGCGTTGGCCAAGTAGAATAGCCTAATAGGCTCCGGCGTTCCAGTCATTCTTGTTGTCACGATTCTAGCAACGGGCGCCGTCATTTCGGCTCGTAGGGCCAAGATTTTTCCATCGAAATCTTGGAATTTGAACATGGCGTCAACTAGTTCTGGTCCAACTCCTGTGGATAAGGTTTCGACGAATTCAATAGTTGGAGAGCGAATTTCATCGTAGCCCCAGAGTTCAAAATTTTCCCTTAGTTTGTCTTCGATGTAACGATAGCATTCAACTTCTTTTGGGAGATAGTCCTTCGTTCCTTTTGGGGTATGTAATCTTGTGAACATTATCCCTCCAAGTCATACGCGGACCTCCGTGGGTAATTAGTGGGTTAAAACCCATAATACGCACATTTATATAAAGGTTTCTGAAGAGAATTGAGGGGAGACCAGGTAAAATGAGGATGACCGAGATTGTTAGAATAGATTCTAGGGGCAGAGTAACCATGCCCTCCTCTATTCGTGAAGCCGTAAGTTTTTCTGAGGGCATGTATGTTATACTAATAGCCGATCTAGATAGTAAAGAAGTTCGGATTGTTCCTTTTGCCGATCCAGAAGCATTGTTGGTTGAATTTCGCATATCATTTGCCGATGTTCCTGGCGCTCTTGCAAAAGTAGCAGATTCTCTCGCGAGACACGGAGTCGATTTGTTGTCCAGTGAATCCAGAACTCTTCGGAGAGGAGAATCTGCGGAATGGATTGTAATCGCCGATGTTTCTAAATGTAGAGGTAAACTGGAAGAGATCAAGCGTAAAGTTGTTGAGGAGGGAGCTGCAAAAGAAGTGACTTTCAGAAACTTTCCCTAGAAGTGGCTTCAACCTTTTTATCTTCACGTTAACAAGTCTAATAGACTGTGATACTTCGGGTTCCCGGAAGTCTCCTTATCTCCCCAATCAGTTCCGGAGGAATTTCTCCCTCGATAATTAGGGTTAGTTTAGGCTGTGCACTTACGCTGGGATCTTCTGCAAGAGCTTGCCTTATGCTAAGTCCTTTTTCTGACACTTTCTTCGTAACATTAGCTATGATACCTGTTTGGCTAGCGTTTTCAGGAACAAAAACGATTACACCCAAGTTGAATTCGCGAGCAACTTCTTGCAAAGAGCATACCTGCCTAAGGTTCATGTAGATTCCTTTCAGCTCAGGTTTTGAAAGAATCGTTTGAACTGTACTATCTACGGCCCTACGTTCAACCCCCACCTCAGTTGCAATTTGGGTGTGAGGTATTTCTATTCCGCCACTCACGACTTTGCCATCTTCCCTGACTTGGAAACCCCTTCCAAAGAGGAGTTTTGCAACCTTCAGTTGTGCTGGTAGGTCTTTGAAGTATCTTTCAATTTGGCTCCACATACTCACTCCTCAAAGTAGAACATCGTTCGACAAAGTTTATATATATGCTTTGAAGTATAAGTTTTACCCTTAAATCCTAAAACGA
Organism: uncultured Candidatus Bathyarchaeia archaeon; assembly: GCA_964346895.1. Classification (GTDB taxonomy): domain Archaea; phylum Thermoproteota; class Bathyarchaeia; order Bathyarchaeales; family Bathyarchaeaceae; genus CAYFWY01. The sequence goes on along the minus strand of CAYFWY010000083.1, from coordinate 976 downwards.
AGTGAAGACACATGGCATCCAAAATAATGTTAGATAGAGAAGAGATACCCAAGCAATGGTACTGCATACTGCCGGATATGCCTAAGCCGATGCCTCCATTCATCGAAACAGAGACGAGAGCGCCTGGACCTGGAATCGTTCCCCTGATATTTCCCAAAGAGATCATCGGTCAAGAAATGAGTACGGAAAGATGGATAAACATCCCTGAAGAAGTGAGAGAAGTCTATAGTCTCTGGAGACCCACTCCACTCTTCAGAGCCACTAGATTAGAAAAGGCTTTGAAGACGCCAGCCAAGATCTATTACAAGTATGAGGGTGTCAGCCCTTCAGGAAGCCATAAACCCAACACTGCTGTTGCACAAGCTTACTACAATATGAAGGAAGGTAAAGAGCGTATGGCTACCGAAACCGGAGCCGGCCAGTGGGGCTCAGCTCTTGCCTTTGGGTGCGCGACTTTTGATATCGGATGCACAGTATATATGGTGAAAGTGAGCTACAACCAAAAGCCCTACAGAAGAGTATTGATGGAACTTTATGGTGCAGAGGTTTACGCTAGTCCAAGCAACAAAACAGATGCTGGAAGAAAGATTTTAGGAGAAGATCCTGACAGCCCAGGAAGCTTGGGAATTGCCATCAGCGAAGCTGTAGAAGACGCTCTGACTAATGAAGAAGCGAATTACGGCATAGGTAGCGTCTTTAACCATGTTCTCTTGCATCAAACAGTGGTGGGACAAGAGGCAAAAAAACAGCTTGAATTAGTGGACGATTACCCAGATGTAATCGTTGGGTGCATAGGCGGAGGCAGCAGCTTTTCAGGTCTCTTCTGGCCATTCTACTACGACAAAGTTTCAGGGAAAGCCAATAAGGATGTCAGGTTTGTAGCTACTGAAGCGACGGCTTGCCCATCCATTACTAAAGGAGAATACATGTATGACCACGGTGACACAGCGAGGATTACACCCCTCGTCAAGATGCA
>CAYFWY010000082.1:0-8450 GCA_964346895.1 uncultured Candidatus Bathyarchaeia archaeon | reverse complement strand
GAGGAGTTATTGGGTATGCTGCTACAACGTCTACATCTGATTGTTTTGCAGCATAGGCAACAGCCTCGTCTCCGTTTAAAGCTAACATTTTCTGTTTAACGGTTGCCATTTTCTTACGTCTCCTCTTCAAGCTTCATTTCAATGGCGTCTACTGGGCATTCGTTAGCGCATATTCCACAGCCTTTACAGAAATCATAATCAAACTTTATGTCCTCTTTCTCTGGTTTCCAATATATTGCTCCATCTGGACACAAAAGCACGCATAATACACATCTGGTGCATTTTTCCAAATCTCGTATTGGCTTGTAGGTTTTCCAGTCTCCCGTCAAATATTGGGTACTAGGTTTCCAGCAGACACCGGCTAATGGAATTTCTTTCCAACCTTTTCCTGAAGTTGTCACTCTGGTTTTACCTCCTTGTAGGCTTCTTTTATGACCCCCACATTCTTTTCTGCAATACTTCCGCTGAAACGTTTCGAAACAACTTTTTCAAGGCTTTCTAAACCAACTATCCCAGTTACTCGGGCCACAGCTGCCAACATGGCCGTGTTAGTGATGGGTCTGTTTAGGACCTTGATAGCAATTTTCGTGGCTGGAACTGTCCAAATTCTTCTTTTTTCTATTTTAAGCATTTCGCGTATTTTTGCTGGTGTTTCTTTAGAATTAACAACGAGGATTCCCTCGTTGTCTAGTCCTTCTGTTACTGGAACAGCCTTTAATAATGATGGGTCTAAAACAGCTACTACATCTGGATTGTAAACTGCGCAGTGCATTTGGATTGGTTCATCACTAATTCTCGTGAAGGCGCGTATTGGCGCGCCCATTCTTTCCGGACCGAATTCTGGGAATGATTGGATATATTTCCCTTCCTTGATGGCTGCGCGCGCAAGGAGTTCGCTGGCGGTCCATGCTCCTTGACCGCCTCTGCCGTGCCACCTAACCTCCAAAATTTTTTTCAAGACGTTTTTCACCGTTAAGCCTTTTCAACCTAATTGAAAAAACCCACATATACCATTTTCTGAAGAGAATGCAAAATTGCCGAAAAACTTATGCTTCAAAATGAGATGTCCTACATAAGGAGGCAATATTTTGAATTCAAAAGATGAACTAGTAACTTTTCTTAAGAAACAAATTAAAATTGAAGACACGATTGTGGAATCGTTAAATAATAGCTTAAAGGAAATAGGAAACCCAACCGTTAAGGGAGTTTTGAAAGGAATATCTTTAGATTCTGTGAAGCATTCAGAAATGTATACTGCAGCTATTAAACTGTTGACCAGTGTTTCCCAAGCCCTTACACAAGAACACCTAGACAAACAAATAGAACTCGTGAAAGAGCATATACGTATAGAGGCAGAACTCATTGAAAGAATCAGTGAGACAATCCCGAGCATTGAAAACAAGAAGGTTTTGCTTCTCTTAAACGCAATATTATTGGATGAGAAAAGACATCATAAACTCTTAAAGGATGTCCTAGAAATTCTCGTTCGAGGAGAAACAATAACAGAAGAAGATTGGTGGGACGTTCTTTGGAAAAACGTCCCATTCCACGGTGCCCCGGGAGGATAAAACCCCTTAATTCATGTTATTAGAAGTCAGTCACCCTTCGATCGGCTGAGTATCTATTTAACTATACCTGTCATCCTTTTCCGAATGAATTAGTTTGCCTAAAAAACCAAAAGTGCTTCTTAACATCGCAAACCGGGATGGCAGGTTACTTGCATCAAGAGCATGTTTGCATCAGCAGAGCAGTTGATACTGTCGAATTGCTCTGCCATGCCTTTGTTAAGAATTTGGAAATAGAAAATATTGCCGTCGGAAATGAAGAACTGATTAGAGATGAAGGTCAAAAATCAAACTTTTCGTCAATTGGAATAACAGTGAGGGAAATTCGGTCCAAGTAGCTTCTCTACAGGCAACCCCATTTTTCAGTCTCGTTTGCTGCAATCTATTCTTTGTTGAGATATTTCTCTCTCTTCCAATCTTGATTATTAAAAAGGCCCTTCGGTTGTCTCAGATAGTTATAAAAAATGCCGCGCCATATTGAAATATTCTTGGTGAAGCATATGAAGAGCTATCCGCGTATAGTTGTTCGCCCGCCTGGTCCAAAGGCAAGAGAGTTAGTCAGGAGAGATGAAGCTTCGATTTCCCCTTCTTATGTTCGTTTTTACCCGCTTGTCATAGAAACGGGAAATAACTGTATTGTAAAAGACGTGGATGGAAACGAATACATAGACTTCAACTCCGGCCTAGCATGCCTAAACGTAGGGCACAACCATCACAAGGTTGTCAACGCGATAAAGAATCAATGTGACAGTTTTCTTCACTACTCTAACACAGATTTCTACTACAGAGAGGTTGTGAATGTTGCTGAAAGACTGTTTGAAATAACCCCTGGAAGGTTTGAGAAAAAAGTATGCTTTGGAAACAGCGGAACAGAGGCAGTGGAAGCAGCTCTCAAGTTTTCCAAATGGCACACCCGCAAGCATCAGTTCATCGCCTTTATCGGTGGCTTCCACGGTCGAACATTGGGGGCGCTATCCCTCACGGGGAGCAAGTTGGTTCAAAGAAGATACTTCTTCCCCATGCTCCCTGGAGTAACACACGTGCCCTATCCATACTGTTACCGCTGTCCCTTCAAACTGTCATATCCAAACTGTAGTTACTGGTGTGTAGACTTCATCGATGAACTGGTCCTCAAAAAATATGTAGCCCCAGAAGAAGTTGTTGGAATCGTTTTTGAGCCTATCCAGGGGGAAGGCGGATACGTGGTTCCTCCTCCGGGATACTTTCAACGTCTCAAAAAATTAGCCGACAAATACGGTTTCATTTTAATCGATGATGAGATTCAATCAGGTATGGGTAGAACTGGAAGATGGTTCGCCATTGAGCATTGGAAAGTGGAGCCTGACGCTATTTGTGTGGCTAAAGCCTTGGCTTCGGGATTGCCTTTGGGGGCAACTGTGGCTCGAGCGCGATTGATGGATTGGGAAGGGGGGTCTCATGCCAGCACCTTTGGAGGAAATCCTTTGGCCTGCGCGGCGGCACTAGCGGTCGTGGATGTAATTAAGGGAGAGAAGCTTCTTGAAAATGCTGAAAACCAGGGCAAATACATCATGAGGCGATTGCAAAACTTGAAAGAAGAGTGTGAACTTGTTGGGGACGTTCGAGGGAAGGGTTTGATGATTGGTATTGAGATTGTAGAAGACAAAGAATCCAAGAATCCAGGAGTGGAACAGGCTAAGGAAATAATGCTAAGGTGTTGGAAACGAGGAGTAACCATCATATCATGCGGAGTTTCCACTCTCAGAATAGTTCCGCCGCTGACTATAACTAGAGAACTCGTAGATGCTGGCCTAGAAATAATCGAAGACGTAATCAAAGAAGTTGAAACAGAAAAATAGTTACTTTTCCGGGGCAGTTAGGACATCTATAGATGTAAAAGAGCGAGAAGTAAGTTCCAACTGATCTGCGAAACCCTTCCTTACATACACATTTTTTATTTTGATTCGAGTTCCCACGGTCAAATCCTTCGCAACCCTTGCTAATTTTCTCCACGCTGAAACCAAAATTTTTCCAGTTTCGTCTCTCAATTCGAAGGAGGCAACTGCAACCTTTTCATTTCTCGATGTGACCACTTCTCTCATAGTCGGCGTCGTTACAATAGTTCCTTCGACAGTGATTGGACCGCCTTCTTTTATCTCAGCCACCTTTCTTGCCAATCGTGTTACGGTAGGATATTTTTGTCCTGTAGCGTCTGGTGGAGAAAAGTGGAGATTTCCCCGCGATCCTACGTGTAACTCCAGTTTTCCATCTAGCCCTTCACGGACGTATCCGTGCGAAACCTTGATGATTTGTCCCTGTTCAACTTTCCCATTCTCCACCAAGGATGTCTTATTGTCCCACAAAACCACTTTCAATGTTCCGCTTCTATCTGCGATAAGCAAACGAGCAAACTTTCCTTCAGTCAAGTCTTGACGTGTAAAAGTTTGAGGAGGATAAAAAGTGATGACACGCCCAGTTAGTGTTACGTCATTCAAACCAGAAACAAGGTCCTTAATCAGAATTTCGAGTTGAAGTGGCTTCTGAACGATTTCTACTCCCAGCTCTGAAGCGACAATGCGCGCCGCGGTTTCATCCGTGAAAAATTCTCCCGCTCCCTTCTTTTTTTTCTCGATCATTTCTAGGACTTCTTGGCGTGTAAGATCTGGTCGAGACCCTAGAATTTTTTCAATAATATTCTCCGAATCCATGTCGCTTCACTAGATTATCGAAATCGGTCAAGGATATCACCTTAATTAAGCTTTATTTAAACTCGATTCCTTCTAGATATTTTTAGAGGTGAATCTGTGAATGAGCGACGAACTATTATTCGTTTTCGGGAACATTTTGGTTTTTGCTGGATTTCTTATAGTTTTAATTTCTGTTGCTCTAATGATTTTTGCTACCGCAAGGAGAAAAGGCAAAGTCAAGTGGGGAGGCGCAGTTATTATTGGGCCGTTTCCTGTGGTTTTCGGAACCGACAAAAATTATCTTAGAATACTTCTCCTCTCAGTAGTCTTTATCGTATTCGTAATAATAATAACAATAATTTTTTATTTTTCCGTAAGTAAAGCGTGATCATAAGATGCAAGCAAAAACATGTGAGGTCTGTGGCAAGCGTGCGGCGAGATATATTTGTCAAGAATGTGGTCGGAAGGTATGTCAGTCTTGCTTCGAACTACCCACATGGATTTGTTTAGAATGTTACACCAATCTCAAGCGGGAAATTTCATTGGAATCCTTCCAATGGTCGCCTCCACTTAAACTGTTTTTATTCGGCTTTGTTCTTATGTTCGTGGGAATAATCATTATGATGATTGCAACATTTTTGTTCGGAGCACCCATGGAGGGAGGAGCCATAATCTGGATATTTCCGCTTCCTCCGATAGGTTTTGGCATTGGATCATACGCCTTCTGGGCGATTTCACTGAGTGTTGCTCTAACGTCTCTTAGTCTAATTTTGTTTATTGTTTTGCGGAAAAGAGCACGATAGAGTGTTCTTAGGATTATTCGGTCTTCTTTTCTCTGCCATAAATTAAGTATAGAAAACCTAAGATTAGAGCTATGAATATCAACACCATTAGAATGTTGATTATTACCGTAAAGTATACTCCAGGGTCCATGAAAGCATCCTCACCTTCTTATATTTAGAAAATAAATATTTAAGGTGTAACCTTATTCCACTCTTCCATCAAAGAGTCGTAAAGATAATCTTCTTCCTCTACTTTGTCATACCACGCTAAAGCTTCCGCCATCTTTTGCGCTATAAGATGATAACACAAGTGTACTTCTTTATCCATTACGCGGAAGTAGAAGTCGTCACAGGAACAAAAGTCAGCGGCGGGCATAACCAAGTAGTCGCGTTCCCTGCCGACTACGATCCAAACAATCCTACCGCTCGGTCTGAATAGATATTTTTTAACCCTTTCCTCTTTGATAGTCTCCCAAGCCTTTGTGAATCGTGAGCCAAAGGCTTCGGAAAGCCGGGATAGGTGGGCACCTGTCACTTGTCCCTTAGCTTTCGCTTCCTTACACGTATTTTCAAGCACTTTGATTTCTATAGGTTTTTTCATGTATTCTCTCCAATTGATCGAAGGGAGTATCCTAATATGATGAAAACCAGTCTTATATGTTCAGTCAATGCAACGAAATTATCATGCTATTTTGAAACTATTGGTTTTGTTGACCTATTCGATTTCTATTCGTTCTCCTCGCGGCTTCTTTTCCTCTTTGATTTTGGGTATCGTAACCTCTAGCACTCCATTCTTATATACCGTTTTAGCTTTTTTAGGGTCAATTCTCGCTGGAATTTCAATGTCTTTGAAATATTTGCGTTTTGGAGTGTCAACTGATATAGTTAGGGTGTCTTCTGTTCCATGCAATTTGATGTCATCTTTTTCAACGCCAGGCAATTCGGCTATGACCTTAATTTCGCCGTCGGTGCTGATGACGTCAACCAGAGGCTCACGCTCTTCTTTTACGTCAAGGCTGGGTTTGGTGAGGCCGAAGGCTTCGGTTTTGCGTGAGGGCTTTATGTTGCCGAACTCTCTTATTTTTGGCTTTCCATCTGGGCCTACGGTCATGCTGTAGCCGTAGACGAAGGGTCCCCACTCGTTTACAGTTGAGCCATCTGGGAGTTTGCGTTTGCGAACTAGATCTTTGGGGATATTTGTTTTAAATTCTCTAAATTCTTTTTCCATTATTTCTTCAATGTCTCTCATCATTTCTTCTATGTCTCCAAAGAACCAGCTTCTAAAGAAGGGTGCGCGTCTCATTCTTCTTCTAAACCATTCTGGAAAGTCGTCCCATGCCATAATTCTTTACCTCAATAATCTAGTGGAGAATAGAATTCTATAAAAACTTTCTGCGGCTACAGTTTTGGATTAGAATATTTGGCAGATGCGGGACTTTTAATGGTTAACTCAGAGTTTTCAACTGATTTATGGTTCCCAGAAAGGTTCCGTCGAGGAGATACGTTTCTGCATAATCTAAATCTATGCTTCCTGAACGCAAAACTGGGCCGATGAAGGCTCTAGATTTTGCATCTTTTCCTAATTTTCTTTTGTTGATGAGTTGGCCCCCGAGGAATTCGTTGAAGGAAGGAATTATGAAGAGTTGTGAAACTCTAGGCTTTATGTTGAACTGGTCTCGCAGTAAATTAGAATGGTTAGCATTAACTTTGGCGCCTAAACGTTCGAGGAGGGATTTCGCCAATAGCTGAACATCACATTTGGCTTTTACCCAAACCTGTCTTGTTATTCGGAAACCCATAGGATCGCGGAAGGCAACCATGGGATGGACGTGACCTGTAATGAGGCTGTCACATCCTAAAAGATCTGGCGCCGGCCATGCATGTCCATGGAAGAGCCCAACATTTCCAACAACAACACCAGTTGAGGGCAGAATCTTTACAGTTTCAGGCAGTAGAGGCTCAAGGTTTCCATCATGGTTTCCTGGAACGACTTGAATATTTGGCACTTTTTTCTCCAAGGCTTCGAAAAAATCTGGAATGTCACGCCATTCCTCTATTTCCACCTTTGCAATCGCGTGTTTCACGTCGCCTAGAAAGATTAGACGCGTTGGTTTACATTTCTTTATAAGTTCAAGAATTTTATTCAAGATTTTTGGCGTTTGGGATGGAACATGAACTCCTTTCTGGGTTAGAGATGCCTCCCAACCTAGGTGGAGATCAGCGACTAGTAAAACTCGCTCAGACTTCCTCTGCAAAAGAAGCGCTGGATACGGTTGTAGAGGTTTTATCGGCATCAAGTTGCTAGGGTTCTCCTAACCAGGAATAACTAAAGAGTTCCTTAGTTAAAAACCAGCACACTGAAGAACTGTCTTTTGGAGGTTGTTGTTCACTTTTGATTTAGACCAGAAACTTCTTGACGTTTTCGTAGATTTCTTTGTTTGCGGCGGCGATGAAGGCTAATCGTTGAGTGGCGGATAATGGAACATCAAGTTCAGTTCCTTTGGGCGTGACCATGATTCCTCCTGCTTCAAGTATTATGAGGTACGAGGCTGCGACATCTGTTACCCTCAATTTTCCCCGTATATCAATGAAGACGTCTGTGGAGCCGTCTGCAACGTAGCAAATTTCTAGGGCGTTGGCTCCAAAGTGTCGAAGATGTCTCGTTCTCTGGAGAACTTCTTCCAACTTCGCGAAGAGTTCTCCTAGTCTTAACGTATTAAAGTCGACTCCAATGATTGCATCTTCCAGCGAGGATGTTTGAGACGGCTGAATTTTTTCCTCGTTTCTAAAGGCTCCTTGGCCTCTTTGTGCGGTATAGGTGACGTTGTGAAAGAGATCAGATACGAGGGCTATTTCCACATCTTTAAGGTAGGGTTGTTTTGAAACGGCGATAGCTGTAGCTATGAAAGGTATTCCGCGAACAGCGTTGGTTGTACCATCAACTGGATCTGTTGTTACGTAAAACTCAGAGGGTTGAGACCCAATTTTTCTTGTTCCGGTTTCTTCGCTGATAAGGGTGCATGATACTTGGTGTTCCTCTAAACCTTCTATCAAGGCCTTTTCGGCCACTAAATCAATTTTTTTCATGGTGTCACCACCAGCTCCTACACCAAATCCGATGGCAGCCTCAGGGGACCCGTAAAAGTTGAGGATTTCTTTCCTCATTTTTCGTGAGCATTCTTTTAATATATCTAGCCAATCCATAAATTATACGCCCATGTTCTCGTTTCCAGATTATAGGGTATTATCCTCCACATTTAAACGTGAATACTACTGGAAATGGAGCAGAACCAAAAAGAAACTTAAGGAAGAGTTGCGATGTGAAAATACGAGCGGGGGTCGCCAAGCCAGGTTAAAGGCGCAGAGCACCAACAGTGTGCGTTAGCTTCAGGAGCCTGTCCCGTAGGGGTTCGTGGGTTCGAATCCCACCCCCCGCA
>CAYFWY010000081.1:0-8508 GCA_964346895.1 uncultured Candidatus Bathyarchaeia archaeon | reverse complement strand
AACTATAAAAAGTATAAAATTAACGCTAGCGGATGGTATCCCCCGGGCTACCAACCACGCACTTTCCGCAGCTATTTTGTGAGTAAACGTTCTGAAACTTGTTAATCAACATTTTCAAGTGGTTTTCTCACATTATATTAGCAATACTTAGAATATGATATTTGGTTTAAGATAGACGATGTTTACCACGGAACATTTGCTCTGTGGACATTCTCTTTGGCGATTGGGAAACTCGTAGATATAAATGAGTACAAGGGATAATTAATAATGCTTATAAATTTTGGCAAAGCACTAATCCACGATAAAAATGTCTTTAGAAGGATTCACCGAGTACAAGCGCAGAGAATTCTGTAACGACATAAAATGTTCAGTGCAAATGGAGCTGAACAAACAAAAGGAAAAATCAGAAGAATACGAGAGACTTAGGCAAACGTGTAGAACCGACTGCAGATACACCACATGGCAGTTTCACCACTGGCTCATGGATAAAAGTTATTTAATTCTGAAAGCAAAAGCTCCTGAGGGGAAATAGGGAAATGGAGTGGGGAATGAAGAATAGGCTGGCCCAACTAATACAGAAGGATGGTAAAGCCCTCTTCTTGCCTATAGATCACGGCTACTTTCAAGGACCAACCCACAAACTGGAAAAACCCGGCGAAACCATAAAACCATTATTGCCCTACGCAGACGCGATAATGCTGACAAGAGGAGTGCTGAGAAACTGCGTGGACCCCGCCAACACAAAACCAGTAATACTACGAGTTTCAGGCGGAACCAGCGTTGTGGGAGAAAACCTAGCAAATGAAGGCGTAATAACATCAATCGCGGAAATTGTCAGACTTAACGCTAGCGCCGTATCAATGTCTGTGTTCATAGGAAGCAAGTATGAACATCAGAGCCTCATAAACCTAGCAAAGCTTGTGGATGAGTGCGAAGACTATGGGATACCTGTTATGGCAGTAACAGCTGTGGGAAGAGAACTTGAAAAAAGAGAGGCCAGATTCCTAGCCTTATGCTGCCGAATCGCCGCAGAGTTAGGCGCTAGAGTGGTTAAAACCTACTACTGCCCAGAAAAATTCCACAAAGTTATCGAAGGATGCCCCGTACCCGTAGTTATCGCAGGAGGTCCAAAAGTAGACTCTGAACTGGAAGTATTCGAATTCGTTTATGATGGCCTGCAAAAAGGCGCCATCGGAGTGAATCTGGGAAGAAACATTTGGCAAACCGAATATCCGGTTGCCATGATCCGCGCCATAAGAGCTATAATTCACGAGAATTATACGCCGAAAGAAGCCCAAACCTTATTCGAACAAGTAAAAGTGGGAAAAGCCTGACACCTATATTTTCTTGGTGAACTCATGCTTGTAGCCGTATACTACAACAACAGAGACATAAGAATCCAAGAAGTGCCCAAGCCAGAAATCGCTTCTGATGAAATACTAGTGAAGGTGATGGCGTGCGGAATCTGCGGAAGCGACGTAATAGAATGGTACAGAGTCTCAAAGGCTCCGAGAGTTTTGGGGCATGAAGCCACAGGAATCATAGAGAAAACTGGAGATAAGGTAACTCAGTACAATGTTGGAGATAGAGTTTTCGTGTCACATCATGTGCCATGCAACAAATGTCAATATTGCTTAAACGGACATCACACGGCCTGCGAAACTTTGCACACAACTAACTACTATCCAGGAGGATTCGCCCAATACATACGAGTACCAAAAATCAACGTCGAATATGGTGTATACAAATTGCCGTCAGAATTATCCTATGCCGAGGGAACCTTCATTGAACCACTCGCATGTGCAATTCGAGGTCAACGACTTGCAGCAATCCAAAAAGAGAGCACCTTACTAGTAATTGGAAGCGGAGTGTCAGGAATACTCCACATCCAGCTAGCGAAACTCGAGGGAGTGAAGAAAATAGTTGCAGCTGACATTAACCCATACCGCTTAAAGTTAGCTGAAAAATTCGGAGCCCACCACACCATAAACGCGAAAGAGAATCTTCCCCAAAAACTGAAAGAGATAAACGAAGGAAGACCAGCAGATCAAGTAGTGATATGTACAGGAGTAAAAGAAGCAGCCTTAACAAGTTTAGAATCCGTCGACAAAGGCGGAACAATCCTTTTTTTTGCTGTGCCAGAGCCCTCTGTGAAAATTCCAGTGCCTATCACTCAATTCTGGAGAAACGAAATAACCATAAAAACTTCCTATGGCGCAGCACCCTGCGACCTAGAGGCGTCTCTGCATATTCTAGCCCAAAAGAAAGTGAACGTCACAGATATGATAACCCATAAACTAAATCTTCAGCAGACAGCGGAAGGTTTTAGAATTGTGGCAGATGCTGGCAAATCCCTAAAGGTAATCATTGAACCTAATAGTCTTTAGTCATCACAAAAACGTTGCCACTTGCTCTCCATGGTTCTTTTACGCGGTTCCTTGTGGTTTATTGCCACTAGGCATATGGAATGAGTGTAGCATGTTATTTCGTTGTCTTTAAGGTTTGCCAAAGGTCAAGTTTTTTGTGTCCATTTGTTGTTGTGTTTTCTAAACAAGATCGTTAGGGACAAAGGTCTCATCAGGAAACGGCAATTTCGCATCTGTAGTCAAATTCAAACCTATCTGATTCAACATCTTTTCGTTACCTTGGTTCATAACATGCGTAGTATGCATCTCACAACCTTTCAATTTGTCCAGCGAATCTAAGCATCTGCGTGAATTCTCGTCCGATACTGCGCTTGCAGCCAGTGCGTTTAGTATTTCTTTTACATCCAACGATGTGCTGTTTAACCCAATTGTTTTCTTTAGTCGTATGATACTTTGGATTACGTTCGGAGATATAACATCAACTTCATCTGATATTTTTGCAAGGATCTTTGTTACATTTAGAATAACAGCTGATTCAGCGTATAGTAGTGGCGAGTTCTTGCCTGTAACGATTGTGGCTTCGTTCGAATCCGAAAGGATTTCGATTGCTGCGCCACAGAACACTTTCTTGTATCCTTTCCCCTCGCCTTCTCTTTTCTTAGCGTCTTCTGCTGCTTCTCTTGCTGGCAGGACAACGGAACGGTCTGTGGGATTAACTCCAGCCTTTTCCATAATTTTTTTGATTCTCTCTAATGTTTCGTAGAGTGTGTCACCTTCTACAAATTCTCGGTGGTACCTAAAATAGCGTCTTACGATTTCTTCTTTGCTTGCTTTGCGCACTATGTCATCATTGGTTATTCCATCTTTGATCAGGTTTACGCCCATGTCAGTTGGAGATTTATATCTCCTTAGTGGATCGTCTTTGTCTCCTATCTTATCGATTATTTTTTTCATTATTGCAAAGTTTTCTGCATCTCTACTGTAATTGATTGCCGTTATTCCGTATGCTTTTTGATGGAGATGATCTATGATATTGTAATCTCCTATGTCCGCTGTCGCTGCTTCATAGGCAATGTTTACAGGATGGTTTAGGTTTAGATTCCATATTGGAAAAGTCTCAAATTTCGCAAAACCGGATTTGATCCCTCGTTTTCTATCGTTATAAATTTGCGCCATACAGAATGAGAATTTGCCGCTACCTGGGCCAGGTGCGGTGACAACTACAATTTTTTTCTTAGTATCTACATACTCTTGTTTGCCGTATCCTTCATCGCTTACAACGAAATCCAAATCTTTGGGGTACTTTGGTATCTCGTAATGTACGAAAACACGTATTTTTCTGTTCTGCAGTTTTTGTTTGAATTTTTTCGCTATGATTTCGTTGTTGAATCTGTTGATCACCACGGCCGAGACAGTTAACCCCTTCTCGCGAAGATCGTTTATGTCTTTGAGTGTTTGGTCATCATACGTTAATCCAAAGTCTCGTCTAATCTTTCTTCCTTGGATGTCCTTTGCGCTTATGCAATGTATTATTTCACTTTTATTTCCTAATCGCCGAAGCATTTGTAGTTTCGTGTCAACGTCAAAGCCTGGAAGCACGCGTGAAGCATGATAGTCATAACACAACTTTCCTCCGAATTCTAGGTACAGTTTGTCGAACAACGGAACACGGTCAAGTATCCTTTCTATTTGTACATTCAAGTATTTTTTTGTGTCAAACCCGATTTTTCTAATCATCTACTTGCCCTTCTGCTGACGTAATCATTAGATCGATACATTTCCTTTGCGGCTACAACTACTTGGAAATCGGCTTACAGTTATCACTTCAAGTACATAAAAACTTATTTGAGCCTACTAGAGAATCATGGGGGTTCTCCGTGGGGAAGCCTTTTTATGCTTCAAAAGAAATTTCATGGGCGTTAAAGTGGAAAGCTACACTATCTAGAAGTTCATAAAGGAGGATTACTCACGCCATATAAGCAATCTGTAAAGTTTATTTTTGTGACTGGGGGTGTGCTTTCTTCGGTCGGCAAGGGTATTGTTACTTCTTCCATCGGTAAAATGCTTCAGGTTAGGGGCTTCAAGGTTTCGGTCATAAAGATAGATCCTTACGTGAATGTGGACGCAGGCACAATGAACCCTTACATTCACGGAGAAGTCTACGTTACGGATGACGGAGGTGAAACAGACCTCGATCTTGGTGGGTACGAAAGATTCCTTGACCTCAACCTACCCAAGGACAATAATATCACAACTGGTCAAATATACCATTCAGTCATCAATAAGGAACGGCGGGGCGACTTTCTAGGCAGATGTGTTCAGATAGTTCCTCATGTCACTGACGAGATTAAGCATCGTATTCGCCTAGTTGCGAAACGGTCGAGGGTTGACGTTGTTTTGACAGAATGCGGAGGGACCGTTGGGGACATAGAAGGATTACCTTTCCTCGAGGCGATCCGTCAAATGCGCCTAGAAGACGGTTTCGACAACACGCTTTACGTTCATGTTGCCCTTGTTCCGATCTTGGATGTCACGGGTGAAATGAAAACTAAGCCTTTACAGCACAGCGTAAACGAGTTACGTCGCATAGGCATTCAACCAGACACCATCGTTGCTAGATGCAGGAAGATGATCGATTCCGAAGCCCTTCGAAAAGTAGCGCTTTTCGGCACTATCCCTGAAAGAGCAGTCTTTTGCTCCTACAACGTTCCATCCATCTATCAGGTTCCCCTAATCTTTGACGAACAAGGTATGGGCGATTACATTTGCAAACGACTACTCCTTCCAGAACGAACTCCGCAGTGGAGCGAATGGAAAGAATTTGTAGCCTCTTTTGAAAACCCGCGGTTTAAAGTTAAAGTAGCGTTGGTTGGCAAATACGCAGGTTTGGTTGACAGCTACGTGAGCATGAACGAAGCTTTTCGACACGCCGGGGCTGCCTGTCAAACACAAGTTTTGGTAGACTACATTGAAGCAGAGAATTTGGAGGATGCCTCGAGCAAATTAGAAGTTCTCAAAGAATATGACGGAATCTTTATTCCTTACGGTTTTGGCCCCAGAGGAACTGAAGGAAAAATGAAAGCTATTCGTTTTGCCCGAGAGAATGACATTCCCTTTTTGGGAATCTGTTACGGCTTTCAATTGGCGGTCGTTGAATTCGCTCGCAACGTTTGCCAACTGGAGGAAGCTAACAGCACCGAAATCAACCCGGATACTCCTCACCCTGTAATTGACCTGATGCCTGAACAAAGAAGCATCAAAAATAAAGGTGCGACTATGCGTCTAGGCGCGCACAAGATCATCATTAAAAAAGGAACGCTGGCGCGTAGACTCTACGGCGCTGAAGAGATTTATGAACGCCATCGCCACCGATGGGAGGTGAATGAAGATTACTGGAACATTCTAGAGAAGCATGACCTGGTTTTTTCTGGCAGGAGCCCAGATGGCAGAAGAAAGGAGATTCTGGAACTGCCTGACAGATTCTTTTTCTTTGCCTCCCAATTCCATGGAGAATTTAGAAGTAGACCCAACAAGCCAGACGCAGAATACTACGGCTTTGTAAAAGCATGTCTAGACAAGAAAATGGGCAAAGCAAAACCAGAGTTCTAACCGACACGAGCGATTTCTTAGTTGCCTTTGCGGAACGACCTTTAAATCCTATGAGTTAAGGTTTTATGGGAAGCGGCTTGGTGCACATTGTTGTTTCAAAATTTGGCGAGATCGACGTTAAAGAGATAGAAAGAATTGTTGAGACTATGCAAGAGTGCTATCGTCGATTGGCTCCCCATGAGGTTTCGCTCGTCGATTTATTCCTGTTTGAACAATCTTCATTAACTGAAGCCTTCTTCGCGAAAGAAGGTAGAAAAGTTGGGGTAGCATCTGCGTCATTCAATGAACTGTTTTTCGCCATGCACGATGCTTGGCGGGGAATACCTCGAATCACCTTATGCCTAGAACGAATGAAGTCGTTGCCAAAGTTAGTCAAGACGGGAGGGATTCGTCATGAAGTTGGGCACTCAATTTTACACGGCAACCTACGTTATTATCTTCTTTCATTTCCTCCAGCACTTCTTCAAATTGCTGACCAATTCCAACTTCCCTTCGAATATTTAACAAATTTGTTGTATCTTGTATCCATTGCAGTAAAAGACTATGAGGTGACCCGCTTTCTTTATCAGCGAGGTTATATTGAGGATCAAGTAGCCTATGTCAAGTATTTGTTAGCGGTTTCCAAAGACGATAAACTTTCATGGGAACTTTCACGAGGAAAACCACTAGCTGAAGCATTGTGCTTAATCTCACGTTTAAAAACCGTAGGGTGTGCTGCGCCCATTTTGGTTGACAAAAAATTCTGTAAAGAAATAATGCAATACCTTAAAAGAAGTCTGTCCTATCTCTCTGCAGACCTTTCAATTCTTCTTTTGGATATGATTGATGGAGGATTTTCATCTTTGGGAACAGATACGCTGGACAACGTTGATCTTATAGTCCATATGTGTAGATTGATTTTCGAAGCAGTATTTGATCGATAATGGAGGAACTCGGGCAAAAGATAATATGTAGAATTGCTACTTGCTCCTATTTATCCATGGAAGCTAAAGTGGATGTTTTCAGAAAAACGTATGACCACGAGAAGAACCATTCCCTTCTTATTGATAGGTCTGTTGATTTTCGTTGCCTACCTCTATTTCTTTATCGGCATACCTGAAATGCTTACGGTCATGCAACGCGTCAATCTATTCTACTACTTATTGGCAGTCGCTATTCTCATTCTAAATATGTTAGTCTCATCTCTGATCTGGCAGTATTTCCTACGTCCCCTTTCGGTAAACGCTCCCTTGAAAAAAACCTTCCTAATTACCTGGATCGGAGCCTTCGTTGATCTTTTGGTTCCAGCTGAGTCGATTAGCGGGGACGCCTCTAAAGTTTATCTCATGTCTAAAGAGTCAGGTGAAAATACAGGAAAGGTTGTAGCATCAGTTGTGAGTCATAGAATTCTCTCTATGATAGTAACACTAAGTACCCTGATCATTAGCTCCCTCTCGTTACTCATTCTACAATACGAACTTAATTCGCTTGTTTCGATTTTAATAGTGCTCGTAGCCATCGGCACCGTCGCATCGCTGATTCTAATAGTACTTTTGTGTATAAGGGAACAACTGACCCGTAAGTTAATTGATTTGTTGCTCCGATTTTCCGTTTTCATTTCTAGGGGGCGTTTAGATATTGCCAACCTAAGATTTAAGGCAAAAAAAGCTTTGGATGCCTTCCATCAATCAATAGAAATTTTGCGCAGAAATCCAAGAAACTTAGTTCAACCAGCGATTTTTTCTATAATATCTTGGTTACTTGGTGTGCTTTTATCCTTTATAGTTTATATTTCTCTTGGCCACCCAGTTAGCTTTGTCCCAATAACAATTGTTTATTCAATTACTTGCACCATTCAAAATATTCCTATGGGAGTGCCTGGTGAAGTGGGATTTGTAGAGGTGGTCATGACTAATCTTTATGGCTTACTCGGTGTACCTTACGACATCAGTGCTGCTGCAACCGTCTTGATAAGGTTTTTAACAGTATGGTTCAAACTCCTCATAGGATTTGTACTAGTTCAGCGGATTGGAATCAAAACTCTGCTGGGTGGCGCATGATGGAAATTTCCTCAATCTAACTTAACTGAACTTTCGTATGTATACAAGTTTTAATAGTAAAGTTATGACTATACTATCAAGTGATCAAATGCAGAAGTCTCTAAATTCAAAATCGATTAAATTAGCTATTTCCGCAATTTTCACGTCGCTTGTGTTTGCAGCCACCATAGTATTTAGTAGCTACGTTCCCCAAACAACAGGTTTTTTCAACATTGGTGAGACAATGGTTTTTACTTCTGCTATACTTTTCGGTCCTTTTGTAGGTTCTTTTGCTGGAGGAGTTGGTTCCATGTTTGCAGATTTATTTTTGGGCTATCCACATTTTGCACCAGCTACTCTCATCATAAAGGGCTGTGAAGGCGGTGTAGTCGGTATTCTCAGTCGTAAGAAACTTAGACTAGGCTCCAAACTTCAATGGAAAATCTTTACATTCATTTCTGGTTTGGTTCTTGGTCTTCTATTGGGAGGTATCGGATCGGCATATTATAGCGGTT
>CAYFWY010000080.1:0-8567 GCA_964346895.1 uncultured Candidatus Bathyarchaeia archaeon | reverse complement strand
GTTATAGATTTAGAAGGGTCTCTAAAGTATTTTCTCTTAATTTTGCGCGCGCGCATTACTCTCTCACCTTCAGCTGTTTACTTGCTTCCCAACCCATAAATAGTCTGCAACAGCCCTATTCTCGGCTGTGAGATTGTGCCTCTTCTGGTGAAATGTCGAAAATGCGGTGCTGTTCTTTACGAAGGGGAAGACCTGAAAACTCCTTACGAGATCGTAGGGCCTTTTGATGGTAAATGTCCAAATTGCGGGAAAAAGTTGTCCAACATACCGAAAATCGTTGAGATTAAGCTTCCTGCGAAACAGGCACATAAAACTGGCGCGCGCGCGCGCATCCTTGCTGTAGGCATAGAAGCCAAGGGTGTCCAAGAATCCTCCGCTGCCTCAGCGTGGGGAACCAAAAGAGGTGACAGAGAAAAGGAAGCAAGAGTCATTATTAGAAGATACACCAAAATTGTAGAGAACCAATGCTCTCGCATGCATACATGCTTCAAGGTGGACATTCTAACGATACACAATACAGCAATATCGCATAAGAACGTTTTTGTAAAGGTTTCTTGACTATCAAAATAATCAAGTGAATCTATTTTAATCAAGATTTATTAACAAGATTTACTTACACGCGCGCGAGGGGTAAAGCGAGGCGAGCGTAAGCGGAGCGAAACGAAAGGCAATTAGAAAAGCTAATTGATAGAAAAAGCATGCATACATAACTGAATAAGGCTAAAATGCAATTAATGAATCATAATTGAGAGGAGGTGGTGTGATGAGGACGTCTAAAATAATTTTTACAACAATCATGCTTCTTCTGGCTTTCCTACTTTGGATAACTATGATGTCATCGACATATCGGATTCATCCTGACATGAGAACAATTGCAGATGGAGTTTACTCTGTTGGAATAGTTGTAGCAATAGGATTGGCTGGATTGCCTTGGATTTTTGATGAAGTGGAAGGCAAAAAATGAATTTGCATGCATTCACCCAAACTTACTTTTACTCTTCCTCGTTCTCATTTGAGCGTGCGCGCAGTTACTTAGCTTCGTCAGGAAATCCTTTCCATTCGATAACACCAAGTTCTTTCATGCATGCATGCAAAAAAGAACTCCGTGAACAAAACTATATTTTCCTATAAAATCCATTCATTTTGGGGCAGGCTTTGGTCCATACATAAGAGGCGAGAACTATGCAGCAGCCACCATTGATTGTCGGTGTGTTTATCACGGTTTTCGTTTTCACGTATGTATTAATATTTACAGAGAAAATTAACAAAACTCTGGCAGCCCTTTTGGGGGCCGTTGTTGCTGCTAGTCTGGGAGAGGTTTTCGGTATCTTTTCTTATGAGACTCTAGCAGGGTTCCTAGATTTCGAAACGATCGTCATCCTAATCGGCATGTTTATACTTACTGGAGCTGGGGAATCGGTTGGAATATTCAAGTTTTTAGCAATTAAGGTTACCAAGGCAAGTAAAGGAGAAGCTTTTAGGTTACTTCTCGCCCTCTCGTTTCTAACGGTTTTGCTTTCATCTATCATCAGCAATATTGTCGCTATCATGATCATGGGTTCGCTAACCATGAGGATTACCAAGGACCTAGCTCTAGATCCAAAACCCTACATGATTATTGAGTCTATATTGGCAAACCTCGGTGGGATTATTTTTTTAGTCAGTAGTGTTCCAAATATTATGGTTAGTGTAGCCGCTGAAATCAGCTTCCTTGAGTTTCTTGAGGTGTCAGTTCCCCTTTCACTAATTCTTCTGGGTGTGACAATTTTTGTATTTATACGTCGCTTCAAAATTGAGCAAGCTGAGGGTGCGCGTCAATCTGTGGAGTCTCTTGATGAGTGGACCGTGGTTAAAGATAAAAGGAAATTCTACAGATCGGTGGCAATCATGATCATAGTGTTGATTTCCTTTGCGATTGGTGATCTGCTTGGAATTGGATTGCCAGTTATCGCGATAACGGGTAGCGTGTTCATGCTCTTGGTAACAGGGTTTGAAGTGGAGGAAGCCTTGCGTAATGTAGGATGGAGCACCATATTCTTCATTATGGGCTTGTTTGTAATCGTTGGGACGCTTAATGAGGTTGGAGTTCTGAGCTTGCTTGCAACTCTTATTACAAGTGGAACTGGGGGAAACGTTCCCTTGTCCATCTTGTCAGTGCTTTGGTTGTCTGGCTTGTTCTCGGCATTAGTCGTTGATATCCCTGCAACGGCTGTTCTCATACCAGTTGTCCAAGGTGCTATTGGTCTACTAGGTTCTGGGTCGTTCTTGCTTTGGTGGGCTCTCATCTTTGGTATAGCTCTTGGAGCGAACTATTTTCCCTTCAGTTCCTCATCGACAATTATTGGGATGAAGATTCTCCAGAAAAAGAAACGCGTATCAATAAAAGAGTACACCAAAATAGGCGCGATTGTATGTACAATCCAACTCGCAGTCGCTACCTTCTACTTAATGACGCTGTACTTTCTCGCTTAACATCAGGATAAATTATTAGCGCGCGCTGAAATAAAAATCATAAACATCTAACCTCCCTTTTTTTCTACAAAATGCATGCGTCCAACACGAAAATCCAATAAAGAACTCCCGCTATACTTAGTATGGTGATTGTTTTGGAAGGATACATATTCATCAATTCTGAGCCCAGGATGATATGGGAAATTGCCGAGGCAGCCCTCAAAATTGAGGGGATAAAGATGGCCCATGCTGTTACCGGTCAATTTGATGTTGTCGCCTATGCTGAATTTGCGAATATGGAGACGCTTAGTCGGATTATAAATGAATTGCAGTCTTTAGATGGCGTTCAACGAACCCAAACAACAGTTGCGATACCGCCAAGAGTAAAATAACCTCGAGTTCCTGCCTAATCTTCACTTTTTCTGAATCTTTTAATACATAGAAAAATAAATATTTTAAACTACCTTAACCTTCCCCTCTTTTTCTAAGCTCGGACTCAAAGAGCGCATGCGGTCCGATTGAACTGCTAAGGTCCCATTTGGAAGGCTTTCTTAAGTATAATTTCCATGATCTCATGATGCTTCTTTTCATCATCTGCAATGTGTTTAAGCAACAGGTTCAAAGCTTCGTCATCGGTCTTTTTCATTTCCTCTTGTATATGCCGCAACATCTTTGTCTCAACTTCCACATGATCTTCCAGAATCTTTTTTGCAGCTTGAGTGTCAACATAGCTACGTATTCTCATGTCCCAAAGTGGTCTCTCTTCTCTCATAATTATAGAGGACGCTTCCATCTCGAGTTTTTCAGATCCTGATAGTTCCAACAAATCAACCATTGTCTGCAGAATTTTAGCATGTTTTTCAGAGTCTAGCCTCATCTCAGCCAAAAACAGTTTTGCTGCCAAGTTGACAGTGTCTTTTTCAAATTTTCTTATCTTTCTTGCAGTAGCTTTTTCCCATTTAATTTGAGTCTGGACCATCTCAAGAAAATTTTGAAAGCTCATCTTTCACCTTTCCTTTGTATTACAACGCTTCCGAGACTCATATAAATTACTTCTACGAACACTCAAACATTTCCGGTTCTAAGGTTTATTCGACTTGCGGAAAGTTCAAATTCAAACACGAAATGTCACAGTTTAATCTTTTCTTTCTCCACTACTTTCCTAAAGGTTTTCTTACAGTTGCTGCATCGGTAAAAGCCTATGGTTAGTTGAAATCTTGCGCGCGCGCTATTTCTACAAGGCTCATATATTTGGCACGCAGTAAAGTTATCGTGTGTGAGGAAGTTGCCTCAAACCTATGCTTGCCGAAGATGTGGGAAGAAATATTCTATTGAAGAGTATGAACAAAGTCGGTTTTGTCGCAACTGTGAAACATATCTGATGCCAGAGAGCAAAGTTTCTAGGTTCTTAAAAGGAGTTGGCAAGATCGTGAAAGAAGGAGTGAGCAACAGAGTCTCAGAGAGGCGCTGGCTTCCTAAGGGCTACGAAGCACGTAAGGGACAGATGGAATTCATAGAGGAAGCATCTAAAGCCATCAAAGGTGATGAGATTTTTTTGGGAAGCGCTCCCTGTGGCATAGGAAAGTCCTTGGGTTCTCTACTTGCAGTTCTACCCCAACTTGAAGGGAATAAACTCTTAATTTGTTTCAGAACTAGAAGCCAACTGCACATTTATCTCAAAGAGTTGAGAGTGTTGGGACACAGTCCCTCAGCGGTATCCTTCTTCAGCAAACAGGATATGTGTCCACTGCGCATAAGAAGTGACCTTTCTTACTTCGATTTTCTTAACGAGTGTCGGAGACTAAAGGAAAATTGTGAGTCTTCTACTAGACCCTATTGTAGGTTTTACTGGAACATAAACAGGAAGCAAAAGAAAGCTGAAGAACTGGCTCTGAACTGTGCCCGAAGAATTCTTGCTCCACTAGAGGCAGTTGTGAAGATGTCTCGACAAGGGTTCTGTGCCTACGAAGCGCTAAAACAGGTTCTCAACCGAGTGGACATTTTCCTTGGAACCTACCACTATGCCTTCAACCCCTCAGTTAGGGAGATGCTGCTAAAAAATCTTGGAGTGGGTCTAGCTAACGTTTACCTCATTGTGGACGAGGCACACAATCTGCCCGTCTTTTCCAGGGAGTTACTTTCTGACCAACTCACACAAATCACGTTGGAAGACGCGCTCAAAGAAACAGAAAAATTCGAACACGAGGCTCTACCATCAGTTCAGGAGTATCTAAACTTATTAAGCAAGGAAGTATTTCGACGCGCTCAAGAAAACTTGAGAAAAGAAGAACCAAAGCAACTCAACGCTCAAGTGGTTAGTGACCTGTTTCTTGAACAAAGCGGAACATCTGGCACCGAAGCCGCAAAAACCATTCATGAATATGGAGAGTATGTGAGAGAAAAGCGTCTTGAGCTGGGCCAAGATCGGATCTTCAGCTACAATCACCGTGTGGGTGAATTTATGGAGAAC
Organism: uncultured Candidatus Bathyarchaeia archaeon; assembly: GCA_964346895.1. Classification (GTDB taxonomy): domain Archaea; phylum Thermoproteota; class Bathyarchaeia; order Bathyarchaeales; family Bathyarchaeaceae; genus CAYFWY01. Next base: position 3,646 of record CAYFWY010000080.1, on the reverse strand, counting down.
TTCTTCGATAAAGTTGGAACAGAATATATCCATTTGATTCATAGAGATTGGAAGGACAGAATCGTCTTAGAGGTCAAAAGCTTCGATGGGCGAGAGATAACAGATCCTGTTTTGCGGCAGACACGTGGAAGCACATTAATGAGTGGTTTTCTCTCTCCTCCAAAAATCTATAGAGACTTTATGTTCTATGACAGCGGTGGCGTCTATCTCAAGGAGTTTGATTCCCCCTTCCCGCCTGAGAACAGGCTTATTTTGGTCGCAAAGGATGTATCGTCACGATTTGAAGAAAGGACCGGCAAGATGCTCGAGAAGTGGAAACACTACATTGAAGCCATATCTAAAACGAATGAAGGCAACATTGCCGTCTTCTTCACCAGCTATGAATTAATGCACACCATTCTGCCATTAATCAAAACCAACAGAGAAGGGATCGTGGAACAGCGTAAGACCAAGAGAAGTAAGGTTATGGAGGAGTTAACTAGATCAGATAAAAAGGTATTTTTTGGAGTTATGGGTGGAAAGTTTAGCGAGGGAATAGATTATCCAGGCAGCCTCCTCACATGCGTAGTTGCCGTGGGTCTGCCATATGCGACTTGGAATGTGTACCAAAAGAACTTAATAAGTTACTATAATCAGCAATTTTCAGGAAAAGGCAGGACATACGCTTACTTAACTCCTGCAATACTTCGCCTAATTCAGACTTGTGGACGTGTCCACCGGTCAGCTGATGACAAAGGATGCATAATTATCTTGGATGAACGCGTTACACACCCAAGAATCAAACAACAGCTCCCAAGCTATTACCAGAACGAGATGAAAAGTGTTAGAAGCCCTGTTGATTGCACCGAACGAATGAAAAAGTTTTGGAAAGAATAGTACAAAGCGCGCGCTGACGGGGGATATCTACTTCAACAAAGGCTTTCCCTTAACTATTTACTTCTAAGAATGCATGCAAAGTGAACGGTTTATTTCTCTTCAGTTCCATAAATTAGCTCAAGAAAAGACGGCTCTTTCTTTGGTGCGGTCTTTATCGATTTTTTGGAGATTTTTGTTTCTTCTTTTTCCAACTCGAACATTTTTTCTTCCAGTTTCAAAGTTCTGAGATACTCTTTGAGTCTATCTGAAGGTTTGTCCTCAGGTCTTAGCGCGCGCGCGTGTTCAAAGTAGAGAAAGAAAAGGCTGAAAAGAAATGAGTTATGAGGAATGGATGACTTGAGTGCATGCATGCAAAAGATTCGTATAGCTCATTCCTTAGAACAGATTTTCACCATGAAAACAACGGTTTTACGGTTGTGCCGCCTTTCACATTTTATCGCCACAGTTTTTCCGTCTTCACTTATCCACACGACTTCACCGAAGTGCCCATGTTCTGGATGAAACTCATTATCTGCTGGAATCTTCATCTTATCTCGAATCTTAATTTCCGTTATCACCGTTTCCTCCTAAACATGTAAAGATTGGTTTCAAAAAGCAACCACTCAATTATGGCACGAAGTTTCTTCTTAATAAGACACTGTAACTATTAAACGTTGCATGCGTGATAGCGTCAAGATGATTTGTTATGACGATCATAGAAGATGTTTTCTCTTCGAAGGGACGGATGAGAATTCTGAAAGTTTTAGCGGATATTGGAGAGCTAAACGTCTCAGAGATTGCGAGGCGAGCTGGCTTAAACTATGCTACGACAAATCAGCATCTGCTAGTTCTGGAAAATCACGGCCTCGTTACGTATAAGAAGTTTGGTAGGGTCCGTATCTTTCGTTTGAACGAGGAAAATCCTGCGGCGAGGATTATCAGGGAACTCGTAGAGTCTTGGGAACAAACTAAATAGGCACACGTTGCGCGCGCGCGAAACAAAGCAATACATAGTCAACTCTTCTTCTAACAAGACTACTTTCCCAAACGTAACACACGTTTTTAATGCAACTTGAAATAATATAATAGGTGTAACACTTGCTTGAAGGACGTCACGTTATGAAAGGAAAAAAATGCATGTTGACAATGATCAGAAAATCGGAAAAGAAAGAGTCTACCGCCAAAAAAGAACCTCTGACAAAAGTGCCGAAAGAGGTTGTTTCAGTTTCCAAGTCTTCTAGAAAGAAACTTTACGCTGGAATAATAGTAGCTCTGATAATAGGGCTTGCTATTGGATATGGATCAAACGCTATCCAAATCACAACCTTACAAAATCTGCTTCAAACTCAACAGCAACAATACGAAAGTCTAGCAGAAGCACATGACAACTTGCAAGAGGAATATGATAGCCTCTACACAACTTATCAGACTCTAGTAGATTTAATGAAGGAACCTCATACCACAATAGTAGGAGGGAATGTTACTTGGAGGTTCATGACTCTTGATGGAACCATGCAAGAATGGTATATGCCTATGGAGGCCTATGTTCATTACGTGGATAAACCAAAACCAGAGGAATATCATATTTTGTCGTCGGATGGGCAAACGTTCCAAGTAAGAAAGATGGAATTGTTTGTGGAACCAGAATTTTTCTCTGATGTAATAGATAGTCTAACAGATGGAAACACGGATAGAGAGTTTGTGCAAGAAGTTTTCAATTTGAGAGTGCAATTGACAGTGTACAGCGAGGAGATAACTGAAACTCCGCAATGGTCTGGAGAAACCATGACTTTAGGAACAGGTGATTGTGAAGACTTCGCAATCCTGATGGGAAGCCTGTTAACGGCTGGAAACGAACATGCTAACTATGACATGAAGATCAAAATGGTTTATATGGATGCGGATAATCCCACAGACCCGCAGACTGCTGATCACGTCCTGATATATATTACCTATGAGGATGGATTTGGAGAATTCCTTGATTCCACGTCAATTGGCGTCCAAAGCCCATGGTCCAATGTTGTAGGATGGTACTATGACCTATGATTATGCATGCATTTCATGCATGCGCGCGCCCTGAGTGATAACAAAGGATTTAAGAAACCGAACCGGTATTTCCCAAGGCACGCTAATGCCTGCGTTCAAGCGAGCAAAAGGAAGAAACAGAGCAAGGTCACCGCGGTAACAGGCACTCAACTCTACTACCATGCTCCTTGCGGTGAAAGCTCTTCTTGCTTACAGCTTAGGGAGAGTTAAAATGCGCGTGAGCGTAGAACTTGGGAGATTATGTTTTTAAGTGAAAGCTTGGGGTAAGGTACGAACCGAGTTGGAGAAGAGAATAGCTCGAGAATTGGTGGAACGGTTTCCAGACAAATTCACAACAGACTTTGAAACCAACAAAAAACTCGTAGAATCCCTTACCAACATTTCATCAACAAAGCTGAGAAACAGAGTAGCTGGGTACATAACTCGGCTTCAGAATCAGAAAAAACAGAATAAACTTACCCTTGAACAAACAGAGATTAACTCTTAAACATACAACCGCATCTGGATTTCCACTACGCTTGTTTCTTAATAAGATTTGTTGCTTTCTTGATCAGTTTTAGGGCTCTTTCTTTTGGTAAACCTGTTGCTTCAGTTATCTTCTCAGGGGAGGCCTCAATCAAGTCTATGATGTTCTTGATTCCCCCTTCTTCAAGCTGTTGAGCGGTTCTTGGTCCTATGTTTCTGATCTTCGTGACGGCTGGCACTGCCATATTGAGGAATTCAACCCTCTTCTTCAACCTGTTCT
>CAYFWY010000079.1:0-8661 GCA_964346895.1 uncultured Candidatus Bathyarchaeia archaeon | reverse complement strand
TAGATGCTGCCCAAGGATAGTCCATTCTTTCGCTTTTCCAAGCCAAGCTCCCATCTTGCAGATTGTAAGCCAACCAATACCCATTCTGAGTTAGAAATGCCACTTTCCCATGGTCAGCGAAAATACACGATGGGCTGTAAGTGGCTTCATCTGGTTGTGATGTTTGCCACAGTAGAGCGCCTGTTTTCAAGCTGGCAGCGCTTATGTTTACTACATGTACTACTCCCAGGGCTGGATGCAGAGCTCTCATCACGAAACCAGCAATGCCTGTGCTGTAATCTGCTTGGACCCTGCCGTAACCATATAGGTACCCAGAAGGTTGGAACCTATATGGCCAAGATATGTTGCTGATTACTCGGTTAGCGAAGTTGTTGGTGCTTCCGAATGTTGTCCAGTTAATCAAACGGTAGTTAGGGGCCGCAGGGGTGCCAATGTTGTGTATGCCCAAGACGTACCCGTTCCTGTAGTAGGTACCTCCGCTTCCCGTCAATGGTGCAATCGATCTTTCCAAGGTCATTCTTCCAGTTATTGGATCGTACTTTCTCAGATACCCGCCGCCTAAATACACAAGATTATAATACCTGCCCAAATATTCTGTAGCGCCAGGTACTGCCGGGGTACCGATCGAATATTCAATGAATGAAGGTGCGGAAACACCTGTGCGTTCCCAATACACTTCACCTGTTCGTATGTCATAGCACTGCCATACGCTCGTCGTTTCCCCATCCACCACTTTTGTAAGGCTATCGTAACATCTTCCAGCCCAGACTATATTTGGACTGCCGCCACCACTAGTTCGGCTTATTTGTCCTAGATCCCCGCCCATAAGGCCTGATACGGTGCCCTGTCGTTTCCATGCTACGTGGGCAGTGTTTGGTCCTTGAACCCATGGAGTGAATTCATATTCGGGAGCACAGTATTTGTTTGTGTTGGGATAGAGTTCGTCCCACAAGGCCTCCCATCCAGGGCCACCTTCTGCCGGGCCACGCCACGGATAGTTCCCTAATATCGACCACCACTCTCTATGCTCTGGCGCCACTGGACGCGTCCAATAGTCAGTTGGAAGTGGAGATGGAGGCCAAGAGAGCACCGGGTCCTCCTGTACGGTGAGTTCTTGTTCTGCAGTGGAGCTGGGCCTATAGTAGCATGCATCGCGCTCGATAATAGGCGGTTCCCTGAACCCGCCAGTCAGGTTTGCTTTTGAGAAGTAGCCGCCGGGGAAGTCGAATTTGAGGGTCCATGTGCCAACTTGGTCAGGTACGTATTCAAACCATGCCGTTGCATCAGCACAATAGGAATCTAATGTTATGACATCTTCGTTTCCGTCGGGATCTGTGATTGTCACCTTGTAGTCTGTAAGGTATCGACTTCTTTGAAGTGGTGGATTAAGCCACATGTTAACTAGGATGGTCTGGCCCACGCCTACCGGGTTCGGTCTAAAGCTAAGGTAGGCGTTGGTGTCAACTTGGAATGTTCCCGCAGGAACCTGGGTAGGCGTAAGTGGTTCACTCCCTTGAATTAGCTGTTGAGCTTGGACTGGAGTATAGAGGGTTAGCATTACAGAAGCCATCAACAGAACTAAAGCGAATGCAGCGAATTTTGATTTGTGTTTCAAGATTTTTTCCATTTTCTTTTATTCCTTCCTCAAATCTTTGAGGCGGTGACGTGGTATGTTGTTTTTTGTTTAAGTGTTTTTCGCTCTAATGCCTACTTGATACGTTTTCTCAGACTGTAAATGATTTTACTTATTTCAGTTCTGCATCGAAAGAATATATACAATTGTTAATTGAATTAAAAATTCAAGAAAGCGTTATTTCCTACGTGGCATAAACGACACGCGTGTTTCGCAAACCGACTCGGAGCCCTTCAAAAACAAAAAAAGGGGGAGTTTGCGGGGGAACTCGGGAGACATCTCCACTGTACTACGGTTCCGCCGAACTATTAGTTTCTTCAGTAGAACTGTTGTAGCCCAACTACGCCAATAACACTACTGATAAAAAAAGGAGGAAAGTTGAGGTAAATCCTGCTTCAACACAACATTATCTTGCAGGTTACAAAGTCCGATATGTGAATGATGCTGAGTGCTACGAGGAAGCTGTTGAGAATTGGCGATCTTATTGGCGTCAACGGTCCCGGTGGGCTAAGGGACATATGCAGTGCGCCTTTAGACACTTGTGGCCTCTTGTCAAGAGCAAGAATCTGCGGTTAAGGGAAAAAGTTGATGGCTTTCTGCTTCTCAATGTTTATTTTGTGCCGATTGTTGTGGGACTTGCTTGGATCCTTGGGGTAACATTAGTTCTGACTCATCCTCTATCATGGATTAAGCTCCTTTGGGCAACCATCCCCATTTCAGTTTATAGTTCTGTGGGAAATTTCGCGCCTTTTTTCGAGGTTGGTATAGGTGCTTATCTGGATGGAAGGAAGCGAATATATTGGCTCATTCCTTTACTGCTCTTGACCTTCATGTTTAACATGTTAATCTGCACTAAAGCTTTGATCGATTTGTGTGTTTCTAAGATTACTGGAAGGAGACAGCACCCTTGGGTAAAAACACTTCATAAGGGCAGAGGAAACTGCAGTTTGAATGACACAAGGTAGATGCCGACCTATAATTACCGCGCGATAGATGCCATCCACCTATGTCTTTTTTAGGAAAGAGTTATATTAAAAATTTTATCAATAATATAACGTAGAATGTAAAATGGCTATGAAAGCAATTTCAACTCTAGATGTGTTTATCCTCTTAACCTTTGCTTTATGTCTCTTCATATTCCTTCTATTCTTACCATCAATCTTGGAACTAAAAAGGCCCAAAGATCCGGGACCACGCAAAATTTCTGAAATAGCAAACGAAAAAGGGGATTAAAGGCCCTTTACGTTGTCGTCTGCTTGCGGGATTCTTTGAAGAGTTGGTAAACTTCTCCAAGACAGAATGAGAACACCCTAAAGAAATCAATAAAGGGGTATATAATAGCGGTGGCATATCGTTTGTTTTTCAATGTTTTATTAGCGTACACTGTCATAATCATAAGTAAAGGCAGAATAGTAAATCCAAACAGCGTTATTGAAAAAATGTTCAAACTTGTTGTAAACGTTAGAAAGGTCAACGATGCAACTATTAGTAGCCACGCGATGAATCCTGCCAGACTGAGAAAAGACCATGTGGAAAATGCATCCTTCATTCTTTTCCGTTTTAGTAATACACCGCTTCCCCTGCCATACCGAAAGTTTTGTCTCAAGAATTCCTTTAGTGTTGACCTATGTTTATGCCAGACAAAGACGTTGGGATCCAGAACCATTTTGTAACCGGCTCTACAGACTCTCTCAGTGAATTCAACTTCATCAAAGCCATACTGAATACTCTCATCAAAACATCCAACTTCTTCGGTTGCTTTCCTTCTAAAAGCCATATTGCATCCTGCTGGATGACGGAGAAACGGCTTCACCATATTTAGCTCTTCTCTCTTCTTGAAAAGTGGCATTAATGGAACTATGCTGTTGTCGGCGTATTGGGAAATGAAGTCGCCGTTAAGTCCCTTTGCGCTCCCTCCTACACAGCTAACTTGGGGGTCTTTAAAGTTCTCTACGATTTTTGTAACCCAGTTGCTAGGGACTACGCAGTCACAATCAGTAAAGGCGATGATCTTGCCATTGCTGTTCTTTATTCCTGTATTTCTTGCGGCGTTTAGCCCTTTCTTTCTTTCCACAATTAGCTTTACAGGATATTTTTTAACGATATCCCTAGTTTTGTCTGTTGAGTTCCCGTCAACCACGACTACTTCTACTTTTTTTCTGTCATAGTCTAGGCTCTGAAGAGACTCCAGTAACGGCTCTATAGTCGGTTCTCCGTTTCGCACAGGAACTATAACTGTGACTGAAGGTTGCGATCTGTAGCCTTCCATTACAATCGCTTCTTTGGAACGTCTTTAGAATTCTGATTCCAACCAATTTATTATTTGCGCAAAAAAAGGCTTTAAGTCAGCTTAATTAACAATGTTTAGGAATCTGGAGATTGGTGGTAATCGGAGTTAACCTTTTGAGTCATATAACTGGTGGTAAGTTTGTGTGAGAGCGGTAAAGACTGTCCTTCAGTCTCGATTATAATTGTGAACTTTAATGGAAAAGAACTTTTAAAATCATGTCTAAAGTCTCTTTTAACCACCAATTATCCCAACTTTGAAATTATCGTTGTTGACAACGCTTCAACAGACGGAAGCGTCGAGTCTATAAAGAAGTTGTTCGGTCCAAATCATTACATAGAAATTGTTGAAAATCGTGAGAATTTAGGGCATGCCGAGGGCTGCAATATTGGAGCACGCGTGGCTAAAGGAAGATATCTTGTTTTTTTAGATAGCGACACACAAATTAGAGCTGAAGATTGGCTTCGAGAGCTAATTAGAACCATAGAGAACGACGAATCCATCGGCTTGGCGCAGGCAAAAATTGTGTTGGCAAAAGACAAGCATAGGTTAGACTATGTCTGTACAACCATCGATGCGTTAGGAACATGGGCTGCAACATATGGACTAAAAGAAGATGAAGTCGAGGAGAATTTTGAAATTTTGGCTGCATCCTCCGGTTGTTGCATAATTAGACGGAAAGTTTTCAACGAAGTTGGAGGCTTTGACCCAGACTACTTCATTTACGATGACGACACCGACCTTTCCCTGCGATCAAGATTGCTGGGATATACGATACTCCTTGTTCCTTCTGCCATAATAGTTCATCATGGCAGCGTGCTAAGGGGAATAAATCAAAGAACCGTTTATCATTCTGCTAAAAACAGGATGCGCACCATGCTTAAAAACTATGAATTTAGAAACCTTTGGTGGAGGTTTTTAGCTTTGAGCTTTCTCATGTCCATGGTTTCATTTGGCTTTATTATTTTGAAGAAGCTCGATGAAGCTAAAGCTACTATTAAAGGAATGCTAAGTTCGATAACAGATTTCAGAAAAATATGGACTAAGAGGTTGTTGACGCAGTCTAAGAGATGTGTAAGAGATTTTGAACTTATGAGTAAAGGCTTCATAAGAAATGATGCTCGATATACATTACAAGATATCAGGCTGAAACTAAAATACATGTCAGCAGAACGAAAGTGACTTTTCCAAGGAAACGATAGTCCCACCTTTTAGAAAGGGAACAACTTTATAGATACTTAATTGAGAACAGAATTTTATATCTTCTTCAAATCCTTGACTAATAAGGTATTGAGCGTGGTATCCAGATTGAATGACCTTCTTCAACGACTGCTTCGCTTGCTTAAAGGCCAATATCGCTGCTAAAACAGCATCTGAGTGAATAAAAACAGTGGCTGGAAAACTTTCAGCTATGGCTCCAGCACATATGAAATCTTCTAAAGAAAACTGTCCATCCGTTCCTGCTGATACAAGAGAAATTCCAGTTTCTTCTCGTTCAGCAATCTTTGAAGTTGCCTTGGCGATAGCTTCAACATTTAAAAAAGCTCCAGCGAACACATGCTTTGCCTTTTTGGATGAAATTATGGCTTTCGACCCGCTTGTGGTAGTCAAGACTATATGCCTTCCCTTCACCTTTTGAGGAGAAAATTCAAGCGGAGAGTTACCTAGATCGAATCCTTTAAGTTTGACGCCTCTCCTCTCGCCAGCCAAAAGAAACTCAGAGTGCTTCTTGCGAAGCGCACGCGCTTCTTTCACGGTTTTTGTTGGAATCACTCCTTCAGCGGCATTTGCTAAGGCTGTGACGATCGTGGAGCTGCATCTTAAAACATCGATGACGATGATTACGTCTCCTCTTTGAACAGACTTGGTGATACCCTCCGTTTTGAATACCAAGTTTGTTGGAATGTTCAAGTTAACCTTCCCTCTTATCAATTAATCTATACAGAGAATAAAATACTTCATCTCTTTAAAGCGCTTGAGATATTAAAAAAAGGACAGAAATAGAAAATGAACTGCTATCAATCAGGAGAGGCGGTGTCCTGAAACACCGTCAAACATCATTACCTTTTCCTCGCCAGTTTTTGTATTTCGGAACCAAACCTTGCATATTGGAATGTAGAAAAGAGTCCGGTTTGAGATCTCAAGCGACTCATTTACTATTCGTTTTATCCTTGGAGGTCTCAAAGCTATTCTTGATTTGAGGACCTCCACTTCCCAGCTGGGACCAAAATCAAACTTTTCGTCGTTCTTGAATGCGGCAAGTATTTTCTTGGGGTACTCTTCCTGCGGAGCTGAGTGTATCCGCTTTGGGGAGATTTCACGTCCTTTAGCGTCCAAGACGAGATACACTTTTCTTTTGCAGATCAGTCGTTCTTCTCCTTCGATCTTTATTGTTCTGTTGTACCTTCTCTCTTTTGCAGGCTCTGGCTTAAGCGTGTGACCAAAGAGAACAACCTCTATCGAGTCTTGAAGTATTGGTATAGTGTAGACGCGGCCTTGATAATAATCGATAGCATAACTCCCATCTAAAACAAAATAGGGCTCATAGCTCTTTTCGAAGGCTATCTGTTTTATCTGATCGGCTGGAGGCTTTAAAATCCCGTATCTTCTAAAAAGAGAGCTTTTCATTGCTTCAGCTTCTGCCTTGATTACTGTGTGATCAGACAAAGTTTTGAAAACAATAACGTTTCTTTTCGCAATTTTTTCGGACATGGACTTAAGGAGGTTGCTACTCATTTCCTTCACTGGATTACGGACATATGTTTTTGGCATTAATTCTTTATGAATCTAAAATATTGATTCAGGATTGATATGAAGAATTCACAACCAGTTATCATAGGAGCTCTCATGTATGCGTTCCCAGAAAAAAGTCTTAGTGCGCTGTCAGTTCATAGTAGAAACTCTATCCCCTAGGAAAAAATAAGAGAACAGAAGAGATGAAAGGCTAGGCGATCCCATCAGAAGATTTGGAAAACGTTAATTCTCTAAAAGAATTAATGAGTTTTGGATGAGGAAATGCCTGAAAGAAAGGGAGTTTACGTCTGCAAGAAGGATGGCTATGTTACATATAAGAAAGTTGCAATCATCCCCGGCTGTGACGCTGAGCAATCTTCAACTCATGTTCACTGTCTAGGATGTGGAAAAACCTTAATGGGATGCTTTAAGGAAAATGAGGACTCGGTGGAGTTGGATAGAATAGACAAGGTCCTATTCATTCTTCCTTTCTCGCCGTTAACGTGTGTAGTGCCAACTTTGACTTCCTTAACATTTGGTGGTGAAGAAAATGAGTTTCTTGCCAGGTAAAGTACCAGCAGAAGTTTTACAAAAAATAGTGTTCAAACACTTGGGAAAAAAAAGAGATGATGTGATTCTTGGGCCTTCACTCGGCGAAGACGCGGCCATAGTCAAGGTTGGAAAAGAAGTTCTGGTCATAGCAGTAGATCCGATAACTGGAGCAGAAGAATGGCTAGGATGGTTAGCTGTTAATGTAAGTGCAAACGATGTTGCAACCTGCGGGGTTCAACCTCGTTGGTTCACTCCCTGCATACTTTTACCAAAGAAGTCGAAAGAGGAAAGCATTGAAAAGATTTGCGGCCAGATGGACGAAGCTGCGAATCAATTGAATGTAGCTATCGTAGGTGGTCACTGCGAAATCACACCAGGCTTAGGGCACCCAATCGTGACTGGCTGCTCGGTGGGTGTCGCTGAAAACGGAAAATACGTGGCTTCTGGTGGAGCAAAAATAGGAAACAAAATCATTTTAACTAAAGGAACAGGAATAGAAGGAACAGCGATATTAGCTTCGGACAGAAGACAAGAACTCCTTGAAGTGTTTGCCGAAAATTTTGTCAAAAGAGCTGAAAAATTCTTCGAAAAAATCAGCGTAGTTAACGACGCTCTCGTGGCCTTCAAAACAGGAGGAGTTTCAGCGATGCATGATCCCACAGAGGGCGGAGTAGCAGGAGGATTACACGAACTAGCTGACGCCGCACACGTTGGTTGCCTAGTCTTCGAAGAAAAAATTTTGATTTCTGAGGAAACAAGAGAAATATGTAAGTATTTTGAAATAGACCCACTTCAACTCATCAGCTCCGGATCGCTTCTCATTGTGGCCGAAGAAGAAAGAACAGAAAAAATTGTAAGTAGATTGTCTCAAAAAGGAATCCATGCTTCTGTAGTTGGCGAAGTAACAAAACCGAACCTAGGACGAAAAATGGTTACGAGGGCAGGAGAGCAAATCGAATTGGTTAGACCGATTAGCGATCATCTCTGGATGGCACTTGCAAAACAATTCATGAGGTGAAGAATAAATAGTTATATCTCTTCTCCAACTAGATGGCATTTTATTCTATTAGAACCTGATAGAAGGAAGGGAACGCCATATTGTTCTCACAATAGGAATTGAAACTATAATACCAACAGTCATTTGACCAATATTTATCGGAATCTCCGCTATTGCTGCCACACCGAGAAAGAGTTGCTCATAAAGAAAATAACCGGTGACCATTAATAGCCCCCCAACGATAGTCGTAAGTACAAGCCAACCGAATTCCGGCTCAAAAATAAACCCTACCAAAGAGGTTAATAGAATAACTGAAGCCCCTAATAAGTACCAAAATTCTGGTGGAACGAATAAAATCAAATTGGGGTTTTCAGGTGGAGGGATACCTAAATACAACTCCATAGAACCGCTATAATATGCCGATCCGATACCTCCCAATAGAAGACCAAGAACCAAACC
>CAYFWY010000078.1:0-8980 GCA_964346895.1 uncultured Candidatus Bathyarchaeia archaeon | reverse complement strand
TTTCCTTAAATATAGGAGATAGTTTAGGTAGTAGGGAGGTTTTTCATTGGTTTGCGAGGTATCTTTAATCGAAAAACCTACCTTAAGAGATCCTGTTTTAATCGAAGGATTACCGGGCATCGGATTCATTGCAAACATCACAGCATTACACCTTATCCAAGAGTTGGAAGCAAAGTTGTTTGCAGAAATTCGTTCCTCTTTTTTCCAAGACCTTGCTATAACCGCGGAGAATGGAAAAACACACTTTCCAACGAACCAGCTCTATTACTATAAAGGAAAAGATGGCGAACGTGATCTTATCATTCTTTATGGCAACACACAAGCATTGACAACTATTGGGCAGTACGAATTGTGTGGGCGCATCCTAGATGTTGGCGAACAGTTAGGATGCCGATACGTCATGACCCTGGGCGGTTTGAAAAGAGAAGAACAGGTTGAAAAGCCCGAGCTCTATTGTGCAGCGTCGGACAGTGAAACTCTAAAGGATGCTATGAGTCTTGGTGCTAAAATCATCGGTGGGCAAATCTTTGGTGTGGCTGGGCTCTTAGTCGGATTGGGTAGACTGAGAGGGATAAGAGGTTTTTGTCTTCTAGCCGAAACTTCAGGTTTATATCCTGATGCAGTGGCTGCGCGGGAGGTTCTGAAAGCTGTTTGTAGAATTGTGCATCTAAAAGTGAATTTGAGTAGGTTAAACAAGGCTGCGGAAACAACAAATAATATACTGAAGTCTTTCGGAATAGTTTCTCCTTCAATAGAAAAAAGAAAACGGGAACCTGAATTTCGTTGGCTTATTTAGATCCGGCTTCTTTGATGAACAAATCGTAGACTTTTTGAACTCGTTCAGCTGCTGGACCTGCCCCTTCCACCACACCATTCTCAGTGACCTTAACCTTATCCATAACCCAGATGAAACCTTTATCCTCGTAAAGCCTAACCATTGTTGGAAACACCTTATCAAGACGTTCAGATAAAGCCTTAAGATCAAAGGGCTTTTCCACCGTGAAAAACTGGGCGATGAGGTTTCCATTCAAGAACACCCTGTGTAGAAGTGTACCTTTATCATCTTTTGCCTCAGACAAGCAGAGACTCAGAGTCTCCGGATTTATGCCAGCTAAAGTTCCGCTGTATTTTTTGCCATCCATCGTAACGACCATAACCGTTTTATCGAGTAATGCTGCTACCTCTCCAAAAAACTTTCTTTTCGCCATCGACATTCTATCACCTTCTCTCTACTTTAACACGATTGAGAACTTATCTATTTCGAAAGAAACGAAGTAGATTATTGGTTTTTACGGATAAAAGCAGATAAAGATGACGTAGAAGCTTCGCCAGAAATGATGTAGAAGACCTTTCTAAAACCGTTGCCAAAAAGTTCCTGTTCTCACTTCTTTTCGTATTTCATCAACTTTTTCATCAGTTGCCGTTTATTCTCGGACGAGATTGTTATCTTATTCTCTGTCACCACGTAACTTTTCTTATCAACGAAAATGATTTTGCTTGGTTTAAGATCATTTTGCAAGTTGACGTTTGGACCAACAATGCTATGGGGTCCAATTTTTACGCCTGGTGCAAGACAAGCGTTGATACCTGTTTTGCAGTTGTCGCCCATTATGGTGCCTAACTTGGCGGTATCGGAATCTACCGTCTCTCCATCAATTTTCAACTTGACCGTTTTCTCGTCGAATCTGAAGTTCGCGGTTATAGTTCCAGCCCCGAAGAGGCAGTTGGCAGAGATTATTGAATCCCCAATGTAGTTTATGTGAAACCAGCAATCGTCACCGATCAGAGAGTGTTTTATTTCGGTTGAAAAACCGACGACACAGTTGTCGCCGATGGAAGAGTAATTCCAAACTAAACTGTTGTTTCCGATGTAGCTGTTTTCTCCAATATAGCATGGACCTCTTATGCAAGTGCCTTCGAGAATTCTAGTTCCCCGTCGTAGCCAAACATTCCCTTCAACCCTCGTTCTTTCAGAGAGTTCCACATCATCTTCAATAATCGGTTTCTTTATGCACGCATCCATCAGATACTTGTTTATCGTGAAAAGGTCCCAAGGGTATTTGTAACCCGCGAAAAACCCGTCATAACTGATAGCTCGGACGGCACTCTTATCTTGGATGGCTTTCTGTATCGCATCTTCATATTGATGGTCTGAGACTGGAATTTTTTTGTAATAATCGAAGATGCGTTTGGGCATTATGTAGACACCGACCACTGCCAGATTGCTTGGTTCCTGACCTTTCGGTGGCTTTTCAACAAAATCATTTACCCGATCATCCTCCACGCGGATTATCCCAAACTTCCATGTTTCTTCAACAGGTTTGCAGGAAAGAACTATCTCTGCGCCTCCTTTCTTGAATTGCCTAATCATCTTTTTTATTAGCGAACTTTCAAAAATGTCGTCAGCATTAACAACGAAGAAATTATCTTCAACCAAATCCTTTGCGGCTTCAAGAGCGTTTGCCATTCCCAACGCTTCCTTTTGAACCGCATAATCTATGTTAACTCCAAGCTTTCCACCATCTGCTAGGAATTCTCTAATTTGTTCTCCGTTGTGGCCTATCACGATGATGAGGTCGGTTAATCCAGCTTCTTTCACGGTTTCTATGACGTGTTGAATGAGGGGTTTTCCCAAAATTTTAAACATGGGTTTTGGTTGGGTTACTGCCAAAGGAAAGACGCGCTTTCCTGTTCCGCCGGCAAGTACTACTGTCTGCAATTAATCACCCTTTAATATACGTTCTAACTCTTTTTTCGCGAATTCATAAAGCTCCTTAAGTCTTTCTTCTGTTCTTGCTTCAGCAGAGACTCTTATTATTGGTTCGGTGTTCGATGCTCTCAGAAGAACCCAACCGTCTTTTTCTAGCAACTTTACTCCATCCATCTCTGAAATTGTTAAGCCATAATCCTTAAACCTGGATCTCAGTTTTTCGATGACGGTGAATTTTAAGTTATCTGGGCACTCTAAGTTTTTCTCGTAAATAGACGGATACTTAGGTAAGGAATGAACTATTTCTGATAGTTTTTTGTTGCTTTTAGAAAGTATCTCAGCCATTCTTAGACTTGCAAAAACAGCGTCGTCCACTCCGTAGCATTCAGAGAAATAGAAGTGACTGCTTTTTTCTCCTCCAAGCAAAGCTTTTTCTTTTATCATCCTGTCCATGATAAAAGTGTGACCAACCCTTTCCACTATTGGAATCCCGCCGAGTTCTTTCACATATTCCTCAACGGCCATAGAACAACTCAGTTCATAGACTATTTTTGCACCCTTGTTTTCTTGGAGAACATCTTTGGCGAAGATTAGAAGAGTCAAGTCGCCTGGGATCAGGTTTCCTTTCTCATCGACAAAAACTGCTCTATCTCCATCTCCGTCGTATCCTATTCCAAAATCTGCCTTATTCCTCGCTACTTCCCTTTTCAATTCCCCTAATGTCTCTGCCTTTGGCTCCGGCAGATGTGCTGGAAATGTGCCATCAGGATGTTGATTCAACGCGAAAATCTTGCATCCTAACTGTTTAAAGAGCGGCGGAGCGACTAAACCACATGTGCCGTTTGCCGTATCAGCCACCACTCTAAGCTTTCTACCAATTGCTATCTTTTTTACAACAAAATCCATATATTCTTGAATTATTCCCCTATGCTTTCTTAATCTACCCTTTTTCTTGCCAATCCTTTCCAAATCGACTTCCTTGGCCATCTGTTTAATCTTTTCCATATCCTTGTCGTAAATGCATCCTTCACGACTGAAAGCCTTAAACCCGTTCCACTCTGGCGGATTATGAGAAGCCGTAATCATAATTCCCACGTTCTTTTGAAGTCGATTTATAGCAAAAAAGAGTAGAGGTGTTGGAACAACACCAATATCTCCGACGTCGCAATCTGAAAGGAGACCAGAAATCAAGGCTCTTCTAAGTTTTTCTCCGCTTAATCTAACGTCCCTAGCGACCAGCACTTCCTTATCTTCCTTTAAAAAAGTTGCAAAAGCAGCTCCTATTCTAGTCGCAACCTCTTCGGTCAAATCTTCCCCAAAAATGCCTCTTATGTCATAAGCTCTAAAAATGCTATCAAAGTTGGATTCTCTAGAGGCCTTCAAAGAATTTAACCACAAACACTCTATTTTCCGTAGGATTACTTAAATCATGCTTCGAAATTCGCCTATAAAAAAAGATTATTTCATCGACGAAGAGCTCTGATCATCGATTCAATCTATTCTTTCTGGAGGATGGCTTCCCATATTCCGAATCCACCCACCGTTTCTTCTCTCTCAACGGGGTTGTACCATTTTTTAGTCGTCCCAACTTTAGACCTCATTTTCCACTTGAAGGATTTTGATGCCCTGTGTATACTCTCCAGAAGGTTTTCGATTTCTGTGACTATTTTCTTTCTGTCGTCCTCTTCAAAATGTTCAGGATTGATTTCAACTTCTGCGCCCAATTTGTCTATCTCTGAAATGAATCTTTTAATTCTTTTGAGATTGGTTGTAGCGGTATACCAGAATCCCCAGTCTCCTGATAGTATTCTAGCTATGTATGAGGCGTCTATACTTTCTTTTCCTCCTTTTTCTTCAACTTTATGGGACTTCAGTAGAATCAGGCAGTCTTTCAAATCTTTAGAGCTAAATGCTTCCCACATTTGTATTTTTTCAAGGAGCATGTCGGTTACAGTGATGGTTGGATTATCTAGTTCAAGCCTTTCTTTGAAGACCACTGGATGGTTCGCTACTATTAACTTGTCATAAAATACATCTACATAAAACCAGCCCTTTGGATGATAGTATATTTGTCTCTCAGAAGCGGCTGAAGAAAGAGTTGCCCGTCTCTTGGCGTATCCTGCAGAACTGAAGAAATCTTTGATCTTGTTCCTATGTTTACGGTAAGACATGAAATCTATGTCACTGTATTCTTGGCCTTTCACAACTCCTGTTCCAGTTCTAGCGAGTTTCCTTGCGAAATCCCTGAACTCTTGACAATGAATTGCTACTCCTAATCCGCCCATAATTCTAAGGATTATGCCTTTCTTTTCAGCTTCTTTAACTATCGTTTCAGCTTCCTGTAGGAACGTTTTTGTTGGAACTATTCCTTTCCATTCTTCGGGCAATTCTCTCTTAATTTCTTTATCGAGCATCCAAGACATTTACCATTATTCTCCTTTAGCCTTCTATCCTTTGGAGCCTAATGATTTTGTTGCCTTTAAATTCGATTAAAAATGCCCTCAAAATTCCTTCTGCATATTCGCTTCCAGGGTTGACGCAGTGTGTTCTACCGATTTTGATTGAACCCGATGCTTCGTGTATGTGTCCATGTAATCCTAGGAATGGTTGGTACTTTTCAATCATTTTTTTAACGGCTTTGGAGCCCACTGGAACCATCATAACCCTTCCTCCCTGGATCACAGGATTTAGGTTATCGTCGAGCAATGGGGCTTCATCCAAGTTAGTTTGATAGGGTGGAGCGTGGAAGTTGAATATGGCTGATTCAGTGTTTTTTAGTTGAGAAATGTATTTTTCCAGTCTTACCTCGAGTTTTTCATCGTCATCTTCTCTGGTAGTGTTCCAGGGACTGGGATTAACCCAACCTGTACTTATCATCTCATGGGATTCGTCGATTTCTATCACTTTTCCTTCTGCGTTTATTACGTCTGGGTGATCTCCGATTAAGGCGTCCACTGGAAATCTGTCGTCATTTCCAGGACATACGATTACTTGGGTTTCGTTTGGAACTTTCTCGCGGATTAGGTCAAGCCAGTTTTTGAGCGTTGAGTTCATAACTTCGGAAAAAACTTCATCTACTTTTGCGCGGTTTTTACTCATTTCCTCAAATTCTTTTTCGTTAGTCAAATATGGGTAGTATCCTATCCCTCGCACGTCTTTGATTGCTTTTTCCAATCCGCTTGAGTCAATTAGATGATTTTTGCCCATCAGGTAGTAAGCATATTTTCCATCTTTTCTTTCGATTATCGGAACGATCATCTTTCCAGTTAGGTCGCCTCCACATATAGCTACGTTTATTTTCAGCATTGATGAGGCGTTTAGAAATTTTCTCCAAACCCCCTCAGATCCATGCATATCCGTGGCGAAGAGAATCCTAGTTTTCTTATCCTTCCTTCCAAATAGAGGCGTCAATCAAACCATTCCTAACTTGATTCTATATTTCTGAAAGTGGTAGAGATATTTAAGTCTAACATTATAGTTACGGAAAATCTTAAATTCTCTAAATGCAAAACGATAAGAACGTTTTGAAAAATAAGGTGGATAGAAAAATGGGTGAAAAAACTGGATTGTTCGCTAGAGAAGCTACAGGGCTAGTCAGAGAAGTAGGCTTTATGCTGGGAGTAATCATTATCATGTCCCACGTCGTCGGCTTAGGCTGGCAGGCACGAGCATTCCAATTCACGGGTCCGAGGCCAGTGCCAACCAATCAGCTTCCACTAGGTCTTCCAGCCATATTCTGGGCTTTCCTAGTCTGCGGCATAATAGTGATGATCACTGGTTACGCTGCTGGATATGTTACGGCTGCCATGCCAAGATCTGGTGGTGGATACGTAACCATTTCAAGAGTTATCCATCCGTTTGCGGGATACAACGCTGGCTGGCTAATGTTCCTCGCTGAAGCCTTTTCCTACGGACTAATCGGGGTAGCGGTCTTTGAAGCCATCATGATATTCTATAGCATTGCCCTAGCACCAACGGTAATATCCTTCAGTGCAGAAATACTCTTCCTTGGAGGCGTCCTAATCATTATAATCTTTACAGCACTTGCCTTGTTCGGGGTAAGACTCTACGGTTGGCTCATGCACGGGATGTTCTGGCCAATACTCATAATCACAGTTGCCTTCTTCGCAATGTGGATCGCTGGCGCCATGGACCCCAGCGCCACGGGGCCACTTGCAACGGGTGTGCAAGAGGTTATGGGACAACCGCCATCGACATTTGTAGACCTAGCGTTAAGTCCGGCAGGAGGAGACATGGCAGCGAGCACAGCAACTTTCTACGACGCCTTTTCATATGCACTTGCTGGAGCCTTCTGGGCCTACATGGGATGGTATTCGGTCACTTTCATCGCCGGAGAGGTCAAAGAGGCAAACAAAAAGCTTCCGATGGTAGTTCTAATGTCTGGCCTCATAATAATGTTGATCTACTTAGGATCTTCGTCTTTCTCAGCGATATCAACTTTGGGCGTAGCTGAAACGACTGTTGGCGAAGACGAGTGGAGTTTCTTCCAGTCATACTCTTGGCTAAGCTATCCACCAGGTGCAACTGAAGACGCAGTAAAAGCGGCTAGGGCCACTATTCCAAATTTCCAAGCCGCATGGAGCACAGGGATTGCATCTATAATCGCTCGAGGATTGGGCTTAGGATGGCTTTCATGGCTAATCGCGCTGGCTGGCGTACTCTGGCTTGCAAACGACATACCACCGTTCCTCCTAGTCGCATCTAGAACCATGTTCGCCATGTCTTTTGACAAAATGATGCCTGAAAAGGTGGCGGAAGTCAGCGAGAGGTGGCACTCACCGACTTGGGCATTGATCATCACTGGGATATTTGGAATCGTCGGGTGCGTAGCCGAGTCAAACGTTGCTGACTTAGGGGGTTATGTCCAATTTGCAGGAGTGGTTGGAGCTGACATATTCGATGCGACCTTCCTAACCCTCTTCTGCGTATCGATGATGCTGCTTCCACTGGAGAGAAAAGAGATCTATGACAGAGCTGCGGTCAAG
Source organism: uncultured Candidatus Bathyarchaeia archaeon (assembly GCA_964346895.1). Lineage (GTDB taxonomy): Archaea > Thermoproteota > Bathyarchaeia > Bathyarchaeales > Bathyarchaeaceae > CAYFWY01. The sequence goes on along the minus strand of CAYFWY010000078.1, from coordinate 1,264 downwards.
CATTCAATAGGAACCGTGGTAGGACTAGGTTCTATAGCGTCGTTGTTAGCAGGATACTGCTTGTTCACGTTCGTGAGGGAGTCTGTTGGCTTCATGTTCTCGCCTTCAGGTACCGAAGACGTAGTAAGTGCCCTGGGCTTCTGGGGTTGCATCGCTGTTGGAATACTGCTATACGTCTACTACATGTACAGAAACACAACTAAAGGCGTCGACATGAGAACCCTGTACCTGAGCATCCCACCAGAGTAGCTTTAAATAACTTCACCCCCCCCTTTCTTTTCAGTTTTCAGTATCCAAGTGTCTGGTGTGCTACATGTCTCAAGAACTAGGTTTCATCACTGATATGTTTGAAGAGCGACTTGCCAAAGGAAACCTCAGATGGCTAGCGAATTTCACAGAAATCTACAGAGACTATGTCTTAGGCGACTTCACAGTTCCCATATACGCTGTGGGAAGTCTAACCGAGAAAGGATTCTTCCTCTCCAGAATATTCTCATTTTTCGTAACGCCGAAGTATAAGATTCACCTTATACTCTACACATCCACTGAACTTAGCGTCAAATCTCTGAGAAAACTCATTCTATCATGCAAACGCAAGTTCGGCGCCGATGACTGGGTATTCATCACATTTGTTCAGGCAAAACCCATAGAAAAAAATGTAAAAAATGCTGTTTCAAACCTTGCAGACGAAAAAGTAGGCGTAGCGGCATACAGTCTCGCTTCGAAGAGTGAAATCTCATCAAACAACGTGCTTGGAAGAGCTCTCAAGAAAAATTTGAAATTAACCGAAGCAAGATTTGAGCCACTCCACGTACCGGACTACTTGAAAGGCGTCGCCATAATATTCTCGTTGGGTACGCTTATTTTGGTTACGCTTTTGTTTTTTGGTCTGAGCGGGCTCGTAGATTATATGTTATTGTCTCTCTTGGTCTTGCTCGCCTTCTCAGTCATAGCAGCCTACCCAATCTACAAAAAACGGTATCATACCGTGTTCTCATTGAGTAGTAAAGGGTTTAAACTTTGGAAAGGGGGAGACCTAGTCGAGGGTAGGTGGTCTAACTACACAGACGTCTCAATTCATATTACTCCACAAAGTGAGGCTCAAATCAGGCTGTACTCTAAAGAAGAGACATTCGACATACCGCTCTCAAGAGTGGGTCTTTCCAGAAGAGAAACTTACAGGGCAATTAAACAAATACTGAAGAGAAAATAGAATTTATTCGATGATCGGAGTTTCAACAGCAGTATTCCACCAAGGTTTATC
>CAYFWY010000077.1:0-9003 GCA_964346895.1 uncultured Candidatus Bathyarchaeia archaeon | reverse complement strand
CACCGGGCTTTTAACCCGGGGGTCGGGGGTTCAATTCCCCCCGGGCCCGCCACAAGGAATGCATTCGTACCGGAATCTTGGTCAGTGGTAATATTCGTTTTGGAATATTTTCAACAAGAAGAATTATAACAGTGTTATGTATTGAAGCCTCTAAAACATTAAATAAAACACAGGGTGCATGTTGAAATGTCAAAAAAAAGATTACAGACACTGGCATTACATACGGGACAGGAAGTACCAGACCCAGCGACGGGAGCAAGAGCAGTTCCAATATATCAGACAACATCGTATGTTTTTAGAGGCACTGAACATGCTGCGAATCTCTTTTCTCTCAAAGAGTTTGGAAATATCTATACTCGAATAATGAATCCGACAAATGATGCATTCGAAAGAAGGATTGCAGCTATTGAAGGAGGCACAGGTGCGTTGGCTGTGGCTTCTGGACAGGCTGCAGAAACTCTAGCGCTTTTGGCAATTACACAGGTTGGTGACGAAATTGTGTCGGCCAATAACCTCTACGGTGGGACCTATCAATTATTTCACTATACTTTTCCTAAACTAGGAAGAAGGGTCACGTTCGTTGACTCCACAAAGCCAAACGAATTTAGGAGAGCAATTACGGAGAAAACGAGAGCAATATACGCGGAGACAATTGGCAATCCAAAACTGGATGTCCCAGATTTTGAGGCTATTGCGGAAATAGCGCATGAAACAGGCATCCCATTCGTTGTTGATAACACTATCGGCACAGGATTAGTCAAACCTATAGAATACGGAGTGGACATAATCGTAGCTTCCGCTACCAAGTACATTGGGGGACATGGAACATCTATCGGTGGAGTAATTGTTGACTCTGGAAAATTTGATTGGAGTAACGGTAAATTTCCTGAGTTCATTGAACCTGACCCAAGTTATCATGGAATAAAATATTGGGAAACCTTCGGAAACTTCCAAGGGCTAGGAAATGTAGCTTTCATCATCAAGGTAAGGGTCCAACTGCTTCGAGATCTAGGACCAGCATTGAGTCCTTTCAATGCTTTCCTGTTTCTTCAAGGACTAGAAACTCTGCCTTTGAGAGTAAAAAAGCATTCTGATAATGCTCTTGTAGTGGCTAAATTTCTAAAAGAACATCCTTTGGTCACATGGGTTAATTATCCAGGATTGAAAGAGCACCCCAGTCATAAACTGGCGAATAAATACCTTAAGGGCAATTATGGAGGCCTTGTAGGTTTTGGAATAAAGGGAGGATTAGAAACTGGTAAGAAGTTCATCGAATCAGTAAAACTTCTTTCTCATCTTGCCAACATAGGAGATGCAAAGAGCTTAGTTATTCATCCTGCATCAACAACGCATCAGCAATTAACCAGAGAAGAGCAAGCGGAGACAGGGGTTTCGGAGGATTATATTCGACTCTCAATTGGCATTGAAGATGTTGAAGACATTAAGGAGGACATTGATCAAGCATTACGAGCTGCGGTCAAGCGATAAAATCAGTACGCAGCGACCCTATGGGAAGCCCTCTTTTTGTCGCTTGCCATCCAGAGGACAGAGGTGATAACTAGTGACAGGCCAAGATGGAAATGTGGGACTAGTAGAAATAAAGTATTATACATTTGGTAATCCATCGAAAGAATTTTCTCTGGAATCGGGAGAAAAATTTGGTCCCATCACTCTAGCTTACGAAACATACGGCAAGCTTAATCACCAAAAGTCGAATGCCGTCTTAGTTCTCCACGCTCTTTCTGGAGACGCTCACGCCGCAGGATTTCATAAGGGAGATAAACACCCTGGTTGGTGGGATGCAATGATTGGACCAGGAAAAGCTTTGGACACAGAGAAATATTTTGTCATATGCTCCAACGTGCTGGGAGGCTGCAAGGGCTCAACAGGTCCATCATCAAAAAACCCTGAAACAGATAAACCCTATGGCTTAGAATTTCCAATCGTGACGATAAAGGATATGGTTAATGCGCAGTGTCGCTTGATCGACTATCTGGGGATTAAAAGGCTCTTAACTGTAGTCGGCGGATCCATTGGGGGAATGCAAGTTTTGCAATGGATGGTTTCTTATCCGGAGAGAATATGTTCTGCGATTCCAATTGCGACAACTATGAAACACTCTCCTCAACAAATCGCCTTTAACGAGGTAGGTCGACAAGCGATCATGGCTGATCATAATTGGAGAAATGGAGACTATTATTGGAATTCGCCGCGTAGAGGGTTAGCTGTTGCCAGAATGATAGGGCATATTACATATATGAGTAACATATCGATGGCTGAGAAATTCGGTAGACGCCTCAAGAATCATAAAAGAGCGTTCAAGTTTGGGACAGACTTTGAGGTGGAAGGGTATCTGCGATGTAGGGGGGACAACTTTGTAAAAAGATTTGATGCCAACTCTTACCTATATATTACCAAAGCGAGTGACTACTTCAACATTTTGAATGGAAAAAAGCTCTCTGAAATCTTCATAGGACTAAAGGCCAAAGTGCTCGTTATAGCGTTTAAGTCGGATTGGCTTTATCCATCATATCAATCCCAAGAAATTGTGAGAGCATGTAAACTTGCCGGGGTTGATACGATCTACTGCGAGATCAATTCGACCTATGGACATGACGCATTTCTCTTGGAAGTCAATGAAGAAACGCACCTAATCAAACATTTCCTAAGAACTGTGTTCAACAGACAAGGAGGATTTGCATGAAAGTAGAAGACCCTTCTCCTAGATTAGAATATATTGTTATTCTCAATTGGATCAAGAGATCCTCCTCAACATTGGACTTGGGTTGTGGAAATGGAGAGTTAATGTCTCTACTTATTCACAAGAAGCAAGCACATGTCCAAGGTATAGAGATCGACGAACAAGCAATCCATGAATGTGTAGAGCGGGGATTAAGCGTTTTTAACCAAGATATAGACACTGGTCTAGCTGAATATGCAGATAAGTCGTTTGATTATGTTATTTTAAGTCAGACTCTTCAGCAGGTGAAACAACCAGACTTTGTCCTAAGAGAGGCTTTGAGGGTTGGAAAACACACTATTGTCAGTTTTCCAAATTTTGTGCATTATTCTGCAAGATTTCAAATTTTTTTTCGAGGCAAAGTTCCTATAACTCCTTCACTCCCCCATGAATGGTATGAAACACCAAATTTACATTTTCTGGGAATTTCCGATTTCATTGAATATTGCACTCAGAGGAACATTACAATTAAGGACGCGGTCTTCGTGAGAAAGAATAAAAGAGTAAATTTTTTTCCAAACTTTTTCGCGGAAATAGGGATGTTTCTCATTTCCACTGAATCAAAAAATGAAAATTAGATTGAAAAAATTTTTAGGGAAGCTTCCTTATTACAAATTACTGTCTATTCTCGATGTTAGAGCTGCGTGGATTTGCTCTCTGGCGTGCGTGCGTGTCTGCTGTGAAGATATTTCTTAGTATATCTAAAAGAATAGATAAAACTAAGGGAAACTAGGTCCATACAATAAGAAAGATACTATTGCACTTGAGAAACTAAATCCTATGAGAAAGTTGTCAGCTTTAGGGTTAAAAACGGGGCCTTTTTTGAGGAATTGTATGATCTTGATGAAGAGTGCGGCTGATATGAAAATTATTCCTAGAGACTGTGCGGTTTGGCTTATACGTTCTGTGACCTCGACATATCCTAATCTAATTGCAAGGAAAGATAATCCTACAATGAAACCATACATCAGGTATTTTCTGGTGCCCATTTTGTTCTCTCTCTTGAAATTCTGGTGATACGTTTATAGCTCTGTCAGTTTTTCTCGTGTACGTTTATTTAATTGGTATTCATATCTCGGTCAGGGCTTCTTCTAAACTAACTTCTCTTGGGTCGTTCAAATAGGCCTCTCTGGTGGGGCCAGTATTTGTCTTTTCATTCTTTTTGATCAAGGCAAATGTTTTGTTACAAGTTGGCTCGCATTTGTCGTAGGGACCCTTATGAACAATCTTTGCCATTTTCCCGCTTGGAAGAGTGTAGCACTTTATCTCTTCTATTTTCGTTTCGATTGGTGCGGCGACTTCTATTAGTGCATTGCCAGTTTTTTCTGCTTCCGTGGCTTCTTCTGCAGTTTCATGACACACAAATTTTGGAGGAGTCTTGAAGGTAGCTCCTTTCTTTGTTGCATGTTCATGGAGTTCAGGCAGCAATTCAGCTATTTCCCGATAATGTCCACTCTTCCTTATTCCAGCAACCAATTGTGGCTTAACATCAGCAACAGTTACTTCTTCCATTATTACCAACCCAATTGTGCCTTGATAAGGAGCTATTTTTCATATTAACATTTACGTTTTTGCGCGTGTAAAGTACTCTCTCATTTTAATTATAAATCGCGCACTAAGTCTCTTAAGATGATTGTGTGTATTATTACTGTGGAGGGGGTGTGTATGATTTTATCAGTTAAAGAAATTCGTAAGTGGCGAGGAGTTATAGATGAATCCTTGCTTATACAGGCTGAAGAAACAATCGACAACATTGTATCCAAGTATCCGAAGACCCGGAGAGTTTGGGATATAATTCGCAACGATTCTTCCATGTCGGCTCAGTGGGACATGGCTGACTACATAGCAGTAACCACGATGGGATATAACGCTCACGGTGACATTCATGCAAAAGTGGTGACAGCCAATGCTTTGAAGATGCTGGAGCTTTTGGTTGAGGCTGGAGTTCAACCTGACATCGTCAAGGCAACACGCGAGACTTCAGCTCAGGGGGATCTTGTCCAGAGTGGGATCTAGATGACGCCCACCTTATTGTTCTCTTGGCTGGGCTCCTGCATGATATAGGTAATCAAGTGAACAGGTCTGATCATAATTTGCACAGCGAAATTTTGGCGATGTCAATATTGAATACGTTGCTAACTCAGATCTTTGGTGACTAGAGGAAACAGGGAATAATTCGCGGCTTCATTTTGCACTGCGTCTATACACATATGGAATCACTACCAAGTTATACTCTGGAAGCTAGTCTGGTGAAAGTAGCTGATGGCACCGATATGACTAAGGGAAGGGGGCGGACGCCTTATGAAATGGGGAATGTGAACATTCACTGTGTCTCCGCCATGTCTATAGGAGAGGTAGAGATAACAAAAGGAAGGGAAAAGCCGATAGGTATAACAATTAACATGACAAATTCCGCTGGAGTCTTCCAAGTGGAAGAGATACTTTACAAGAAGTTGACTGCTGGCGTAGCTGGTGAATTTATCGAAGTCTCTGCACGGACGGTTCCTGAAAAGCAATCCATAGATGAGCGGATCGTCTACAAGATCACGGTTGAAAAGAACAAATTCGTGCACACAAGATAGCTAACATGAGCGCGCATAGAATAAGAAATTGGGTCAACTCCGCGCGCACGCAAATTTATAGACCAATCGCTCTTCGGTGAATAAAAAATTTAAGTATCCCCTTCATCTACAAACTGAGATGCTGAGGTGCCCTGGTAGTATAGTCCGGTCTAGTATAGGCGGCTGTCACATCTTGGCAAACAAGGTGCCGGGTGCAGTAAGCCCGCCCGACTCTAAATGGCTAATAGCTATTTAACGGGAACCGGGTTCAAATCCCGGCCAGGGCGCCATTAACTTTTTTGGTAATTCTGCTGTTTTTGTATCTAATTATGGTAGATCTTGTTTGGTATCCCTCTGTCTCTAAATGTTTTGATTTTGGAATAGTAATGTTTATAAGACTAATCTTAGCCTCTGAGTTGATAGCTTCCAAAGCAAAATTGGAAACAATTAAGGAGACCCGATTTTTCGGGTCGGATGACGCCGACCCAGCGGAGGAAACTCCCAATTTGAAAAGAACCGTAACAAACCGTTCGATTTTTCCCCTTTATTACAGAATTTTATGGAGGAATTAAAGAAATTTGGAAATCTCACAAGACGATCTTCTTCTTCTACAAAAATCTTTCTTTAAAGAAAAAGGCTTAGTTAGACAACATTTAGACTCATACAACAAATTCATAGATGATGGAATCCAAGAAGTTGTAGACGAAACTGGCGAAATAAACATCGAAATTCCAGAAATGCCCTACAGTATAAAATTTGGCCAACTGTGGATAATTGATCCTCAATCAAAAATCAGCGGAACATACATCACTGAGGTTGATGGAACAAAACATGAAATCTTCCCAATGGAAGCCCGCTTCCGAAACCTAACCTATTCTGCACCCCTCGCCCTGGAAATGACTCCAATAATTGATGGAAGAGAACAGGAACCCGAACTCGTTTTAATAGGCAACCTTCCAGTTATGCTAAAGTCCAAACTCTGCATCCTCTCCCAACTAACCCCAGAAGAGCTAATTGAACATGGAGAGGACCCAAACGACCCAGGTGGCTACTTCGTCGTTAACGGTTCCGAACGTGTCGTTGTCGCGATGGAAGATCTAGCTGCAAATCGTGTCCTCATAGACATCGACACGCGCGGAGCAAAACCCGTTTATCAAGCAAAAATATTCTCTACTACTGTGGGCTTCAGAGCAAGAATTCAGCTACGAATGAAGTCTGATAAGGCTCTCTATGTTTCAATACCCGGAGTTCCCACAGAAATTCCCTTCATGATCTTGATGCGAGCACTCGGGTTGGAATCCGACAAAGAAATTGTCGAAACGGTTTCTCCAGAAAAAATCGTTCAAAACGAGCTTGAAGCTTCCTTTGAGAAGGCGACAGGCTTCGACACTATCAAAGACGCCACAATGTTCATCGGAAACCGTGTAGCTCACGGGCAAATAGAAGAATACCGCCTACAAAAGGCCGAGAACATAATTGACCGAAACTTTCTACCACACATTGGTCGAACAATCGAAAAACGTGTAGAAAAAGCGCTTTTCCTCGGAGAAATGGCTTGCCGAGTTATCGAACTGAAGCTTGGAAGAAGAAAGTCAGACGACAAAGATCACTTCAAGAATAAACGTTTAAAACTTGCTGGTCCACTGCTCGCCGATCTTTTCAGGATAGCTTTCAGAAATTTGTGTAGAGACATAAAATACCAGCTTGAACGGATGGGTGTCAAACGACAAATGATCACGGTTTCAGCAGCTGTCCGTCCAGGAATCATCACTGACCGTCTTCAACACGCCCTTGCAACAGGCAACTGGGGGCGAGGTCGAGTCGGCATCACCCAACTTCTTGATCGAACAAACACAGTCTCCACCCTAAGCCACCTACGAAGGCTGCAGTCCCCTCTCAGTCGTAGTCAGCCCAACTTCGAGGCACGAGACTTGCACCCAACTCATTGGGGACGATTGTGTCCAAATGAAACACCTGAGGGCTCTAACTGCGGTTTGGTAAAAAACCTCGCTTTAGCTGCTTCCATATCCGTTAGCGTTGATCCCGAAAAAATGAAGCAAATCCTTTATCGAATGGGTGTTGTTCCAATTCAAGAAACAAATGAGGCTCTACGAATTTCAGGAGCTAAAATATTCGTGGATGGGTGTATAATTGGTTACTGCATGTCCCCACAAGAGTTAGTGGATGAATTAAGGCGGAAACGTGGGAAAGGGGAGATATCAACAGAAATCAACGTTGCTAATTTTTCAAAGCTTTACGGAGATGGTGAAGAGATTTACGTTAATTGCGATGAAGGGCGTGTACGCCGACCTCTCATAGTAGTTGAGAACGGATTAGCGAGAATACAGTTGGAGCACATCGAAAAAATTCGCTTCGGAGAATTAACTTGGGAGAGCCTTATCAAAAACGGAATAATCGAATATATTGATGCCGAAGAAGAAGAAAACGTGTTTGTTGCTCTAAATCTTGATGAAGTTACCCCTGAACACACTCATGTCGAGATTGCTTCTTACACCATGCTCGGAATATGCGCTTCCATCATACCTTATCCGGAACACAACCAATCTCCACGCAACTCCTATGAGGCGGCTATGGCTAAACAAGCTCTTGGAATAAACGTAACCAACTTCCTCCATCGAGTTGATTCCCGTTCCCACATTCTACACCACCCGCAAACACCTCTGACAAAGACGAAGCCCATGGATATCATAGGATACGACCTTCGACCTTCGGGTCAAAACTGTGTTGTTGCCATTGTCTCCTTCGAAGGCTACAATATGGAAGACGCCCTCATCTTCAACAAGGCCTCCATCGAACGGGGTTTGGCACGCTCCACCTTCTATCGCATCTATGCGGCTGAGTGCCGCCAATACCTGGGCGGCCTTAGAGACCGATTTGTTTTACCAGAGACGGGGATCAGAGGATATCGAGGCGAACAATATTACCGCCTTCTCGAACCAGACGGTATTGTTGGTCTAGAATCCGAGGTAGCAGGCGGCGATGTTCTTATTGGCAGAACGAGTCCACCCAGATTCCTCGAGGAATACAAAGAGTTTGAAATCAAAGGCCCAACCATGAGAGACACATCTGTTGATGTGAGACAATCTGAGACCGGCGTTGTAGATGACATCTTTATAACAGAGACACGTGAAGGAAGCAAGTTGGTAAAGGTTAGAGTCCGTGATCAACGTATCCCGGAACTTGGCGACAAATTTGCTTCTCGTCACGGACAAAAAGGCGTTATTGGAATGATTGTGCCCCAGGAAGATATGCCTTTCACCCCAGGAGGAATCGTTCCAGACATTGTAGTTAATCCCCATGCAATACCGTCACGAATGACAATCGGGCAGTTCCTTGAGTCAATGGCTGGAAAGGTTGCTGCAGCAAGAGGTAGACCAGTTGATGGGACACCCTTCACCAATGAGAAGCCGGAGCAATTAAAAAGGGAGTTAGTCAAACTGGGCTTCAGCCATACTGGTCGAGAAATTCTTTACAATGGCGTTTCGGGTGAAAAATTTGTTGCCGACATTTTCATGGGCATAGTATATTACCAAAAACTTCACCACATGGTTGCAGATAAGATTCACGCAAGGGCCCGAGGACAAGTCCAAATGTTGACACGGCAACCGACCGAGGGGCGTGCAAGAGGTGGCGGATTGCGGTTTGGCGAGATGGAGAGAGACTGTTTGATTGGACATGGCG